>NZ_BJTG01000006.1 GCF_013340205.1 Anaeromyxobacter diazotrophicus
ATGGCGGCGATGCGCCGACCGGCGGCGCCCTCGCTCAGGTGGAGGGCGCGAACGCACCACTCCCACAGGGAAGGATAGCCGGCCTCGGCCCAGGCCCGGCGCTGGTCGAAGACGTCGAGGTGGAGCAAGAACTCGACCTGGGTGTGGCGCTCGTCCCCGGCTAGCGCGGTCAGGCGACGGGAGAGGGCGGCGGTATCGAGGGAAGCGGGCGCGGCGTCGGGCATGAAGACCTCCGGTGCGTGTTCTCCGACGGTAACACGCACTTTTCGAGCCTCCGGGAAGGCCCCTGGCCGCCGCGCCTGCGCGTCTTCGTGAGGAGCCCGCCGACTTCGCCTTCGACGGCGCCGCGCGCCTCGCAGGCGCAGGGCGCGGCGCGCTAGCGGGCCATCCTGTTGCATTGCCGGGCCGCGCGCGCGATTCAGCTGTGACTCGGTCAAGCGCGAAAGCGTTCACCGTTGGGGCGTGCTGCCGGCGCACCGCGGTTCACCCTCAGAGGACATTTGTGAGCCGGGCACGCCCAGCCGTCTCGAACGCGCGGCTCCGCCGCGCGTGGGGCGCCCGCCGGCCGAGGCCTGCCCGCCGGCGCGAGTCCGGCCGCCCATCCTGCCGCGCCCCTCTCTGCCCGTAGTCCGCCGGGCCGCCAAGCCCACCGACGGCCGCTGAGGCGCATGACCTCTAGGAGATGTGGCTGATGATGAGGCTCCGGCCGTCGCCCCGCTTCGCGGGGCGAGGGAGAGGGGGCTCTCTCAGCCGAGGTCGCCCACCGTCGCGGGCCGGCCGGCGCCCTTCGCGCGGACGTGGCGGTCGAGCCAGGCGACGGTGGCGTGCAGCGTCTCCTGGGGGTCGCGGGCGGTGAAGCCGAGCTCCTGCTCCGCCTTGCGGCTGTCCACGTAGAAGAAGTGCTCACCCATCTCGACCTCCTCGGGCGAGATGGGGCTCTCGCTGCCGCGCCAGCCGTGCCAGCGGCCGAGGAGGTGCGCCCCGGCCACGTTCACCTTCGAGGGCAGGCGCAGCGCGGGCGGGGCGACGCCGGAGAGGCGCGACAGGCGCGCGAAGAAGTCGGCGAAGGTCAGGTTGGCGCCGCCGAGGAGGTACCGCTCGCCGGGCCGGCCGCGGGTGAGCGCGGCCGCGAACGCCGCCGCCGCGTCGCGGACGTCCACGAACGAGAGCCCGCCCGAGGGCCGGGCCGGCACGCGCCGCTCGAGGAACTTGAAGACCACGTCGGTGGAGGAGAGGCGGGCGTCGCCGGGGCCGAGCAGCAGCGACGGGTTCAGCACCACCACCGGGAGGCCGGTGTCGCGGTGGAACCTGAGCGCCGTCTTCTCCTGGTAGATCTTGGAGAGGTAGTAGGGCCAGCGCGCCGCCACCTGGATGGGCGGGCCGTCCGACTCCGTGTGGACCTTCTCCTCGCGCGAGATGCCGATGGTGCCTGAGCTCGAGGCGAGGACGAACCGGCTCACCCCGGCGGCGTGCGCGTCCTCGAGCAGCGTCCGCGTGCACTCGACGTGGAGCTGGTAGAGGGCGGAGGGGTCGCGGGCGTCGAACGCCACCTGGCCGGCCAGGTGGAACACCGCCTCGACGCCGGCGAGCGCCCGCCGCACCGCCGCGCGGTCCTGCAGCGGGGCCCGGACCACCTCGGCCCCCAGCGCCTCGGCCTGGGCCGCGTCGCCGCGGGCGAGGACGCGCAGCCGATGCCCGCCCTCGGAGAGCAGCGGCAGGAGCGCCGAGCCGAGGAAGCCGGTGCCGCCGGTGACGAGCAGGTTCACGAGTCGTGCTCCTCCGGGGCGAGGATGACCTTGGCCGGCCCGGCGCCGCCCGCGTCCCCCCGCACGCGGGGAGCAGGGGCCGCACCGTCGCCGTCCTCCGGCGCGCCGGTCGCAGTCGCCTCGGCGGTCGCAGTCGCCTTCGCGGTCGCGGTCGCGGTCGAGGTCGCCTTCGCGGTCGCGGTCGCGGTCGCGGTCGAGGTCGCGGTCGAGGTCGCGGTCGAGGTCGCGGTCGAGGTCGCCGTCGAGGTCGCCGTCGAGGTCGCCGTCGAGGTCGCGTTCGAGGTCGGCCCGAGCCCCCCCAGCGCCCGCACCGCCTCCTCCATGAGGCGAGTGGCCTCCTTGTGCGCCTCGCCGCGCGCCAGGTGCGCGGTGCGGGCGCGCAGGTCGGCGACCGCGATGGGCTGCCCGATGACGACCGCCAGGTCGGCCGCGCGCGGCACGAGCCGGCCCGGGGCGAGCGCCTCGTGCGTCCCGCGGATGTAGACCGGGAGCGCGTCCACTCCGCACTGGAGCGCCAGGTAGCCCGCGGTCGGCTTGAAGCGCGCCAGCGCGCCGTCGCGCGAGCGGGTGCCCTCCGGGAAGATGAGGAGGTTGAGCCCCTGCCGCAGCGCCTCCTCCGCCGCCCGCAGGCTCTGCCGGACCGAGCCCGAGCGCTCCATCGGGATGAGGTTCGTGAAGTTCTCGAAGTAGGCGCGCTTGAGCGGCGTGTCGAAGAAGTAGTCGCGCGCCGCCAGCGCGGCGAGCCGCTCGCCCTGGTCGCCGAGCGCCACCTTGACGAGGCCCATGTCGAGGTGGCTGGCGTGGTTCGCCACCACCAGGAAGTTGCGGTCGCGCGGGATGAAGGCGCGCCCGCGCACCTCCGTCCGATAGAGATCCCGGTACAGCACGCGCTGGCCGGCGGCGAGGAGCTTCCGCCCGATCGCGGAGAGCGGCTCCGGCAGGGCGACGTCCGGCTCGCGCTCCGCGGCCGCCTTCTCCGCAGAGGGCGCCGGGGCCTCGCGCTCCGCCCGGTGCACCGCCGCGCCGGCGGCGCGCGCCAGCTCGCCGGCCGTCTCCAGCCGGTGCAGCCCGTCGGTCACGCTCGCCGGCACGCCCGCCTGCTCCAGCGCCGCCGCCAGCTCCGTCAACATGAGCGAGTCGAAGCCCAGGTCGGCCGCGAGCAGGCTCGCCGGCGTCACGCTCCCGCGCGGCCGGCGCGCCACCTCGGCCAGGAGGTCGAGCACCCAGCCGTCGCCCGCCGCCTCGCGCGCCGCGGTGCGGGCGCGCGCGCCCTGCTGCGCCGCCGCCTCGAGCTTCCGGAGCTCCTCGGCCACCCAGGCGCGCTTCACCTTGCGGGTGGAGGTCTTCGGCAGCTCCAGGTCGGTGACGTGCCAGACCTTCACCCGCTGGTGGAACGGGAGCGACGCCGAGACGCGCCGCACGTGCTCCTCGAGCCGCCGCCGCACCTCGGCGCGGTCGCGGCCCTCCCACCGCGGCACCACCAGCATCGCCAGCTTCTCGAAGGCGCCGTCGCGCAGGCCCACCACCGACAGCTCCTGCACCAGGTCCTCGGAGCGGTAGCGCTCCTCCACCTCGTCGGGGTGGACGTTCTTGCCGTCGGCGTCGATGACGACGTCCTTCTTGCGCCCCACCAGCACGAGCCGCCCGGCCTCGTCGAGCCGGCCGAGGTCGCCGGTCCGCAGCCAGCCGCCCTCGAGCACCTCGGCGGTGAGCGCCTCGTCCACCTCCGGCCGCTCGCTCCCCGCCTTCCAGTAGCCCGCCATGACGTTCGGCCCGCGGGCGAGCACCTCGCCCACCCCGCGCGCGTCCGGCGCGTCGATGCGCAGCTCGACGCCGGGCAAGGGCCGCCCCACGGTGCCGGCGCGGGGGCCGTCGTCGGGCGTCGAGACCGCCAGCACCGGCGCGGCCTCGGTCAGCCCGTACCCCTCGTAGAGGTCGAAGCCCAGCTCGTGGAAGGCGCGCTGGACGTCCGGCGCCAGCGCCGAGCCGCCCGAGACGAGGATGCGCAGCCGCCCGCCGAGCTTCCGGTGCACCGGCCAGAAGAGGAGCTTGCCGAGGTTCGCGCCCAGCCGGTCGCGCAGGCCGGCGTTCGCGCCCATGAGCGCGCGGGCGGCCGCCTCCACCGCGCCGGGGCGGGCCGACAGCTCCTGGGTGATGCGCCGGTGGAGGAGCGCCCACAGCGCGGGGACGCCGATCATGGCGGTGACGCGCCCGCTCTCCAGCGCGTCCCCGAGCGTGTCGGCGGTGAGCTCGTCGAGGTACTCCACCTCCGCGCCGCGCGCGAGCGGCACCAGCAGCCCGCAGGTGAACTCGAAGGTGTGGTGGAGCGGCAGCACCGACAGGAGCCCGTCGCCGGGCCCGAGGTCGAAGATCGACGAGAGCCGCGCCACCAGGCTGGTGAAGTTGCGGTGGGTGAGGAGGACGCCCTTGGGCGTGCCCGTGGTGCCGCTCGTGTAGATGAGCGAGGCGACGTCGTCGGGCTGGGGCGGCGGGAGGCGCGGCGCCGCGGCGGGGTCGCCCGCCAGCGCCTCGGCGAGCCCGAGCGGCGCCGGGCCGCCCTCGCCGCGCCAGGCCTGGACGAGCTCCGCCGCGCGCTCGGCCACCTCCTCCGAGAGGAGCGCCAGCTTCGCCCCGGCGCTGCGCGCCAGGTTCGCGAGCTCGGGCTGGGAGAGCTGGGCGTCCACCGGCACCGCCACGCCGCCGGCGGCGAGGACGCCGAAGAAGGCGATGCCCCACTCCGGGCGGTTCTCCGCGGCGAGCAGCACGCGGTCGCCCGGCCGGACGCCCCGCGCGGCGAGCGCGCCCGCGACGCGCTCCGCGGCCGCGCCCAGCTCGGCGTAGGTGTAGCGGTCCTTGCGCGCGCCGGTCATCCGCAGCGCGACGCGGCGCCGGTGGGTCTCGCAGGAGGCGTGGAGCAGCTCGAGCAGGTCGCGGTGCTGCTTCACGGGGTGGACCTTCTTCTGCGACTCCTCCTCCAGGCCGGGGAACACCCACTCCTCGAGGCCCTTCATGTGGACGTCGAGCCAGTACTCGCGCCAGGCGAGGCGCTCCGGGTCCCAGGGCAGCCGCTCCTGGTCCGCCGGCGCGAGCCGCGCGTACAGCTCGCGCAGGTGGGCGCAGCGGAAGACGTACCGGTTCTCCCACACGAAGGGCATGAAGAGCTCGAACAGGCTCTCCGTCTGCGCCAGCTTCGACTCGACCTCGTCGAGCGCGTCGGCGGCGCGTCCGGCCAGCGCCGAGAGCCGCGGCGCGCCCCAGCGAGGCCCCTCGTCGCGGAGCAGCCGGCTCGCCGCGCGCGCCAGCCGCGAGAAGGCCGGCGCGCTGAAGGTCTCGTAGTGCCGCCGCGAGACCGAGTAGGGCTCGAAGCGGGACCGCACCGCGTTGGCGAGCCGGCTCCCCTCCTGCCGGCTCCGGTAGAAGCGCCGGCGGTAGAGCCCGACCAGCGCCAGCGCGCGCCGCACGTAGAGCGGGTTCGTGTCGCTCGAGGCCAGGTGGTAGACGGACTTCCGGCCGGGGGGATGAGGCCCCCCCGGACCCCCCGCTCGCTCCGGGGCAGCCTCCTCCGGCTGCCCCTCCGCTCGCCCGTCGAGCACGTCGGCGAGGATCGCGACGATGGCCGCCGCCACCAGGTCGACCGGGACGATGTCGAGGATGGCGCGCTCGCCCATCGGGTAGACGCGCTGCCCCTTGAGGCCCAGGAACGCGAGCGGCGCGCTGGTGGTGAACCCCTCGTTCCAGCCCGGGAACGGGTAGCGCAGCGCGGTCTCGACGATGGCCGGGCGCACCAGCGCGAAGCGGACGCCGCTCCGCGCGATGGCCTGCTCGCCCAGGCTCTTCGTGTAGGTGTAGGTGTTGGGCCAGCCCCAGTGCCGGGCGCGCTCCATCCCCAGGTCGACCAGCCGCTGCGAGATCCAGAGGCGCTTCTCGCGCCCGAGCGCGAGGCGCTCGGAGCGCGCGTCGCCGGCGCGCCCCTCGGCCCGCAGCCGCTCCTGGGCGCGCGCCCGCAGCTCCGACTGGAGGGCGGCGTCCTCGGCCTCCTCGCGCACGCGGGCGATGCGGCGCTCGCAGTCGGCGAGCTCGCGGTCGAGGTCGAAGTCGCGCGCGTCGAGGGTGGGGGCGGTGGGCCGGCCCTCGACCCCGTCGCGGCGCGGGAAGTAGCCCTCGAGCGCCTCGTCCTCGAACACCACCCCGCTGCGGTTGCCCGCCACGAAGCAGGTGGAGACGTGGACGAGCGCCGCGCCGGTGCGCCGGCACAGCTCGGCGGCGTGGCGCGCGCCGAGCGCGTTCACGTCGATGGCCAGCTCGAGCGAGGGGTTGAAGTCCACCAGCCCGGCGCAGTTCACCACCGCCCGCAGCGGCCCCAGCGCCGCCAGGTCGGCCTCGGAGAGCCCGCACAGCGGGTCGGAGACGTCGCCGGCGAGCGGGGCGCACTTCTCGCGCAGGAAGGCGTCCAGCCGCGCCCCGTGCCGCTCGCGGAGCGGGTCGAAGGGCCGGCTCGCCGCCACCTTGCCGAAGAAGCGCGCCTCGGCGGTGCCGCCGGTCCCGGGGCGCACCAGCACGAACACCTTCCCGATCTCCGGGTACCGGTGGAGCAGCATCGAGAGCATGACCTTGCCCACGAAGCCGGTGGCCCCGGTCACGAGGATGCGCTGGCCGCGGAGCGTCGCCGCGACGTCGAGGAGCCCGGCGGGCGGAGCTGAGGTCGGCTCGCTCATCCGAGGTTCTGCGTCATGACGATGGGCGGGTGGTGGAGCATCGCGATCTGGGCGCTCCGGCCGTGGTGGGCGCGCGCCAGGTCGATGGCGTCGGAGAGGCGCTCGGCGCGCTCCCAGCCCATGAGCCGGGGCACGTGCTCGTTGTCGGCGCCGACCACGATGATGCGCCCGTAGTGCTGGCGGCCGTTCTCGCCCCAGTACCACATGAAGAACGGGTGCGCGCCGTGGTAGGCGTGGCCGGTCCGGTACATGTGCACGTAGCTCGGGTTCTCGGCGAACTCGCGCTCGTACTTCTGCTCGAGCACCTTCGCGTCGCGGGTCTCGGGCAAGAGCCGGTGGAAGAACTCGATGTAGCTCGGGTGGTGCTCGGGGTCGAACTCGTCCGAGCAGGGGTGGGTGACGATGAGCGTCCCGCCCGGCTTCACCAGCGGCTTCCCCCGGTAGAAGTTGAAGAAGTACCCGCAGGCCATGACCTGCACCAAGAGCGGGTTCAGGATCGAGTTCACGTTGTAGGGCGAGATGAACGGGATGCCCATGACGCCGACGTCGGCCTGGAAGTCGACGTCCACCGCGTACTGCTCCCAGCTCTTCTCCAGGATCTTGCGGTGGGTCGGCTCGGTGCGGCCGGCGTGGACCGCGATCACCTCGTAGGCGGCGGGCACGGCCTGGAACAGCTTGCGCCGCGCGGCGCGCGGCAGGGCCTTCAAGGTCGCCTGCAGGCCGGCGAGCTTCAGCCGATCGAGCTCGCCGTAGTGGTCCTCGCGCTTCATGAGGAAGCCCATCGGCCCGTCGAACATCCGGTTGTTGATGGTGGTCTCGATGTGGAACACGTCCAGGCTCTCGTCGATGACGCGGCCGATCCGGTCGATCGAGCGGTGCATCTCCGACCGCGCCGGGTCCATGTACGAGTCGCTCTTGCGGATGTGGTCCGGCGTGTGGTGCGCCTTCACGCCCTCGTAGTTGGTGAGCCCGGTCCCGACCGACTTGTGGCCGCCGTCCATGGGGACGAGGTTCAGGTTCACGTAGATGAGCAGGTCCGACTCGGCGGCGCGCCGGTTCACCACCACCTTCTCGCCGTGGCGGGTGGTGCCGAGCGTGACGAGGCCGTCCGGGTCCTCCGCGTCGTGGTGGTAGAGCCGGTCGGGCCACCAGGCGTCGAAGATCTTCTCGCCCACCATCCGCTTCACCTCGGCCGCCGTCATCCGGCGGTGCAGGCAGATGGCGATGACGAGGTGGACGTCGTCCACCCCCGAGTCGGCGAGCAGCTCGAGCACGACCTCCAGCACCTGCTGCCGCACGTCGGGCGTGCGCATGGGCGGCAGCGGCAGGGAGATGTCGTCGAGCGCGATGGTGACCTTCATCCCCGGGCGCAGCTTCGCGTGGAGCGGCTCGCAGCCCTCGGGGTGGTTGATGGCCCAGCGGATGGCGGACTTCACGTTGGGCAGGCCGGCGACGGGCGGCTTCGGGTAGATGACCTTCGTGCCGACGGGGAGGTCCTCGACCAGCAGGTCCTCGCCCGAGAAGAGGACGCGCGGCGCCGAGTCGCGGTCGAGGGTGACGACCTGCTCGGCCTGCTCGTGGAGGCGGGTGAGGGAGAGGGGGCGCATGTCAGGAGGCTCGGGTGGTGTCGAGGATGGGCCACGCGTAGGCGCGGGCCACTTGGCGCAGCCGCAGGTCGGGGTTCACCGCGGCCGGGTGGCCGACCACCGTCAGCATGGGGTAGTCGGAGAAGCTGTCGGAGTAGGCGTGGCTCCGGTCGAGGGCGAGCCCCTCGCGCAGGCAGTAGTCGCGCACCGCCACCGCCTTGTGCGCCCCCTCCACGATGGGCGGGACGACGCGGCCGGTCGCCACCCCCTCCACGTAGTGCATCCGGTTGGCGATGACGTCGTCGGCGCCGAGGTGCCGCGCCAGGTCGCGCACCGTGAAGTCGAGCGCGCCCGTCACCAGCACCAGGCGGCAGCCGGCGCGGCGCGCCTCGGCCAGGAGCCGCGGCGTGCCGGGGTGGATGGCCGGCAGGAGCACCGCCTCGAACAGCTCCGCCGCCAGCTCCTCCAGCCGGTCCTGCGAGAGGCCGCGGTACGACTGGTAGAAGAGCTCGTTGAAGGCCTTGCGGTCGAGCTTGTCGAGCGCCCAGTAGAGCGGCGCGCCGGCCAGGGTGCGCGCGGTCCGGAGCGCCGTGCCGAAGATGCTCCCCTGGTTCAGCGCGTAGTACGCGAACGCGTGGACGATGTTCGTCCGGACCAGGGTCCCGTCCACGTCGAAGAACGCGGCGCGCTGGGGGTCGGGCATGCGGTGCGTGAAGTCCCGGGTGGGGGTCGAGGGTGAAGCTGGAATGTTATAGCCAGTGGCGCGCCGAGCGGGCCTGCAATCGAGATCAGGGCCCCGGCAGCCACCCGCGCTCGCGGTAGTCGCGCGCGGAGCGGGCGACCGAGTCGCGCAGCGCCGTCCCGGCGGTGAACCCGAGCACCCGCTCCGCCTTGCCGGTGGCGCAGGTCCAGCCCGGGGCGAGCACCTGGCGCACGAGCTTCCGGTTGAGCGGGAGGCGGCGGCCGGTGAGCCGGGTGACGGCGTCGGCGGCCCAGCCGAGGGCCGAGAGCGCCGCCGGCGGGACCGGCACGGTGCGCGGCGCGACGCCCAGCGCGCGCGCCACCTCGCGCTGCAGCCCCTCGACGCTGGTGCGCTCCGGCGAGGCGAGGAAGAAGACCTGGCCGACCGCCTCCGGGCGCTCGCCGAGGAGCGCGAAGCCGCGGGCGCAGTCGTCCACGTCGATCCACGAGAGCGGCCGCTCCGGCCCGAGGACCCGCAGGACCAGGCCCTTCGCGGCGAGCCGGAAGAAGAGGAGGTTCTCGCGGTCGCCGGGCCCCAGGATGCGCGGCGGCCGCGCCACCGCCACCGGCAGGCGGCCGGCGTAGGAGAGCGCGATCCGCTCCGCCTCCGCCTTCGACTCGCCGTACCACTCGACCGGGGCGAGCGGGTCCTCCTCCCGCTTCCCCTCGCGCGAGGGGCCGGCGGCGGCGAGCGAGCCGGCCAGCACGAAGCGCCCGCGCGCGGCGCCGCCCTCGAGGCAGGCGTCGAGGAGGAGCCGGGTCGAGCCGGCGTTCACCGCGAAGAAGCTGTCGCGGTCGGCGGCGCGGCGCAGGCCCGCCAGGTGGTAGACGAGCTCGCACCCGTCCACCGCCCGGCGCACCGCCGCGCGGTCGAGCGCGTCGCCGCGCACCACCTCCACCCCGGGCGGCAGCGCCGACGCGTCGCTCGAGGGCCGAAGCAGCGCGCGCACCGCCACGCCGCGCGCGGCGAGCGCGCGGACGAGGGCGCGGCCGAGGAACCCGGCGGCGCCGGTGACGAGGGCGGTCGGCATGCGGGGACCATGAGCCACGCCGGCGGCGGCCGGTCAACGGAAAGCGCGCCGGGCCGGGCCGCGCGTTGAAATCTCCCGGGCCGGCGGGGCAGGATGCCGGCCATGCCGACCGTCCACCGCTCCGCCTGCCCCTACGACTGCCCCGACTGCTGCGGGCTCCTGGTGGAGGTGGAGGGCGGCCGGGCGGTGGCGGTCCGGGGCGACCCCGACCACGCGTGGTCGCGCGGGACGCTCTGCCCGAAGATGAACCACTACGAGGCGACGGTGCACGCGCCTTCGCGCCTCACCACCCCGCTCCTGCGCGACGGGCCGAAGGGCTCCGGGCGCTTCCGCCCGGCCGGCTGGGACGAGGCGATCGCGCTCGTGGCGTCGCGCTGGAAGGCGCTCATCGCGGCGCACGGCGCCGAGTGCCTCCTGCCGTACTCGTACGCCGGGACGATGGGCCTCGTGCAGCGCAACGCCGGGCACGCCTTCTTCCACGCGCTCGGGGCCTCGCGCCTCGACCGCACCATCTGCTCGCCGGCCAAGGGCGCCGCCTGGAAGGCGGTCATGGGCGAGACGGCCGGCATGGACCCGGAGGAGGTGGCCGAGAGCGACTTCGTGGTCGTGTGGGGCCTCGACCCGGTGGCGACGAACATCCACCTGGTGGCGCGGCTCAAGGCCGCCCGCGCCCGCGGCGCGCGCGTCCTCCTCGTCGAGACCTACCGGACCGCGAGCGCCCACCTCGCCGACGAGGTGCTCCTGGTGCGGCCCGCCTCTGACGGCGCGCTGGCGCTCGGGGTGCTGCACGTCCTCGAGCGCGACGGGCTGGTGGACCGCGCCTTCGTGGACGCCCACGTGCAGGGGTGGGGGGAGCTGGCGCGGCAGGTGCTGCCCGAGTGGACCCCGGCGCGGACGGCGGCCGTCACCGGCCTCGCGGAGGAGCGGGTGGTGGCGCTGGCGCACGCGCTCGGGGAGGCGCGCGCGCCCTTCATCCGGGTGGGCAACGGGCTCTCGCGGCACGGCAACGGCAGCATGAACCTGCGCGCCATCGCCTGCCTCCCCGCCGCCCTGGGCGCCTGGGCGAAGCGCGGCGGCGGCGCCCTCTTCGACAGCTCGGCGTCGAAGGCGTTCGACACCTCCGCCGTCACGCGCGAGGACCTGCAGCCCGGCCCGACCCGGCTCGTCAACATGAACCAGCTCGGGCACGCCCTCACCGAGCTCGACCGGCCGCGGGTGATGTCGCTCTACGTCTACCACTCGAACCCGGCCGCCGTGGCGCCCGACCAGAACCGCGTGCTGGCGGGGCTCCTGCGCGAGGACCTGTTCACGGTCGTGCACGAGCGCTTCCTCACCGACACCGCGCGCCACGCCGACGTGGTGCTCCCGGCCGCGAGCTCCCTGGAGGCGGACGACCTCTTCCGCTCCTACGGACAGTACGTGATCCAGCGCACCCGGCCGGTGGTGGCGCCGGTGGGCGAGGCGAAGCCGAACTGGGACGTGTTCCGGCTCCTCGCCAGGGCAATGGGCCTCACCGACCCCTTCTTCGAGCTCACCGCGAACGACCTCGTCGAGCGGCTCCTCGCGCCGCCGTCTCCCTGGCGCGAGGGCCTCGACCGGGCGGCGCTGGACGAGGGCCGTCCGCTGTCGCTGAAGCTCCCGCCCGACGTGAAGCTCCGCTTCCGGACGCCGTCGGGGAAGATCGAGATCCTGAACCCCAGCCTGGCGCAGCCGCTGCCGGTCTACCGCCCGCCGCACACGGCCGGCTCGGCCCTGCCGCTCCGGCTCATGACGGCGCCGTCGGTGTGGGGGCTCAACTCCTCCTTCCTCCAGGAGCGGGCGGATCTCCAGTCGAAGGCGGGCCCCATGGCGCTGCGGATGAGCCTGGCCGACGCGGAGCGGCGCGGGCTCGCGGCGGGCGCCCGGGTGGTCGCCTGGAACGAGCTCGGCGAGGTGACGTTCACCCTGGAGGTGACGGACGACGTGCCGGCGGGCGTGGTGGTCGCGCCCGGCGTGCGGCGCCTCGAGGACGCGCTCGGGGCGCGCACCGTGAACGCGCTCACCTCGCAGCGGCTCACCGACGAGGGCGAAGGCAGCACGTTCTACGACACCGCCGTCGACGTGCGGGCCGCCTAGGTCTCCCCTCGCCCGAACCCGGGCGGGGTGACAATCCGCCGCAGATGGTGTAGGAGAACGGGCGTCCCGCCGGGGCAAGCGCGCGCCCGGACAGGGTTTCTCCCCCAACCCCGATCCGAAGGAGATGACGGTGATCGACGCTTACCTGAAGCACGAGGCGGAGCGAAAGGCACTCGGAATTCCCGCTCGCCCGCTCGACCCGGAGCAGACGCGGGAGCTGTGCAAGCTCCTCGAGGCGCCGCCGGCCGGCCAGGAGAAGTTCCTCCTCGACCTGCTCGAGAACCGCGTCTCCCCGGGCGTCGATCCCGCCGCCGAGGTGAAGGCCGGCTTCCTGGCCGACGTCCTCCACGGCAAGCGCAAGTCGCCGCTCCTCTCGAAGAAGGACGCGGTCCGCATCCTCGGCACGATGATGGGCGGCTACAACGTCGGCCCGCTGGTCGAGGCGCTCTCCGTCCCCGAGCTCGCCGACGGCGCCGCGCAGGCGCTCTCCGCCACCACCCAGGTCTACGACGCCTTCGACGCCGTGCTGGCGCTCTCGAAGAAGAACGCCGCCGCGAAGCGGGTGGTGGAGTCCTGGGCCAAGGCCGACTGGTTCACCGCCCGGCCGGGCGTGCCGGCGCAGGTGAAGGTCAAGGTCTTCAAGGTCGACGGCGAGATCAACACCGACGACTTCTCCCCCGCCGGCGACGCCTCGACCCGGCCCGACATCCCGCTCCACGCGCTCGCCATGGGCAAGACGCGCTTCCCGGGCGGCCTGGCGAAGATCGCGGAGTTCCGCGCCCAGGGCTTCCAGGTCGCCTTCGTGGGCGACGTGGTCGGCACCGGCTCCTCCCGCAAGAGCGCCTGCAACAGCGTGCTGTGGGCCATCGGCGAGGACATCCCGTCCGTGCCCAACAAGCGGCGCAACGGCGTGATCATCGGCGGCGTCATCGCGCCCATCTTCTTCAACACGGCGCAGGACTCGGGCGCGCTGCCCATCAAGACCGACGTCACGAAGCTCAAGACCGGCGACGTGGTGGTCATCGACACGGTGAAGGGCGAGGTCCGGACCGAGCAGGGCGAGGTGCTCTCGACCTTCAAGCTCGCCCCGAACACGCTCGCCGACGAGTACCGCGCCGGCGGCCGCATCCCGCTCATCATCGGGCGCGCCCTGACCGAGAAGGCGCGCCAGGCGCTCGGCCTCGGCGAGACCGACCTCTTCACGAAGCCGGTGAACCCCCAGCCGAAGCCCGGCCAGGGCTACTCGCTGGCGCAGAAGATGGTGGGCAAGGCCTGCGGCGTGGCCGGCGTGCTGCCCGGCACCGCCTGCGAGCCGAAGATGACCACCGTCGGGTCCCAGGACACGACCGGCCCCATGACCGCCGACGAGCTCAAGGAGCTCGCCTGCCTCAAGTTCGCCGCCCCGATGTTCATGCAGTCGTTCTGCCACACGGCCGCCTACCCGAAGGCGGCCGACGTGAAGATGCACAAGAGCCTGCCGCGCTTCGTGCAGGAGCGCGGCGGCGTCGCGCTCAAGCCGGGCGACGGCGTCATCCACTCCTGGCTCAACCGCCTGCTCCTGCCCGACACCGTCGGGACGGGCGGCGACAGCCACACCCGCTTCCCCATCGGCATCAGCTTCCCGGCCGGCTCGGGCCTGGTCGCCTTCGCCGGCGCCGCCGGCTTCATGCCGCTCGACATGCCGGAGAGCGTGCTCGTCCGCTTCAAGGGCAAGCTGAAGCCGGGCATCACGCTCCGCGACGTGGTGAACGCGATCCCGTACTGGGCCATCCAGCAGGGCCTCCTCACCGTGCCGAAGAAGAACAAGAAGAACGTCTTCAACGGCCGGATCCTGGAGATGGAGGGGCTGCCCGACCTCACCGTCGAGCAGGCGTTCGAGCTCACCGACGCCGCCGCCGAGCGGAGCGCCGCCGCCGCCTGCGTCGACCTGTCGGAGAAGAGCGTCGCCACCTACCTCCGCTCCAACGTCGCGCTCATGAAGAAGATGATCGCCGACGGCTACCAGGACGCCGCCACGCTGCAGCGCCGCGTGGACGAGGCCGAGGCGTGGCTCGCGAAGCCCGCGCTGCTCCGCGCCGACAAGAACGCCGAGTACGCGGCGGTGATCGAGATCGACCTGGCCCAGCTCGACGAGCCGATCCTGGCCTGCCCGAACGATCCCGACGACGTGAAGAAGCTGTCCGCCGTCCAGAACACGAAGATCGACGACGTGTTCCTCGGCTCCTGCATGACGAACATCGGCCACTTCCGCGCCGCCGGCGAGCTCTGGAAGGGGCAGAAGTTCAACCCGGCGGTGCGGACCTGGATCTGCCCGCCGACGCGCATGGACCAGCAGCAGCTCAAGGACGAGGCGTACTTCTCGACCTACACGGCCATCGGCGCCCGCATCGAGATCGCCGGCTGCTCGCTGTGCATGGGCAACCAGGCGCGCGTGCCCGACGCGGTCAACGTCTTCTCGACGTCGACCCGCAACTTCGACGACCGCATGGGCAACGGCGCCAAGGTGTTCCTCGGCTCGGCCGAGCTGGGCGCGGTGGCGGTGAACCTGGGCCGGCTCCCCACGCCCGCCGAGTACTTCGCGGCCTACCAGGAGAAGATCGCGCCCAAGGCGGCGCAGGTGTACCGCTACCTCCAGTTCGACGAGCTCGAGGAGTACAAGCCGAAGGGGCTGCGCACGGTCGCCTGAGCGACCGGCGGGTGGCCGCTCCAGGCGGCTTCGCGAGGGCGGGGGCGCGTGCTCCCGCCCTCTGCTCTTGCGCGCGGCGCCGCGGGTTGCCTCTCCCCGGCGCCGTTTTTAGTTTTTGTACAACGAGGAACCGGATCCCGCGGGCCCACGGGATCGCGAAGCTGACCGAGCGGACGGCACCGGGTCATCGCGGGGAGGTTGTCCCGGGACCGTTCCCCCCCACCACTCACGTCGTGCGCCGGCGGCGCGCGGGCCAGGTGCCCTCGCGCCGCCGGCTTGCTTCAGCCGGCGGGCGCCCCTAGCCTGCGCGGATGCCGCGCCTGACCGCGATCGAGATCGTCGAGGACCGCACCGCCCGCTCGCGCTGCGACGAGGGCTTCCTCCGGCTGAAGCGCTACCGAGCCCGCAACCGCCGGGAGGACGGCTCGCGCTCCCCCGAGTACCCCATCGACGTCATCGACCGGCCGACCCTCGACGCGGTGGCGGTGTGCCTGTGGGCGCGCGGCGCCGAGGGGATCGAGGTGCTCACC
The DNA here is from genome assembly GCF_013340205.1 of Anaeromyxobacter diazotrophicus. Lineage (NCBI taxonomy): Bacteria > Pseudomonadati > Myxococcota > Myxococcia > Myxococcales > Anaeromyxobacteraceae > Anaeromyxobacter > Anaeromyxobacter diazotrophicus. The sequence continues at coordinate 15,171 of NZ_BJTG01000006.1, forward strand.
CGCCGCGGGCTCCGGCCCGCCGCCTACTTCAGGCGCGGCAAGGCTGCGGTGCTGCCGGAGGGCGAGTACCTCCTGCTGGAGGAGCTGGTGGCGGGGGTGCTCGAGCCCGGGGAGGTGGGCCTCGACGCGCTGCGGCGGCGCGCCGCGGACGAGGTGCGGGAGGAGGCGGGGCTGGAGGTCGCGCCCGACCGCTTCCAGCCGCTCGGCGGGCCCTTCTTCATGCTCCCGGGCATCGCGTCGGAGAAGATCCACCTGGTGGAGGCCCAGGTGGAGCGCGGCGGCGGCCCGGCGGTCTGGCCCGCGCCCGAGACGGGGGACGGCTCCCCCCTCGAGGAGGGCGCCGAGCTGCGCTGGCGGCCGCTGGCGGCGGCGATCGAGGCCTGCGAGCGGGGGGAGCTCGAGGACGCGAAGACCGAGCTCGCCCTGCGCCGGCTCCAGGCGCGCCTGGGCGCCGGGCTTCGCTCGCCGTGAAGCGGATCGCGTTGACTTCGCGCGCCTCCGCCCCCTAAAGAACGCGGCATGGCCGAAGCGAACACCGCCGCCCGCGAGGCGGCCGCCCCTCGGGCGGAGACCGCGCCCGCGGCGAAGCAGGCGCTCCTCGACCTCTACCGGCGCATGCTGCTCCTGCGGCGCTTCGAGGAGGCGGCGGGGCGCGTCTACACCGAGGGCAAGATCGGCGGCTTCTGCCACCTCTACATCGGGCAGGAGGCGGTGGGGATCGGGGTGCAGACGGCGCTCGATCCCGCGCGCGACTACCTCGTGAACGGCTACCGCGACCACGGGCACGCGCTGGCGTGGGGGACGGAGCCGGAGAAGGTGATGGCCGAGCTGTACGGCAAGGCCAACGGGATCGCGCGCGGCAAGGGTGGGTCGATGCACATGTTCGACGCCCCCCGCCACAACCTCGGCGGCTACGGGATCGTCGGCGGGCAGATCCCGCTCGCGGTCGGCGTCGGCTTCGCGCTGCGGTACCAGAAGAAGGACGGCGTGGTGGTGTGCCTCTTCGGCGAGGCGGCCGTGAACAACGGCGCCTTCTGGGAGTCGCTCAACATGGCGGCCATCTGGAAGCTGCCGGTCATCTTCATCTGCGAGAACAACCGCTACGGGATGGGCACCTCCATCGAGCGCAGCTCGGCCGTCACCGAGGTGTGGCGGCGCGCCTGCGCGCACGATCTCCGGGGAGAGCTGGTGGACGGCATGGACGTGCTCGCGGTCCGCGACGCGGTCGCGCGCGCCGCCGCCGAGGTGCGCCCGGAGGGCGGGAAGCCGGTGCTGCTCGAGGCGCGCACCTACCGTTACCGCGGGCACTCGATGGCCGATCCGGCGACCTACCGCACGCGCGACGAGGTCGAGCAGGAGAAGAAGCGCGATCCCCTGAACGTACTGCTCGCCCGCGCGCGCGAGCGGAGCGTCGAGCTGCCGCAGCCCGAGCTGGAGCAGCTCGACGCCGAGGTCGGGAAGGTGGTCGAGGCGGCGCTGCGCGCGGCCGAGGAGGGGCCGCAGCCCGACGTCGCGTCGATCTGGCGGGACGTCTACGCGTCCGCCGAAGATCCGGCGCTGCACCGCGAGATCTGACCGCCGCCGACCCGGTCGAGCGCTCGTTTCCCCTTTCGGGACACCGCCCGCGGCGCCCCGTCGCCCCGCTGCAAACGCGGCGAAAGGCGCGCACGGGCACCCGTTCGGGTTGCTACGCCGCAAAGGGGGTGCCTAGACACCCACCGTCATCGTGTCATCCTTCCACGCGATCCGCAGTCGGAGTCGCGTGCCGCATTCACCTTGGACGGGCTGGTTCCGGGCCCAGGATGGCTAAGGATGACGAAGCCTTCTCTCGGAAGCGTGGCGCTCGTGGCCGCATGCGCGGCGGCGATCGGTCTGGCAGCTTGCAAGGGCGACCGGGGTCCGGCGGGACCCCCTGGACAGCCCGGCGGGACGACGGGTGGGACGGACGGCGGCACGAGCGCCACCGGCACCTCGGCGGCGCGACTGTACGCGAAGTTCACCGCCGCCAGCATCCCCAACGGAGGCGCCAAGGGTGGGACCCCGACCGTCACCTACCGGCTCTTCAAGGACGCCGCGCTCACGCAAGACGCCGGCACCTGCGCCGGCGGTGGCTCGAGCAGCTACGCCGCCTTCTCGCCCAACTTCACGGTCGCGAAGCTCATCGACGATCCGGAGAACCCGGGGACGAAGATCTGGCAGAGCTACATCAACCGGCTCATCGGGACTGTGAAGGTCGCCGCCACCGAGGGCGCCCGCGGCAGCGTCGCCGGCACGCTCAAGGACAACGGCGACGGCACCTGCACCTACACCTTCAAGAGCGACCTGAGCGCGCCAGTGGCGCCGTCCACCACCGCGGCCGTGACGGAGACCTACGACCCGGCGGCCGTCACCCGCGTCGGCATGCAGAACAACGGCGCCTCGGTCGACGACACCCACCCGGCCTTCGACGGGTTCGTCGACGTGGCGGCGGGGGGAGGGCAGGCGCAGGCCGACAACGCGCGCGTCGTCGTCGCGACCGCCTCCTGCAACCAGTGCCACCGCGATCTCGCCCACCACGGCGCGAAGCGGCTCAGCACCGAGTACTGCGTCACCTGCCACAACCCCGGCACGCCCGACCCCGACCCGACCAGCGTGAACTCCACCTCGCTCGCCTTCGCGGTGATGGTCCACAAGATCCACCAGGGCGGGAACCTGCCCAGCGTGACGGGCAACAACGTGAACGGGACGAAGATCACGGGCGCCACGGCCGGTCAGTACCCGGGCAAGATCGTCATCAACGGCACCGACTACACCTTCGTCGGCTTCCCGCAGGACACCGGCAACTGCACGGTCTGCCACGGCGCGACCACCGGCACCGGCAACGACTACTGGAAGACGCAGGCGAGCATCGAGAGCTGCGGCGCCTGCCACGACCGCGTCGACTTCACGGCCGCCGCGCCGAGCCCCACCGCGGCGCCGCCGAAGGCCGGGTACATCGCGCACCCGGCCGGCGCGGTGCAGGACGGTCAGTGCACCCAGTGCCACGGCGCCGGCAAGCAGGTCGACACGACCGTCGTGCACCGGATCGGCATCCCGACGCCCGACCAGCAGAAGTCGCGCTACGCCATCAAGAGCGTGACCAACACCGCGCCGACGCAGACGCCGGTGGTCACGATCGCCATCACCAACCCCACTGCGAGCGACGCGCCGCAAGATCTCGCCGCCGACCCGCTCTGGACCAACACCACCAACGGCGCGAGCCGGCTCGCCGTCACGATCGGCTGGTCCGTCAAGGCCGGGGAGGACTGGGACAACTCGGGGAATGGGAACGGCGCCGCGCAGCCGGTCTCGGTCGACGTGCTGGCGGGCGTGAAGGCCGGCACGGTCACGAAGAACACCGATGGCACCTACGTGGTCACCTCGAGCAAGCCGGTCCCCTCCGACGCGAAGGGCTCCGGCGTCGTGCTCATCGAGGGACACCCGGGCACCTCCACCGGCACGCGGTTCTCCGTGACGAACGCCATCCAGTACTTCCCGATCACGGACGCGACCGCCACCCCGCGGCGCGTGGTGGTCGACATCCAGAAGTGCGACAAGTGCCACGGCCTGCTCTCCCTGCACGGCAACAACCGCACCGACAAGATCGAGGGCTGCGTCATCTGCCACAACGCTCAGGCGACCGACATCAGCCAGCGCCCCGGGACCACGGCCGGCGTGGACGGGAAGATCGAGCAGAGCATCCAGTTCGGGGCGATGATCCACGGGATCCACGCCGGGAAGCATGATCCGTTCACGCAGGGCATCGTGGTTTACGGGTTCGGGAAGAGCGTGAACGACTTCCGCGACGTGCAGTTCCCGGAGGGCAACTCGGTCGGCCACTGCGACGCGTGCCACGCCGACACGAACCCGCTCCCGAGCGCCGACACCGGCATCGTGAACGGCATCACCATCACGACGGGCGGCGCCACCGTCACGGATCAGACGACGTTCCTGCGGACGACGCACGGCGCGGGCATCTGCTCCTCGTGCCACCAGTCGGCGCAGCCGACCGCGCACATGGCCCAGAACGGCGGCGTGGGCGTGGCCACGGTCGGGACCACCACCATCAGCGGCACCGGACTGACCCAGGGGGCGATCGACCAGGCGGGCACGCTGGGCGGCACCGGCGCCGAGGCCTGCACGGTCTGCCACGGCAAGGGCTCGATCGCCGATCCGGCCCTGTTCCACGGCCACTAGGCCGGGCTGACGGCGAGTGACGGGAGGGGGCGAGCCCGCGGGGCCCGCCCCCTCGCTTTTCCTTGCGGCGGCGGCGGAGGCGCGCAAGAACCGGCGCATGCCCGTCCTGTCGTACCGTGAAGCGCTCAACCAGGCGATGCGCGAGGAGATGGCGCGCGACGACCGCGTCTTCCTCCTCGGCGAGGAGGTCGGCCAGTACAACGGCGCCTACAAGGTGTCGCAGGGGCTCCTCAAGGAGTTCGGCCCCTGGCGCGTGGTGGACAGCCCGATCTCGGAGCTCGGCTTCGCCGGCCTGGGCGTCGGCGCCGCCATCGCCGGGCTGCGCCCCATCATCGAGTTCATGACCTGGAACTTCGCGCTGCTGGCCTACGACCAGATCGTGAACAACGCGGCCAAGATGCGCTCGATGTCGGGCGGGCAGCTCACCTGCCCGGTCGTCTTCCGCGGCGCGCAGGGCGCGGCCCACCAGCTCGCGAGCCAGCACTCGCAGGTGTTCGAGAACATCTACGCCTACATCCCCGGGCTCAAGGTGGCGGTGCCGGCCACCCCGCGCGACGCGAAGGGCCTGCTCAAGACCGCCATCCGCGACGAGGATCCGGTGGTCTTCATGGAGTCCGAGGTCCTCTACGGCTCGAAGGGCGAGGTGGAGGAGGGCGAGCTCCTCATCCCCTTCGGGCAGGCCGAGATCGTGAGGGACGGCGGGGACGTGACGATCGTCGCCTGGCAGAAGATGCGCTTCGTGGCGCTGAAGGCGGCGGAGCTCCTGGAGCAGGAGGGGATCCACGCCTGCGTCATCGACCCGCGCACGCTGCGGCCCTTCGACCTCCCCGCGGTGCTCGGCTCGGTCGCCCGCACCCACCGCTGCGTCATCGTCGAGGAGGGGTGGCCGTGGATGGGCTCCGGCGCGCAGCTCGCCGACGCCGTCCAGCGCCACGCCTTCGACGACCTCGACGCGCCCGTGCTGCGCGTCACCGGGCGCGACGTGCCCATGCCCTACGCCAAGCCGCTCGAGCACGAGGTCCTGCCGACGCCCGAGCGCGTCGTCGAGGCCTGCAAGAACGTGCTCTACAGGACCTGACCATGCCCAAGCCCATCAACATGCCGAAGCTCTCGGACGAGATGACCGAGGGCAAGCTCGCCGACTGGCTCAAGCAGGAGGGCGAGGAGGTCAAGGCGGGCGACGTCATCGCCCAGGTGGAGACCGAGAAGGCCACCCTCGACGTGGAGGCGTTCGAGTCGGGCGTGCTCCTCGGCATCGTGGTGCAGAAGGGCGAGACGGCGCCGGTCGGGACGCCCATCGCCTGGGTGGGCGCGCGCGGCGAGCAGATCCCGGCCGCGCAGCCGAAGGGCGCGCCCGACGCCGCGAAGGAGACCATCGCGGGGGGCGAGACGTCGAAGGAGTCGTCGCAGCCGGCGCGGCCTCGCGCGGACGAGCCCGAAGCGGCGGCCGTCGCGCGGACCAGGGCCGCGGCCTCGAGCACGACCGCGAGCAGGACCGCGACCGCGACCAGGACCGCGAGCCCGACTGCCGCCCCCGTCTCAGGCCCTCCACCCGCGGGCGCGGGCCAGGGGACCGGGCGCGACGGGCGCGTCATCGCCTCGCCCGCCGCGCGGAAGCTCGCGCGCGAGCGCGGGATCGACCTGGCCGCGCTCGGCGGGTCGGGGCCCGGGGGGCGGGTGGTGCTCGCCGACGTGGAGCGCGGGCCCCAGGCGCGCGCCCCGGCCGCCGCGCCCGCGAAGCGCAAGCGCGAGCTGCCGCCGAAGCGGACCCTGCGCGACGAGAGCCTGCCGCTCTCGCCCATGCGCAAGGCCATCGCCAGGAACCTCGCCGTCGCGAAGCCCGGCTCGCCGCACTTCTACCTCGAGATCTCGGCCGACATGCGGCGCGCGGTGGCGCTCCGGGAGCAGCTCAACGAGCTCGGGCAGGGGGAGATCTCGCTCAACGACCTCGTCCTCAAGGCGGCCGCCGACGCGCTCACCCGCCACCCCGAGGTGAACGCCGCCTGGGCCGGCGAGAGCATCGTCCGCCACGCCGGCGTGCACGTGGGCATGGCGGTGGCGGTCGAGGAGGGGCTCATCACCCCGGTGCTGCGCGACGCCGACCGGCTGTCGGTGTTCGAGGTGGCGCGCGCCTCGCGGGAGCTCGCCAAGCGGGCGCGCGACCGTCGGCTCAAGCCGGACGAGTACCAGGGCGGCACCTTCACCGTCTCCAACCTGGGCATGTTCGGGATCGACGCCTTCTACGCCATCATCAACCCGCCCGAGGCGGCCATCCTCTCGGTGGGGGCCTCGCAGAAGGTGCCGTGGGTGGACGAGGCGACCGGGGCGCTGGTGGCCATGGAGCGCTGCCGCTTCGGCCTCTCCGGGGACCACCGCGTCATCGACGGCGCCGCCGGCGCCCGGTTCCTGCAGACCTTCAAGGCGGTCATCGAGAGCCCCGTGCGGCTGGTGGTGCCGTGAAGCGGAAGGCGCGGGCGGCGAGGACCCGCCTCGAGCGCGACACGATGGGCGAGCTGGCCGTGCCGGCGGACGCGCTCTACGGCGCGCAGACGGCGCGCGCCCTGGAGAACTTCCCCATCTCCGGCCTCCGCCCGCACCCCGCCTTCGTGGACGCGACGGTGCGGGTGAAGCTCGCCGCGGCGCGGGTGAACGGGCGGCTGAGGCTGCTCCCCGCCCGCAAGGCCAAGGCCATCGCCGCGGCGGCCGAGGAGGTCCTGGCCGGCCGGTGGCGCGACCAGTTCGTGGTGGACGTCTACCAGGCCGGGGCCGGGACCTCCCACCACATGAACGTGAACGAGGTGCTGGCGAACCGCGCCTGCGAGCTGCTGGGCGGCCGGCGCGGCGACGCGAAGCTCGTCCACCCCAACGACGACGTCAACCTGGGGCAGTCCACCAACGACGTCGTGCCCACCGCCATGCGGCTGGCGGCGCTCGAGCTCGCGCCGCCGGTGGTGGAGGCGCTCCAGGGCCTGGCGGACACGTTCCAGCAGAAGGCGGAGGACTGGGACGGCATCGTGAAGTCCGGCCGCACGCACCTCAACGACGCGACGCCCATCCGGCTCGGCCAGGAGGTGTCGGGGTGGGCGGCTGCGCTGCGCGCCGCGGCGGCGCGGCTGCTCAACGCGCTGCCGGAGGCGGGCGCGCTCGGCATCGGCGGCACCGCGGTCGGGACCGGGCTCAACGCCGACCCGCGCTACCCGGCCCTCATGGTCGAGGAGCTCTCGAAGCTCACCGGCGCGCCGCTGGTGCTGGCGCCGAACCCGTTCTACGCCATGCAGTCCCTGGCGCCCTTCGTCGCGATCTCGGGCGCGCTGCGGGGGTCGGCGGTGGAGCTCCTCCGCCTCGGGGGCGACGTGCGGCTCCTCGGCTCGGGCCCCAACACCGGGCTCGGCGAGCTCCGGCTCCCGCCCGTCCAGCCCGGCTCCTCGATCATGCCCGGGAAGGTGAACCCCTCCATGGCCGAGATGCTGGCCATGGTGAGCTACCAGGTCATCGGCCTCGACGCGGCGGTGGCCGCGGCGGCGAGCGGCGGCCAGCTCGAGCTCAACGTCATGATGCCGCTCGTCGCCTTCGACCTGTGCCACGCGCTCGGCATCACGGCCGCCGCCGTGCGCGCCTTCGACGAGCGCTGCGCGCAGGGGCTCGAGGCGGACGAGGCGCGCTGCCGCCACTACGCCGAGCGCACGGTGAGCCTCGCCACCGCGCTCGCGCCCCGCATCGGCTACGCCGCGGCGGCCGAGATCGTGAAGGCGTCGGTCCGGACCGGCCGCTCCATCGTGGACCTGGCGGAGGAGGGGAGCGGCCTCGGCGCCGCCGAGGCGCGCCGGATCCTGGATCCCGCGAAGCTGACGCGGCCCGGGCGCGCCTGACGCGCCCCCGCCCCCCGCTCCGCGGTAGGATGCGCGCCGTGCCCGCCGGCCTCCTCCTCGTCGCCCTGCTCGCCGCCCCCGCGCCGGCCCACGCCGCGGCGCGGCCGTCCGGCACGGTGGTCGGCACGCTGCGCCACAAGGGGTGCTCCTCCGCGCCGCCGCACGCCTCGGTGACGGTGATCGGCCGCGACGCCGGCGCGCAGGCGGACGCCGAGGGGCACTTCGCGCTGGCGCTGCCGCCGGGCAGCTACTCGCTCGTCATCGCCGGGCCGGGGCTCGTCCCGGACCAGCGGGTGGACGAGGTGCAGGTGGCCGCCGGGCAGACGCACGACCTCGGCACGGTGGAGGTCTGGCCCGAGGAGCGGCCGCCCGGCTGCGCCAACGCGCCGGCACCGCCCCCCGCGCCCGACGCGCTCGTCGCCACCGCGCCCGACACCCCGGCGCTCGATCTGCCCGGCACGGCCGTCGCGCCGGCGAGCGCCGCCGGGGAGCAGATCTGGGTGAGGGGGGCCGCGGGCGGGGCGGCCGGGCAGTTCGGCCTCTCGGGCAACCCCAGCCGCGACGACGAGGACGCGCTCGGGCCGCCCAGCTTCGCCGTGGGGCCGCAGGGCGGCCTGTGGGTGCTCGACACGCTCAACGGCCGCGTGCAGCGCTTCGACGCCCACGGGCGGTTCGCCGGCAGCTTCCCGCTGCGCCGCCACGCCGGCGACGAGCCGCTCACGGAGGCGGACCTGGTCGTGGCCGACGACGGCCACGTCTTCATCTACACCGAGAACGAGCAGGCGACGCTCACCGAGCACGACGCGAGCGGGCGCACCCTGGTCGGCGGCGCGCTCCCGCCCTCGCTGCGCGGCGTCGCCCAGCTCTGCGCCGGCCGTTCGCGCCCCATCTTCCTCATGCAGAACGGCCAGGCGGTGAAGGCCGAGCTGGGGTGGGGCGGGCTGCGCGCGGAGGGGCTCTTGCCGGGCATCCCGGCCGGCGACCTGTACGCGCAGGCGGTGCGGCTCGACCGCTGGCGCGCGGCGGTGAAGCTCTCGGCGCGCGACGGCCGCGTCCGCCGCACGGTCCAGCTCCACTCGCGCGTCCCCATCACCGGGGTGCGCCTCGTCGGCGTCGACCGGCGCGGCGAGATCGTGCTGGCGGTGGACCGCGCCGAGGGGGGCGACGACGGCACCCCGCAGGCCGAGGTGCTCCTGCTGGCGCTCGACCAGCACGGCCACCTCTCGGCGGTCAACTCGGTGCCGCCCGGCGCGCGGCGGTACGAGTTCCGGGAGTTCGCGCTCGCGCCCGACGGCGCGGTCGTCCAGATGCAGTCCGACGTGGCCGAGGTGCGGTTCGTGCGCTGGCCGCTCCGGCCGCCGCCGCGCGACGCGGTGGCGGGCGAGGGGCTGGTGCGCGGCCGGGTGGTCGACCCGGGGCGCGGGATCGCCGGCGCCACGGCGATCGTGGCGCGGCTCCACCTGGCGGTGCCCATCGCGGCCGACGGCGCCTTCGAGGTGCGGCTGCCCGCCGGGAGCTGGCACCTGGCGTTCCGGCGGGCCCCCGCGCCGGGCCTCGACGCCACGCCGGTCGAGCTGCGTGTGGCGGTGGCGGCCGGCGCCACGGTGGACCTCGGGACGGTCTCGGTGGTCCCGCGGCCCAGGCCCCCCGCCCTGGCGCCCACCGTCATCATCGGCCCGCTCCCGGGCGTGCGCGAGGAGGAGCCGCCGCTCCGCCCGCCGCCGCCCGGCGCTCCCCCGGCCGCGCCCGCTGGCGCGGCCCCACCCACCCCCGCCGCCGGCGGGCGGTGAGCGAGGACCCGTGCCCGCGACGCTCCGCTACTTCATGCTGCCGGCCGACGAGCTGGCGCTGTTCCGCTTCCTGGCGCGCCACGGCCTGACGGTCTACCCGGAGCTCGTGCCGCCCGGCCTGACGCCGCCGCGCGCGGACGAGCAGCTCGTCCCGGCGCTCGACGCCCCCGCCTACTACCTCGCGGCCGAGCGCCTCGGCCCCGTCATCGCCCACCCGGTGAAGCGCGGCCCGGACCGCGGCATGCTCGTCATCGAGGAGATCCCCTCGCCCGTCTTCCACTACGAGCGCTCGCTCCTGAACGAGGAGGGCGAGCTGGTGGGCGGGCGGCTGTGGGCCGAGCTCGACGTCACCGACGACTCGAGCACGAACCAGGGGAAGCACCGCGCGCTGCGCAGCATCTTCGAGGACGTGCACGGCTGGTTCCGCAAGACCTTCCGGCGCTCGGATCCGAAGGGCTGGTGGGTGGGGCCGGCCGCGGGGCGGGCGTGGAAGAGCGAAGGGCTCCTCCTGCGCGAGCCGGGGCACAAGGGGAAGCTCGTCGACGTGTGGCGCTGAGGGGGCGGGGCGGCGCCGGCGCGATCGGCTCGACCGAGCGCCGCCGTGTTGCGGCCCCCGCCCGCCTGGGGTACACGCGATGCATGGCCGAAGCCTCCGTGGGGCCGGGGAACGCCCCCCGCCGTGAGCCCAGCTCCTCCAGCAACTTCCTGACCGACCGCGTCGAGGCCGACCTCGCCGAGGGGAAGAACGGCGGGCGCGTCGTGACGCGCTTCCCGCCGGAGCCGAACGGCTTCCTCCACATCGGCCACGCCAAGTCGATCCTGCTCAACTTCGGCCTGGCGGCGCGGTTCGGCGGCCAGACGCACCTGCGCTTCGACGACACGAACCCCACCACCGAGGACACGAGCTACGTCGAGGCCATCGAGGCCGACGTGCGCTGGCTCGGGTGCGAGTGGTCCCGGCTCACCTACGCCTCGGACTTCTTCGAGCGGATGTACGCCTGCGCCGAGCGGCTCGTCCGCGAGGGGCACGCCTACGTCGACACGCAGCCGCAGGAGGCCATCCGCGAGCAGCGCGGCGCCTTCGACCGGCCAGGCGTGGCGAGCCCGTTCCGCGAGCGCCCGGCCGAGGAGAGCCTGGACCTCCTCCGCCGGATGCGGGCGGGGGAGCTGCCCGACGGTGCCGCGGTGCTGCGGGCGCGGATCGACATGGCGCACCCCAACGTGCTCATGCGCGATCCGCTCCTGTACCGGATCCGCCACGCGCACCACCACCGGACGGGCGACCGCTGGTGCATCTACCCGATGTACGACTTCGCCCATCCGCTGGAGGACGCCTTCGAGGGCGTCACGCACTCCATCTGCACGCTCGAGTTCGAGTCGAACCGCGAGCTGTACGACTGGGTGCTGGACCACCTCGGCCCGTGGGAGCCGCGGCCGCGCCAGTACGAGTTCGCGCGCCTGGCGCTCGGCTACACGGTGCTCTCGAAGCGCAAGCTGCTCCAGCTCGTGAACGAGAAGCGCGTCTCGGGCTGGGACGACCCGCGCATGCCCACCCTGGCCGGGCTGCGCCGCCGCGGCGTCACCCCCGAGGCGCTGCGCGACTTCGCGGAGCTCATCGGGGTGGCGAAGAACAACAGCGTGGTGGACATCGGCAAGCTCGAGTTCGCCCTCCGCGCCGACCTCGAGCGCCGGGCGCCGCGCGCCATGGCGGTGCTCTCGCCGCTGCCGGTGGAGGTGACCACCTGGCCCGCCGGGCGGATCGAGGAGCTCACGCTCCCCTGGTGGCCGGGCGAGCCGGAGCGCGGGACGCGGCAGGTGCCGTTCGGCCGCGAGCTGCTCATCGAGCGCGAGGACTTCGCCGAGGACCCGCCGGCCGGCTGGAAGCGGCTCGCGCCCGGCCGCGAGGTGCGGCTCGCCGGCGGCTACGTGGTGCGGTGCGACGAGGTGGTGCGCGGCCCGGCGGGCGAGGTGAAGGCGCTCCGCGTCAGCCACGACCCCGCCTCGTTCGGCGAAGGCGCCCCTCGCCGCGGCCTCGGCGCGGTGCACTGGGTCCACGCCACGCGCTCGCTCCCGGCCCCGGTCCGGCTCTACGACCGGCTCTTCGCCGTCGCGCAGCCGGACGCCGAGCCGGACTTCCTCGCCGCGCTCAACCCGGACTCGCTGACGGTGGCGGCCGGCGCCCGCGTCGAGCCCGCCCTGGGCGAGGCGGCGCCGGGGACCCGCTGGCAGTTCCTGCGGCAGGGGTACTTCTTCGCCGACCCGGTCGACTCCCGCCCCGGGGCGCCCGCCTTCAACCGCACCCTCACGCTCAAGGACACGTGGGCGGCGCGGGCCGCCAAGCCGGCCGAGCCGCCGCCCCCGAAGCCGCGGCGCGAGGCGCCGGCCGGCGGCGGCGAGGCGGGCCCGGCGCGGCGCTCGCGGGCGGACGCCCGCGCGGAGCAGCGCGCCGCCACGCCGGAGCTGGCCGACCGGTTCGCGCGCTACCGCGGCCTGGGCCTCTCCGAGGAGGACGCCGACGTCCTCACCGCCGACCTGGCCACCGCCGGCTACTTCGACGCGGCGCTCGCCGCCCACCCGCGCGCCGCGAGCGTGGCGCGCTGGCTCACGAACGACCTGCTCGGGCTGGCGCAGGGCCGCGAGCTCGCGGCGCTCCCGCTCGACGGGGCCGCCTTCGGCCGGTTCGTCGCGCTCGTCGACGCGGGGCGCCTGCCCGCCGCCGCCGCCAAGGCGCTGCTCGCCGACCTGGTCGCGCGCGGCGGTGAGCCGGCGGCGCGCATGACGGAGCTGGGCCTCGAGCGCATCGACGACCGCGGCGCGGTCGCGGCGGCGGTCGAGCGCGCGCTGGCGGCGCGCGCGGCCGAGGTGGAGCGGTACCGGGCCGGCGAGAAGAAGCTCTTCGGCTTCCTGCTCGGCGCCGCGATGCGCGAGACGCAGGGCTCGGCCGACCCCGCGCTGGTGCGGTCGGTGCTGCAGGAGCAGCTCGGGTAGCGCGCGGGCCGTCCCTGCGGGTCGAGAGCGACCCCCTGCGCCTGACCCGGCGCGGGGGAGACTCGCGAGCCGCCGGGCGGAGGGCTCCCCTGAATGGCCGAATTACGCGCCGGAGGCGCTGGCACGGCTGGCGCAGGGGGTGTGGCGAGCTGCCACTTGCCGCGAGGACCCTCCGCCCATGCTCTCGTCCCTGAAGATCGCCCACAAGGTGCTGGCCAGCTTCGGCGCCGCGCTCGCGCTCACCGCGCTCGCCGGCGGGGTGGCCTACACCGCCATGAGCCGGGTGAGCCAGAAGCTCGATCGCAGCGCCGGGGTGACCGTCCCGAGCCTGGTGGCGCTGGGCGAGTGCGCCGACGCGCACGACCGCGCCATGCGCGGCCTGGGCTGCCAGCTCGTGACCGGGACCTCCCAGGAGACCCGGCTGGCGTGCCGCCAGCTGGCCCAGGAGTCGTTCCGCGCCATCGACGAGGCGATGGCCCGCTGGCTCGAGATCCCGCACAGCCAGGAGGTGCTGCAGCTGCAGGGCGCCTGGAAGCCGCTCTACGCCGGGTGGCGCGCCCACACCGACAAGCTGAGCGAGCGCCTGGAGGCGCGCGACCGCCTCGCCCGCGACGACCGGTACGACGAGGCGCGCGACGCGGAGCTCCAGGCCTCCCGGGAGTTCCAGCTCGCGACCGAGGCGCTCGTGTCGGCCGAGGCGCCGCTGCGGGAGATCGTCCACATCACCCGCCGGCACGCGTCGGAGGATCGCTCGGCGGGGGGGGCCGCCAGCGCCGCGGCCGGGGTCATGCTGCTGGCGGGGTTCCTCGCCACCGCCGGGCTCATGGCGCTCCTCGGCTGGCTGCTCGCCCGGAGCCTCGGCCACACCGTCGCCGCGCTCGACGCCGAGGCGCAGACCGTCCGCGACGCGGTGGAGGCCGGGGCGCTCGACGTCCGCGGCGACGAGGCGAAGGTCACGCCGGAGTTCCGGCCGATCGTGCGCGGCGTGAACGCCGTGGCGCAGACCTTCACCCGGCGCTTCCGGATCATCAGCGACTACATGGACAAGCTCTCGCACGGCGAGCTGCCGGAGCTGCTCACCGCCGAGGTCCGCGGCGAGTACGTCGTCACCCGGGACGCGATCAACCGCTGCGTCACCGCGGTGCAGCGGCTGGTGGCGGACATGGAGGCGCTCACGAACGCCTCGCTGGAGGGGCGGCTCGCGACGCGGGCGGACCCGGGGCGCCACGAGGGCGACTACCGGCGCGTGGTGGCCGGGGTGAACGCCACGCTGGAGGCGGTGCTGGCGCCCATCCAGGAGGCCTCGCGCGTGCTGGCGCGGCTCGCCGAGCGCGACCTCACCGCGCGCGTGACCGGCAAGTACGCCGGCGAGCACGCGGCCATCCAGGAGGCCATCAACGCCAGCGCGGCGGCCCTCGAGGCTGCGCTGGCCCAGGTGGCGCGCTCGGCCCAGGACCTCTCCTCGGCCACCGAGCAGATCGCCTCCGCCAGCCAGGCGGTGGCGAGCGGCGCCTCGGAGCAGGCGAGCTCGATCGAGGAGACGTCGAGCCAGCTCGAGTCGATGACGGCCATGATCCGGACCGCGGGCGACGGCGCCGCGGCGGCTCAGGGGCTGGCCCAGTCGGCGAAGGGGCTGTCCGAGGGCGGGCAGCAGTCGATGCAGCGGATGGGCGACGCCATGGGGAAGATCCGCGCCTCCGCCGAGAGCACCTCGCAGATCATCAAGGACATCAACGAGATCGCCTTCCAGACCAACCTCCTCGCGCTCAACGCGGCCGTCGAGGCGGCGCGGGCGGGCGAGGCGGGGCGGGGCTTCGCGGTGGTGGCGGAGGAGGTCCGGTCGCTCGCGCTGCGCTCGAAGGAGGCGGCCAGCAAGACCGAGGCGCTCATCCAGGAGTCGGTGGGCCACGCCGCGGAGGGCGACCGCACGGCGCGGGAGGTGGCCGAGAACCTGGGCCGCATCACCGCGGAGGTGACCAAGGTGGCGGGGATCGTGGCCGAGCTGTCGGAGGCCTCCGGCGAGCACGCGCGGGCCGTCGGGCAGGTGACCGCGGCCATGGAGCAGATGAACAAGGTCACCCAGCAGAACGCCGCCAGCTCGGAGGAGTCCTCCTCGGCGTCGTCCGAGCTCGCCGCGCAGGCGCAGGAGCTGTCGGGCCTGGTGGCCACGTTCCGGCTCGCGGCCGGCGAGGAGCCCGCCGCCTCGTTCGCGCCGCGGCCGGCCGCCCGGCCCGCCGCGCGCGCCTAGCGCCGGCGGCGCGGGCAAAGAAAAACCCCGCCACTCGGACGAAGTGGCGGGGCGGAGATGGTGACCCCTACGGGACTTGAACCCATGTCTTCGACGTGAGAGGCCGACGTCCTAACCACTAGACTAAGGGGCCACGAAACTGCTGCTGATCTACCGGCGGCCGGTGCTGGAGTCAACGGCCGCGCTACGAAATTGGCTGGGGGACAAGGACTCGAACCTTGATAGCCAGATCCAGAGACTGGCGTCCTGCCGTTAGACGATCCCCCAAGGATCCACCGGCTCAGCGCCGGCTCTTCTTCTCCTTCGGCGAGACCAGCACGAACACCCGCGTCTCGCCGTTCAGCTCGTAGACGTTGAGACCTTCCCAGCCGCCCGGCTTCGACTCCGGGTTCACGATGTGGACCGCCTTCACGCCCGGCTGGTTGACGATCGCCTTCCGGGGATAACGCCCGGGAGGATAGACCGCCTTGTAGAACTTGAGCGTCTCCTCGTAGCTCTTCTCGACCCGGTACCGGTTGGCTTCCACCGGCCGGGCCTCGTCGGGGAGGGCGGCACCCGCCACCCGCTCCGCACGAGCCGCCGCGGCCGCCGTCAGGCAAACCGCAGCAAGCGCGGCCTTATAGCGAGAGGGTACCCGCACGTCAAGCCTCTGCTTACCGGGCGTTCGGCCCGGCGTCAACGGCGCGCGCCGGGCCGGCGCCGCGGGGGTCGGGCGCCCGGCGCGCGCGGGGGCGAGGCGAGGGGCCGCTCACCCGATCACCTTCGCCGCCGCGTCGAGCCGCGCCAGGGTCTCGTCGCGCCCCAGGATCTGCACCACGTCGTAGATGCCGGGCGAGGCGGTGCCGCCGGTCAGGGCCACCCGGACCGGCTGCGCCACCTTGCCGACCGAAAGCCCGCGCGCGGCGGCGGTGTCCTGGAAGAGCTTCTCCAGCGCCGCGGTCTCGAGCGCCGGGAGCCCCGCCACGCCGTCGCGGATGGCCTGCAGGGTGGGCCGGGCGTCGGGGGTCAGGAACTTGTCCTTCGCCTTCGGGTCGAGCTGGATGGGCGCATAGAAGTAGCGGAACTGCTGCACCATCTCGCCGAAGGTCTTGGCGCGCTCGCGCGCGACGTCGGCCACGTGGCGCAGCTTCTCGCCGTCCTCCGCCGGGAGCCCGGCGGCGCGGAAGTAGGGGACCGCCCGCCGCGCCACCTCGTCGCGGGGGAGCTTGCGCATCCACTCGTGGTTCACCCAGGTCATCTTCTCGGGGTTGAACACGCCGGCGGTCGCGCCCACGTCCTTGAAGTCGAAGTGCTGGACCAGCTCGTCCAGCGTGAAGATCTCCTGGTCGCCGTGCGACCAGCCGAGGCGGGCCAGGTAGTTCACCACCGCGTGCGGGAGGTAGCCCATGTCGCGGTAGGCGGTGACGCTGGTGGCGCCGTGGCGCTTCGAGAGCCGGGTCTTGTCCGCCCCCAGGATCATCGGCAGGTGCGCGAAGACCGGCACCGGGACCCCCAGCGCCTCGTACATGAGGATCTGGCGGGCGGTGTTGTTGACGTGGTCGTCGCCGCGCGCGACGAGCGAGATCTTCATCTCGATGTCGTCGACGAGCGCGCCGAAGTTGTAGAGGGGCACGCCGTCGCCGCGGAGGATGACCTCGTCCTGCAGGGTGTCGTGCGGGGTGGTGATGGGGCCCTTCACCAGGTCGTGGTAGGTGGTCGCGCCGGTCTCCGGCATCCGGAACCGGATGACGTGCGGCCGCGAGGGGTCGTACGGCTTCTCGCGGCAGGTGCCGGGGTACTTGAACTGGCGCTTCTCGGCCTCGGCGCGCTTGCGGCCGGCGTCGAGCTCCTCGCGCGTGCAGTAGCACGCAAAGGCCTTCCTCTCGGCGATGAGCTTCTCGGCGTAGCGCTGGTAGACCGCGAGCCGCTCGGTCTGCGAGTAGGGGGCGTACGGACCGCCCACCTCGGGGCCCTCGTCCCAGTCGAGGCCCAGCCAGCGCAGCCCGTCGAGGATGGCGTCGACCGCCTGCTGGGTCGAGCGCTCGCGGTCGGTGTCCTCGATGCGGAGGACGAAGGTGCCGCCGGTGCGGCGCGCCCAGAGCCAGTTGAAGAGCGCCGTGCGGGCGCCGCCGATGTGCAGGTATCCGGTGGGGGAGGGTGCGAAGCGCACCCGGGGCTTGTCCGTACTCATGCGCGCGGAAGCTAGCATGAAAAGCCGCGGGGGCGGCCGCGGCGCAGCGGCCGGCGTCCCCCGTTGCTAGCATGCAGCCGTGAGCAGCCGCTCCCCTGCCTTCCTGGCCCTCCTCGCCGCCCTCGGCGCCGCCCCGCGGCCTGGCGCCGCAGCCGTGGCGGTGCCCGCCTCGATCGAGGAGCTGGCCCGCGCGTCGTCAGCGGTGGTGCGCGGGCGCGTCGCGTCGGCCGCGGCCAGGTGGTCGGCGGACCACCGGCGCATCGAGACGGAGGTGGAGGTGGAGGTGGCGAGCGCCTGGCGCGGCGCGGCGGCGAGTCGAGTCGCGGTGGTGGTGCCGGGCGGCGAGGTGGACGGCCTGGGCCAGCGGGTGGACGGCGCGCCGCGGCTGGCGCCGGGCGAGGAGGTGGTGCTGTTCCTGTGGGGCGGGGGTGCGCGGCCCTACCGCGTCACCGGCCTCGCCCAGGGCAAGTTCGCGGTGAAGGGCCCGGCGGCGCGGCCCGACCTCTCCGGCCTGAGCTTCGTCCCGCGCGCCGCGCTCCGCGCGGGCGAGCGGCGCGTGGAGGAGCTGGCGCTGGACGAGCTGGAGCGGCGGGTGAGGGCGGTGCCGTGAGGCGGCGCGCGCGGCTCGGCGCCGCGGCGGTCCTCCTCCTCCTCGCCGGCGGCGGCTTCGTGCGCAGCACCACCGTGCCGGGCCACCCCGACCAGGGGAAGCCGCTCTGGTGGAAGGACCCGCGCGTCATCTACCACGTGAACGCGAGCGGGTTCCGCTCGATGCCGGGCTGCGACTCGCCCGCGGCGGCGGCCGACCTGGCGCGCCGCAGCGTCGTCGCCTGGTCGACGGCGGCGCGCGCCGGCGAGGCGGCGCCCTGCACCAGCTTCCGCTTCGTGGACGGGGGCGACACGGCGCGCGCCGAGCTCGGGTACGACGGCTCGCCGGGCGCGACCAACGTGAACCTCATCGTCTTCCGGCAGGGCCTCTGCGCTACCCTCACCTCCGACCCCGACTGCCAGGGCGGAGACCTCGGGGCGTGCATCGCGCGGCACGACTGCTGGTCGCACGACGCGGCCCTGGGCGGAGGGGGCATCCTCGCGCTCACCACGGTGACCTACCGCCTGGACTCGGGCGAGATCCTCGACGCCGACATGGAGGTGAACGGCTGGAACGGCCTGCCCGCCCCGGACCTCACCGGCTTCTACCTCACCTGCGCCGATCCCCCGGCGCCCGTCTGCGCCGATCCGGTCTTCGGCCAGGCCGGGTGCGTGGAGATCGACGTCGGGAACACCGTCACCCACGAGGCCGGGCACATGGTGGGGCTCGACCACGTGTGCGTCGCGAGCTACCCGGCGCCGTTCGACGCCTGCCCCAAGGTGCCCTCGCCGTCCGGCCCCCAGGAGCCGGTCATGGCGCCCTCGGCCGCCCCGGGCGACACGGACAAGCGCGTGCTCAAGCCCGACGACGTGGACGGGGTCTGCACGGCCTATCCCGTGTCGGCCGGCGGGTGCGGGTGCCGCAGCGGGGGCGGCGGGGGCGCGCTGGCGCTGGCGGCGGCGGGCTGGGGGCTGTGGCGGCGCGGCCGGAGGCGTCAGCGGACCACCGCGCCGGCGTAGCCGACCACGTGGGCGCGGTCGCCGGTCACGTCCCCGCTGTCCGCGTACCGGACGAGCTCGGCGCGCGCGGCGCCGAGGGCGCGCGCCGCGGCCAGCGCCACCGTCGCCGGGACGTAGCCGCACATCGAGATCTCCTCGCGCTCGACCACCTCGAAGAGGCCGCGCGCGTCGAGCGCCAGGAAGCGGTCGAGCGCGAGGGCGTCCTTCCGGCGCGCCTCCTCGGCGGACACGTAGTGGCTCATGTCCGAGGAGGCGACGAGCAGCGCCGGCCGCGCGCGCAGCGCGCCCGCCAGCGCCTCGCCCAGCGCAAGGCACGCCTCCACGGTGAGCGGGCCGAGGCACAGCGCGGCGATCGCCACCTCCGGCCGGCGCGCCTGGAGGAACGGGAGCTGGACCTCCAGCGCGTGCTCGGCCAGGTGGGCGGCGCGGTCGGGCCGCACGCCCGGGCAGCCGCGCAGCGCCGCGGTGAGCTCGGGGTCGAGCGGCACGCGGCCGAGCGGCGTGCGCCACCCGCCGTCCGGCCAGAGCGCGACCGGCTCGCCGAGCCCGGTGTGGTTGGGGCAGAGCACCACCGCGCGCTCGGGTACGGCGGTGCGCGCGTAGGTCGCCCCCGCGACGCCTCCGGAGTACAGGTAGCCCGCGTGTGGGGCGAGCACCGCCACCGCGGGCGCCGCCTCGCTCGCGTCCCCGAGCAGCGCCGCCACCTCGCGCGCCAGCTCCGCCCGGCCTCCGGGGTAGAAGCGGCCCGCCACGGCTGGTTCGCGGTCCATGCGGTCCTGGGATATAACGGCCGGCCGATGAGCAAGCGCAAGACGGTCCTCATCGTGGACGACTCGAGCGCGCTGGTGGACGCGCTCACCGCCGCCTTCGAGGACGCCGGCTACGCGGTCGGCGCGGCGATGGACGGCGAGGAGGTCTTCCGCAAGATGGCCGCGCTCGACCCGGCCGCCGTCCTCCTCGACATCTACATGCCGAAGATCAACGGCGCCGACGTGTG
This sequence comes from Anaeromyxobacter diazotrophicus, assembly GCF_013340205.1. Taxonomy (NCBI): domain Bacteria; kingdom Pseudomonadati; phylum Myxococcota; class Myxococcia; order Myxococcales; family Anaeromyxobacteraceae; genus Anaeromyxobacter; species Anaeromyxobacter diazotrophicus. The sequence goes on from NZ_BJTG01000006.1 coordinate 35,056, forward strand.
CCGGCTGGTGAAGGCGCACCCGCACTGGAAGAAGACGTTCCTGGTGCTGATGAGCGCGCGCATCTCCGACCGCGAGATCGACATGTACCGCCGCATCGGCGCGAACGAGATCCTGCGCAAGCCCTTCGAGCCGGAGGTCCCGCTCGAGGCGGTGCGCAAGGCGATCGGGGCGCCCGAGGCGGGCTGACGGTCTCGCAGCGTCCTCTCTTCTCCCTCGCCCCGCGGAGCGGGGAGAGGGCCGGGGAGAGGGCGAGAGGGCCGGGGAGAGGGGCCGCTCAACCCCGTCCGGCGCCGCAGAGGCCCGCGCGCTCGCGAGATCCGCAGGTGCCCGCGATGGGGCGGGCGGGCCGCCCCTCGTGTGGCGCTCCCCGCTTGCTTCACTGTCAGCCGCGCGCCCAGTTGCCACATGGGGCGGTGTGCGCTCGAAACGTACGGCGCGAGCGGGGCGTGTCCGTTGCTAACATGCGCGGGTCACACGGACGGGAGACTTGCCATGCGGCGGACCCTGATCACCACGACGCTCCTGACGGCGGCTGGGATCGCGCTCACCGGCGCGTCCACCTGCGGGCCGCAGGGGCCCGGCGCGCGCGACTTCGCGGCCGGGTCGCTCGTCATCCCGATGGACAACTGTTACCAGCACCGCGACACGTCCGCGTCGAACCAGACGGTCGGGTGCACCACCACGCGCGACGACGGCGTCTTCCGCGCGTACGGCCTCGTCTACTTCCTGCTCAAGCACAACGTCCCGGTCTACTGGGCCATCGACAACGGCAAGACCTCGGTCACCGCCGCGGACGTCACCGCGACGGCGAGCTCCGGGGTGGTGGCGCAGAAGATGAGCTGGGCGGGCGGGACCTTCGCCGACGTGGCGGGCCTCGGGTCCACCGTCAACTACATCGGCGGGCCCTTCGTCATCGACGCGACCGACGTCGCCAGCTTCAACGTCGTGTCGCTGCTCCAGAACGACCCCGACTTCGCGCGCTTCAAGAGCGAGGCGGTGGTCGACATCCACAAGGTGCAGGTGGGCTTCCACGCCAACCAGGTGCGGCCGCTCTCCGGGCCGCCGCCCAAGCTCGCCATCCTCAACATCACGGCGCCGGTGAGCGGGAAGACCTCCAGCAACGTGATGTACCAGTACGCCGTCGCCGCGGGGCTCTCCTGGCCCTGCACGGGCAACGGCGACTGCGCCGGCGGCCTCGGCCCGAGCTGCGACAAGGCGGCGGTGCTCGCGTACCTCGCCAGCCCCGGAGGCGACACCGCCATCCCCCAGGTCTGCAACGGCAGCCTGTGCGCGCCGAACTTCAACACCGGCGCGAACTCCGGGCTCATCTACGACATCCTCTGCGGCGGCGACTTCATCCCGCCGGCCGGCGGCACGTACGCCGACACGCAGCTCGCCAAGGGCAACTACAAGATGCTGTGGATCCCGCACTGGGACACCCACGGCCCGACGCCGACCGGCTCGACGGATCCGAACGTCGTCCCGCCGCTGCCGCCGGTGACCACCGGCGACACGCTCGCGTGGCAGCTCCGCTCGATCTCCTCCTTCGTCAACGCGGGCAACAACCTCTTCGTCGAGTGCCTCGGCATCCAGGCGCTCGAGGGGATCGTCGGTCAGGACAACGCCAACAGCAACCCGCTCGGCATCCCGGCCACGCGCTTCCAGTCACCGGCGGGCATGCTGAAGTGGAACGGCGCCAACTCGACGAGCTCGCTCCTCGCGCCCGCGCAGCCGAACCTCCAGGTCGGCGACTTCGCCTACAACATCGTCTCGGGCGCCATCACGACCTATTACCCGGACGCCTCGAAGCCGGTCGCGAGCGCCTACCTGCCCGGGGTCCAGCGGCTCATCACGACCCTGTCGCCCACCACCACCTCGCCGCCGGCCTGGGACGTCGGCAGCACCATCCAGGTGACGGGGACGGACGGCGCGCTGCGCGGGACGGTCGCCTACCTGGGCGGGCACGACTACTCGCCGAGCGTCAGCACCGCGCTCAGCGGCCAGACCGCCGGCACCCGCATCGTCCTCAACACCCTCTTCAACCTCGGGTTCGGCTGCTCCGACCCCAACACCACCTGCACCACCGGGCTCCTCGGCGCCTGCGCGCAGGGGGTCCTCAAGTGCGCGCCCGGGGGCGGGCTCCAGTGCGTGGGGGCGAAGGCGGGCGCGGTGGACTGCACCACGCCGGGCGCCGACGCGAACTGCAACGGCGTCCCGGACGCGAACGAGCAGGCCTGCCAGCCGGTGGCCTGCGCGGAGGGCGCGCAGCGCGAGTGCTACGACGGCCCCGCGGCGACCGACCCGGGCCCGCTCCCGGCCAAGAAGGGTCAGTGCGTCCACGGGAAGCAGACCTGCACCGGCGGCCTGTGGGGCGCCTGCGAGGGCGAGGTGACCCCGCAGCCCGAGGTGTGCAACGGCCTCGACGACGACTGCAACGGCCAGGTGGACGACGGCAACCTCTGCTCGACCGGCTTCACCTGCCAGCCGGGCGCCGGCGTCTGCCTGCCGATCACCTGCAACAACGAGAACGCGCGCTGCCCGGCCGGCTTCGAGTGCCTGACGAGCGGCGGGAGCTGCACCCCCGTGCCGTGCGGGGTGAGCAACACCGCCTGCCCCGCCGGCAAGGTGTGCCAGTCGGGGCAGTGCGTCGATCCGTGCCAGGGCCTCGCCTTCACCTGCGGCGCCGGCGCGGGCTGCTCGAACGGCCAGTGCGTGGCGGGTGGTTGCACGTCCACGCCGACGCAGTGCAGCGGCCAGGGCCAGGTGTGCGTCTCCGGCATCTGCACGACCGACCCGTGCGCGGGCCTCACCTGCCCCACCGGCACGTTCTGCCGCGTCGGGCCGGCGGTGGGCGGCGTCCACGTCGCCGACTGCGTCCGCTCCTGCAGCTACGTCGGCTGCGCGGCGGGCGAGACCTGCAGCGCCGACGGCTTCTGCGAGCCCGCCTGCTCCCCCGCCTGCGCCGCCGGGCAGGCCTGCGTGAGCGGCGCCTGCGTGACCGATCCCAAGTGCGCGACCGTGCAGTGCGGCGCGGGACAGGTCTGCAGCGGTGGGGCCTGCATCGACGACGCCTGCAAGAACGTGCACTGCAACCCGGGCACCTGCTCGGCCGGCCAGTGCGTCAACGGCGGCGTCACGACCTCCCAGACCACGCCCATCAAGCAGGCGTCGTCCGGCGGCTGCGGCACGGGCGGCGGCGGCGACCTCGCGGCGCTGGCGTTCCTCGGCGCGGTGCTCGCCACCCGCCGGCGCCGGCTCGCCCCGGCGCTGGCGGCCGCGGCGCGGCGGAGCGCGCCGCTCGCGCTGGCGCTCCTGCTCGCCGCCGGGGCCGCCTGCTCGAAGAAGGGCGGTACCGCCTCCTGCACCGCGCCCCAGACCGCCTGCGGCGCGGAGTGCGCCGACCTCCAGACGAGCGCGCTGCACTGCGGCGTGTGCGGCCACGGCTGCGCCGCCGGCTTCCAGTGCGTCACGGGCGGCTGCGTGCTGCCCACCGGCAACCCGCACCTCCTGTCCGTCACGCCCGCGACCATCGGCCGCGGCGCGGCGCCGGCCCTCAAGTTCACCTTCGACGGCCTCGACCCGGCGAGCCCGCCCCAGGCCCTCAGCGTCCGCGTGAGCGGCGCGGTCCAGACGCAGGAGCTGCCGCTCACCCTGGGCGCCGCCGGGACGGCCACGCTGCCCGCCCAGGCGATGGACCTCACCGCCGAGGCGGCCGGTACGGCGTCCCAGCCGGCCACCATCGAGGTGCGCCTGCTCAACATGCCGGGCCGGCTGGTGTCGAACCCGCTCACGGTCACGGTGGTGGACGCGCTGGTGGCCAGGACCTTGACCCCGGCGCTCGTCTCGCAGAGCCAGACGGCGCCCCAGACGCTCGACCTGCAGGGCCTCGGCTTCCTCTCCGGCGCCACGGTGGCGATGGCGCCGACCGGCTCCGTCACGCCGGTCCCGCTCTCGAACCTGACGGTCAAGGGGCCCGGCGAGCTCACCGTGGACGCGCCGGCGCCGAGCACGCTCAAGCTGGGCCGGTACGACGTGACGGTCTCGAACCCGGGCGGCGCCACCTCGAACCCGCTCGCCTTCACCGTGACGGAGGGCACGCCGGTGCTCGGGACCGTGAACGGCACGGTCGGCACCTGCGTCCAGTCGGGCGGCAGGTTCGACGGGACGGCCTCGGGCCAGTTCTTCTACCCGTCCTCGGTGGTGCACGTGACCGGCAACAGCATCACCGACTCGCCGCTCGACACGAGCTGCCTCAACGGGACCGACGCGCTCGGCCAGTGCGTCGGCGGGCAGATCCACGTGAGCGCCGACCTCACGCTCATCCAGCCGGGCAGCTACGACGCGACGGTGGTGAACCCGGGTCCGAAGCCGCTCGTCTCGAACAAGATCACGATCACCGTCAAGACGAGCTGTCCGTAGCCTAAGATGCCCGGGTGAGCCTCTCCCTCGCCCGGCGCGCGCCGGCGCGCGCCCGGCGCGAGCTCGTCCTGACCTGGGCCGCGGCCGTGGCGCTCCTCGCCGCGGCGAAGGTCGTGTCGGGCTTCGAGCCGACCGGGCTCCTCGCCGGCAACCTGGCCGGCGTGGCGGCCTTCCTCTTCATCGTGCTCCCGGAGCGGCGCCTGCGCGCGGAGGGGGAGGGGTGGTCCGACTTCGGGCTGCCCTGGAGCGGCCTCGGGAGCCGCGCGACCTGGCGCGCCTGGGGCCGGGGGCTCGCGTTCGCGCTGGCGGTCGCGGCCGTGGTCTTCCCGCTCTTCTTCGCCGGGTTCTGGGCCTACGGGCGGCTCCTGCCGCACCTGCCGCGCGGGCTCGCGGCGGTGCTCGCGCCGTACGCCCTCCCGCCCGCGCCGCACCTCCGGCTGCCGGCGCGCTTCGCGGTGCTGGCCGCGGTGCAGCTCCTGGTGGTGGCGCTGCCGGAGGAGCTCTTCTACCGCGGGTGGATGCAGACCACCTGGGCGGCCACCGCCCCGGGCCGCGGCGTGACGGTGCTGGGTGCGCGGCTCGGCGCCGGGTTCCTGGCGACGCAGGCGCTCTTCGCCCTCGGGCACCTGGTGGTGCTGCAGCCCTGGCGGCTCGCCACCTTCTTCCCCGGGCTCCTCTTCGGCTGGGTGCGCGAGCGCAGCGGGGGCCTGGCGGCGCCGGTCCTGCTGCACGCGCTGTCGAACCTGTTCATCGCGGTGCTGGAGCGGAGCTTCTATGGGTAATAGCTAGACGATGACCGGCACCATCCGCCAGATGCTGGAGGAGCAGGAGGTCCGCACGCTGCACCCGCGGGCGGCGCTCTCGGCGGCGTCGCGGGGGCGAGAGCGGCCGCTCGCCGCCGACGACCTGCGGCCGGCCTACCAGCGCGACCGCGACCGCGTGGTCCACTGCAAGTCGTTCCGGCGCCTGCAGGGCAAGACCCAGGTCTTCCTCGCGCCCCGCGGCGATCACTACCGGAACCGCCTCACCCATACCCTCGAGGTGGCGCAGGTGGCGCGCTCCATCGCGCGCGCGCTGCGGCTCAACGAGATGCTGGTGGAGGCCATCTGCATGGGGCACGACCTCGGCCACACGCCCTTCGGGCACGCCGGGGAGCGCGCGCTCGACGCGCTGGCCGAGGGGGGGTTCCACCACGTGCGCCAGTCGGTGCGGGTGGTGGAGGTGCTGGAGGCGGGCGGCGAGGGGCTGAACCTCACGGCCGAGGTGCGCGACGGCATCCTGCGGCACTCGAAGGGGCGCGGGAACGTGCTCATGACCGGCTCGGGGGCGAAGGCGCTCACGCTCGAGGCGGAGATCGTGCGGCTCGCCGACATCATCGCCTACGTGAACCACGACCTCGACGACGCGGTGCGGGCGGGGCTGCTGGCCGAGGACGAGGTCCCGGCCGAGGTGCGCCGCGCGCTGGGGGCGAGCCACGGCGAGCGGCTGGCGACGCTGGTGGGGGACGTCATCCGCGCCACCGACCTCGACGGCGGGGGGCACGTCGAGATGTCGCCCGCGGTGCACGAGGCGCTCATCGCGCTCCGCGAGTTCCTCTACCGGCGCGTGTACGAGAACCCCGCCGTCAACGACGAGCTCCAGAAGGCGCAGCGGATCCTGCGCGAGCTGTACGCCTGGCTGGCCGCCGACCCGGAGCGCCTGCGGCGGCGCTTCGAGGTCGCGCCGCGGCCGGGCGACAGCGTGGCGCGCGCGGTGACCGACTTCGTGTCGGGCATGACCGACCGCTTCGCGCTCGAGGCCTGGGAGTCGGTGGTGGTCCCGCGGCCCTGGTCGATCCTCTAGCCGCCCGCCGGCGAGCCGGAGGACACGTCGCGCAGGGACGGCCGGGGGGGCGGGCCGGCCAGCTCGGCCTCGGCGCGCAGCAGGAGCGGCTCGGTGCTGCCGACCAGGTGCGGCACGTCCAGGCAGTGCGCCCGCACGCCGGGCGCCGCCGCCCGCACCCGCTCGAGCGCGTCCGTGCGCCGGGCGTCCGGCAGGAGCACCCCGAGCAGCGCCGGCCCGAGCCGCCCGGCCAGCGCGCGCGGGAAGGCCGCCTTCAGCGCGGCCACCGTCTCGCCGAGGCGCGCCGGCTCGGGCGCGAGGACCGCCAGCGCCAGCGCCTGACGCCGCTCGGCCGCGCGCAGGGACGACACCTGCAGCGCCTGCGAGAACGCCTCGCGGCCGAGCACGTGCAGCTCGCGGTCGAGCCAGGCGAGCGAGGAGAAGGCGCTCTCCGGCTGGCCCGGGCGCTGGTGGCGCTCGCGCCACTCCAGCTCGGCCAGCACGCGCCGGGCGAGCACCGAGAGCAGCTCCAGGTCGAACGCGGTGAACGGGCGCGGCTTGAAGTCGAGCAGGCAGAGCGTGCCGAGCGCCAGGCCGCCCCGCGACACCAGCGGCACCCCGGCGTAGAAGCGCAGCCCGCGCTCGCGGACCAGCACGTTGGAGGAGAAGAACGGGTTCTCGCGCGTGTCCAGCACCACCAGCGCCGCCCGCGCCACCACGGCGTGGGTGCAGAACGAGTCGTCGCGCGGGGTGCCGCGCGCCAGGGCCAGGTCGTCGGGCAGCCCGCAGTGGGCGTGCCAGTACTGCTGATCCCGCAGGACGATGGACACGAGGCAGACCGGGACGTCGAAGATGGCCGCCACCCGCTTCGCGAACGCGTCGAGCGCCCCCGTCGGGGAGGGGCGGTCGAGCTCGAGCTCGAGCACCGCCCGTAGGCGCTGCCCTTCGTCGAGCGGGATGGGGCGGGCCGCCGGCCTGTCGGGGGCGGCGCCCCGGGCGAGCGCGTTCACCTGCCGCAGGAAGGCGTCGAGGTCGAAGGGCTTCGCGAGCGCGACGGCCGCTCCGAGCTCGAGCGCGGTGGCGAGGTACCCGTCGAAGGCCGAGGCGGCAAGCACCGGGGCGCGCCGGCCGGGCCGGAGCGCGTACTCGCGCAGGAAGGCGAGCCCGTCCATCTCCGGCATCATGAGGTCGAGCACGATGACCGCCGGCTCGGCCGCCGCGAGCAGGTCGAGGGCGTGCCGCCCGTGACGGGCGGTGAGGACCGTGTAGCCTTCGGCCTCCAGCGACTCCGTCTCGATGGCCGCGATCTCGGGGTCGTCCTCGACCACCAGGACCAGGGGCTTGCGCTGCTCGCTCATGTTCCGCCTCCCGCCGGGCGGAGCGGATCGTCACCGGCTTGCACGTGGAGTGCTAGCCGGAAAGGCATGCCCCGGGTGAGTCGTTCACGCGCTCGCGAGGCTGCTCACCGAGACCTGGAGCGAGCGGCTGACCGACACGACGCTGGCCTCCGGGACCTCGATGAACCCGTTCGGCTGCAGCAGGTGCGTGGCGAAGCAGACCGCCTTCACCTGCCGGTGGGGGCGGGTGCGCGGGTCGCTCTCCGGCGCGCCGAGCTCCAGCCCGCAGCGCGGACATGGGAAGATCCCCTCGAGCAGCGCGTAGTGGAGCGGGCGCCCCCGCCGCGTGGCGGCCAGGACCCGGCCGTTGGTGGCGACGAAGTTGAGGGCGCCCGGCCGGCCGCCGCCCGCCTCCCGGCTCCAGGTCTCGAGGTCGCGCGCCGTGAGCGCCAGCGCGTGGCCCACCACCCGCGCCTCGACGTCGAGGTCGTCGAGGTGCCCGGCGTCGCGCAGGTGCTTGAGGAAGAGCGAGAAGGCCAGCTCCGAGTCGGTCTCGCCCTCGACGTTGCGGCGCAGGAAGTCGGGCAGCGCCTCCACCAGGCGCGGCTTCACCTCGGTGAACGCCTCCACCGTCCCGTCGTGGGCGAACAGCCAGCGGCGGAAGCGGAAGGGGTGCGTGTTCTCGTCCTTCTGCGCCCCCACCGTCGCGTAGCGCGCGTGGGCGAGCAGCGCCTCGCTGTCGATCGCGCCCGCGAGCTGGGTGAGGGTGAAGGTCGCGGGCGCCCCGCTCGGCCGCTTGCCGAGGAGGACGTCGTTTCCCTTGTAGTAGCCGAACCCATACGCGTCCGGGAGGCGGTCCGGCTCGCGGAGCGCGACGTGCGCCTCGAGCCGGCGCACCTGACACCGGAGCAGGTTGGGATCCGTCTGGAGGACCGCCAGCAGCGCACCCATCGAATTCGAGGCTCCTGGGCGCAGACGAAAGGGCGCCCACCTCCTCTATAATGACCACTCGGCCGCGGAGCAGCCGCCGCCGGCCGAGCGGGCGCAACCCCACCGGAACCGGAACTCATGAGCGACGACATCGCCGTCGGGATCGACCTCGGGACCAGCTACAGCTGCGTGGCGGCCGTGCAGGACGGCGCGCCACAGGTGATCCCCAACGAATGGGGGGAGCTCACCCACGCCTCGGTGGTGAGCTTCCTCCCCGAGGGGACCGTCCTCGTCGGGAACAACGCCAAGAAGAACATCATCACCAACGCCGAGAACACGGTCTATTCCGCCAAGCGGCTCATCGGCCGGTTCTTCTTCTCCGACGAGGTGAAGAAGGCCCAGGCGGTCATGCCGTACAAGATCGTGGAGGGGCCCAACAACTCGGTCCGGGTGGAGGTGGGCGGGCGCGTGCTGGCCGTCCCGGAGATCTCGGCCCTGGTGCTGAAGGAGATGAAGGCGGTCGCGGAGACCGCCCTGGGGCGCGAGGTGAAGAAGGCGGTCGTCACCTGCCCGGCGTACTTCAACGACAACCAGCGGCAGGCCACCCGCGACGCCGCGCGCATCGCCGGGCTCCAGGTCCTGCGCATCATCAACGAGCCGACCGCGGCGGCGCTCGCCTACGGGTTCGGCAAGGACATCAACCAGCGGATCTGCGTCTACGACCTCGGCGGCGGCACCTTCGACGTCTCCATCCTGGAGATCGGCAAGGACGTCTTCGAGGTGCTCTCCACCGCCGGCGACACCTACCTGGGCGGCGACGACTTCGACGACCGGATCATGGGCTGGCTGGCGCAGGGCTTCCTCGAGGCCCACCAGCTCGACCTGCGGCAGAACAAGTTCTGCCTGCAGATGCTGAAGGAGGCGGGCGAGAAGGCGAAGATCGACGTGGGCCGCGACGGCGTCGCCCAGATCCACGTGCCGGCCATCTGCCAGACCGCCGAGGGCGAGGTGCTGGAGCTGCGCCAGACCCTCGCCGCCGACCAGTTCAACCGCATGGTGATGGACCTCGTGCAGCGCACGTTCAAGGTGTGCGACGAGGCGCTCCAGTCGGCCCGCCTCACCGCGGCCGACATCGACGCGGTGATCCTGGTCGGGGGCCCGACGCGGCTGCCGGTCATCCGGCAGAGCGTGCAGCACTACTTCCAGAAGGAGCCCATGACCGGGGTGGACCCCGATCAGGTGGTGGCGCTCGGCGCCAGCATCCAGGCGGCGGCGCTGCTCGACGAGGCGGCGGCCACCACCGGGGCGGCGAGCTATCTCCTCGACGTGACGCCGCTCTCGCTGCGGGTGGGCACGGTGGGCGGCTTCACCGAGCGCATCATCGACAAGAACACCCCCATCCCCATCGAGAAGTCCAAGACCTTCACCACCAGCCGCGACGGCCAGGAGCGGGTCAAGATCCGCGTCTACCAGGGCGAGTCGAACCGCGCCGACGGCTGCGAGCTCCTGGGCGAGTTCGAGTTCTCCGGCTTCCGCATCGCGTTCCGCGGCGAGGTGCAGATCCAGGTCACGTTCGAGATCGACCCGAACGGCATCGTCCACGTCTCCGCGACCGACCTCGAGACCGGCCAGCGCGCCTCCACCACCATCAGCCTCTCGTCCGGCCTCTCCGAGGGCGATCTCCAGACCGCCATCGACAAGAACGCCGAGATCGAGCTCGCCGGGCACCAGGCCGCCTGATGGACATCCAACTCATCATGGAGATCGAGCAGCGCGCCGCCGCGCTCGACGGCCTCGACTACTTCGAGGTGCTGCGGCTGCCGCGCGAGGCGGGGGCGGCCGAGGTGAAGGCGGCCTACTACCGCGAGTCGCGCGCCTTCCACCCCGATCGCTTCGCGGCGCTGCCCTCGCCCGAGCTGCGCGAGCTGGTCGGGCGCGTCTACCGCCGCGTCAACGAGGCCTACACCGTGCTGCGCGACGACGCGAAGCGGCGGAAGTACCTGGCCGACGTGTCCGGGCCGGAGCGCGCCGCCAAGCTCCGCTTCACGGAGGCGGAGGAGGCTGCGCTGCAGGACGAGCAGAAGCGGAAGCTCGAGGAGCAGCTCGGCCAGACCCCCAACGGCCGCAAGCTCTACGCGCAGGCGCTCGCGGACGTGGAGGCGCAGCGCTGGGACGCGGCGGAGCGCGCGCTCCGCTCGGCGCTCATGTACGAGCCGGCCAACGCCCGGTTCAAGGAGCTCCTGGCCCGGGTCGAGAAGTCGAAGCCGAAGGTGGACCCCTACAAGATCAGGTGAGCAACGCGGGAGGGGGGGCGGGGGCTCGTCCCCCGCCGCCCGAGCTCACGACCGCGACTTCAGCATCCAGCCGATCATCTTGTAGAGCAGCCGCGCCCCCACGTTGCCGTCCCACGCGTCGCCGTCGGGGCCGGGCGCCACCTCCACCAGATCGAGGCCCACGATCCGGCGGCCGCTCGCGACCACCCCGGCGAGCAGCGCGCACGCCTGCTGGAAGGAGAGGCCGCCCGGCACCGGCGTGCCGGTGTGGGGGCAGAGCGTCGGGTCGAGGCCGTCGATGTCGAAGGAGAGGTACACGTCCCGCGGCAGCGCCTCGACGATGCGGCGCACCTGCGCGCCCCAGGTGACGCCCTCGAACCGCTCCGCGGCGAGCAGCGCGTCGTGGTGCACCACCACCCGCCCGCCCGCGCCGGCCGCGTACGCCATCTCCTCGTCGGAGACGTCCCGGATGCCCACCTGGACCAGCCGCGCCACGCCCGGCACGCCGTCCATCACGTTGCGCAGCACCGAGGCGTGGCTGTGCTGGAAGCCCTCGAAGGCGAGGCGCAGGTCGGCGTGCGCGTCGAGGTGGAGGACGCCCATCCCCGGGTAAGCGGCGGCGTGGGCGGCGATGGAGCCGAAGGCGACCGCGTGATCTCCGCCCACCAGCCCGACCCGCTTCCCGGCCGCCAGGAGCCGGCGGACCTCGCCCTCCACCCAGTCGTTCACCTCGCGCGAGGCCGCGTCCACCCGCGCCGCCGCGGCGGCCAGCTCCGGCCCGCCGTTCGCGGCGCCCCCGGCGGCGATCACCGGCGCCGCCGCCGCGCGCGCCTCGCGATCGAGCGCCGCGACGTGCGCCGGGATGGGCAGCATGTGGATGCCGGCCTCGTACGGGCGCCCGGTCTCGACGTCGTAGAGGTCGACCTGGCGGCTCGCCTCCAGGATGGCCGCGGGGCCGCCCGAGGCGCCGCCGCCGTACGAGGTGGTGGCCTCGAACGGCACCGGCACCAGCACCACCGCCGCCTCCTCTTCGGAGTGGGGCAGGCCGAACACGCCGGAGCCCTCGAGGGCCGCGGCGGAAGGATCGAAGGGCATCAGGGGGATCTAACGGCGCGGGAGCTTGCGGCCCGGGCCGGCCGTCTTCGTCTTGGCCGAGTCCTTCACCTCGAGCATGGCGCCCTCGCCCGGGTGCTTCTTGAGGTGCGCCTGCTGCAGCGCGGCGTACATCTCCGGCAGCCGCTTGAAGAGGCGCTTCGGCTTGCGCTTCTTGCGGGTGGAGAGCGCGTAGGCGAAGACGAGCGGCGCCGCCACGGTCGTGTCGGAGTAGAGCACGACGTGGTTCTTCAGCATGTTCGCCTGCACCTTGCCCCAGGAGATGGCCTCCGAGGGCGTGGCGCCGGAGAGGCCGCCCCACTGCGGCGAGTCGGTCGAGATCTGCAGCACGAACTCGTGGCCGCCGCGGTTGAGGTCGAGGATCTGCCAGAGCGTCGGCTGGGTCTGCAGGTAGAAGTTCTTGGGCGAGCCGCCGCCGAGGATGACGACGCCGTTCACGTCCGCGTCGTAGACGATGGCGGTGGACTCGAGCACGTCGAGGTCCGGGTCGATGGTGGTCTGGCCGCCGCGCAGCTTCATGGCCGCCACGTTCATGCCGATGGAGGAGTCGCCCGGCGAGCTGGTGAAGATGGGGACGTCGTACTGGGCGGCGGTGGCGACGAAGCTCTTCTCCGGCAGCGGCGCCTGCTGGCGCACGAGCTGGCCGAGGTAGTGGTGCAGCCGCGGGGTGGAGATGCGGCCGCGCAGCGCCTCGGGCGCCTTCTCCAGCGCCTCGCGCACGAAGGCGTCGGTGTCGAGCAGCGAGTCCTCGGTGATGAAGATGTCGTAGATGCGCTCGATGCCGGCCCGGTACAGCTCCTTGTCGTCCACCTGGAAGTGGCCCTGGACCACGGGCAGCTTCAACGCGAAGTGAAGGTCGTGGTAGATGTTCGCGCCGGTGGAGATGACGAGGTCGACGAAGCCGGCCTCCATCATCGCCTGGATGGCGCCGCCCATGCCGGCCGGGGTCATCGCACCCGTGACGGTGAGGGCGATGGTGGCGCCCGAGTCGATCATGCGGCCGAACAGGTCGCACGCCTCGGCCAGCCGGCCGCCGTTGAAGGCGCCCGCCTTGCGGTACACGGCGACGAGCTCCTCCACCGTCATGCCGGGGGTGAGCCGCATCGGCTCGACGGGGGGGCGAGAGAGGTAGGCCTTGCGGAGCTGCTTCGGGGACTTGGGAGCCATGGCGGGCGCGGAAGTTAGCCGCGCCGGCGGGGCGCGTCAACGCCCGGGACTCTCGGTGCGACGATCGCGGGGCGGCGAGCCCCGCTGGGCGGGCCTAGCTCGCGCCAGGGGCCGGCGCCATGAGCTGGACGAAGCCCACCTGCCCCTGCGCGTCGGGCTTCAGCGTGAGGCTCGCGAGCCGCGTCTGCCGGTACACCTCGAGCATCTTCTCCTGCGCCTCGCGCCACACGTCCACCATGGTGCAGAAGTGGGACTTGGCGCAGGGGTCCTCGCCGTCGAGGCAGACGTTGATGGCGATGGGGCCCTCGACCGCCTCGATGACCTGGAGAAAGCTGATGTCGGCGGCGGGCTTCCCGAGAGCGTACCCACCGTGCGGCCCGCGGGTGGACTTCACCAGGCCCTCGTCGACCAGCGTCTTCAGGATCTTGGCCAGGAAGTCCTCGGGGACCATCATCTGGCGGGCGATCTCGCGGAACGGGACCACGGCGTCGGGCGAGATGGAGGCCAGGTAGATCATGGCCCGGAGGCCGTAGTCGATCTTCCGGGAGATGCGCAGGACGTGCTGCATGGCCCTCTTCGCTCGCTGGGGCCCGCGGCGAGGAGCCGAGGACCGGTCTGGCCGATTATAGTATCAGGCAGAGGCCTCCCATGACAGCGCTCGACGGCGCCATCGATCTCCACTCCCACTCGACCGCCAGCGACGGCCAATACCCCGCCGAGCAGGTGGCCGAGAGGGCGGCCGCGGCGGGGGTGGCGGTGTGGGCGCTCACCGACCACGACTCCGTCGCGCAGCTCCGGGCCGGCCGGGCGGCCGCCGAGGCGCACGGGCTGCGCTTCGTGCCGGGCATCGAGCTCTCGGTGCACCTGGACAAGCGCGAGGTCCACCTGCTCGGCCACTTCGTCGACCCGGAGAGCGCCGAGCTGCGCGGCTTCGAGGACCTCCTGGCGGAGAAGCGGCGCGTCCGGATGGGGGAGATGATCCACAAGCTGGCGGCGCTGGGCGTCGCGCTCACCCCGGAGGAGATCGAGAAGTTCAGCGGCGGGAAGACGCTGGCGCGGCCGCACGTGGCGCGCGCCATGGTCGAGCGGGGGATCGTCGGCTCGGTGAAGGAGGCCTTCGATCGCTTCCTGGGCGAGGGCCGCCCGGCGTTCGTCGGCCGCCACCGGATGCCGGTCGAGGACGCGATCGCGCTGGTGCGCGGCGCGGGCGGCGCCGCGACCATCGCCCACCCGGGTCTCAACCGCATCGAGCGCGGCGACCTGGAGCGCATGAAGGCCTGGGGCCTGTCCGGCGTCGAGACCTACCACGCCGACCACGTGCCCTCGCAGCGCGAGAAGTACCTCAAGATCTGCGCGGAGCTGGACCTCGTCCCCACCGCCGGCTCCGACTTCCACGGCCCGGAGGTCGCCCCCGGCCGCAAGCTGGGCATGGTGAGCATGAGCGAGGCCGAGCTCGAGCGGCTCGAGGCGCGGCGGGGGTGACCGTGGCCCGGGTGGCGCGCGCGTGCGCCGCCCTGTGGCGGCAGGCGCTCCGCGCCGGATGGCCACACGTGCGCCGCCCCGCGTCGGCAGACGCTCCGGCGCCCGTGCTCCGCGCCGCGGCGTGGCTCACGTGGCCTGACCGCGCGCAGGGTGCCCATGGCGCGGCTGCGGAATCTTGCCCCGCGCCGCGGAGGCGGCGCGGGGCTTCGGTCAGTCCTCGCCGCGACGCGGTCAACCTGGGCGCGGTCAGGCGAGAGGGAGCCAGGGGCGGCGCTCCGCAATGGCGCCTTCGCGCCTGCCGGCGCGGGGCGGCGCTCGCGGAGCAGCGTGGCCCGGCGCTCCGCGCGAACACCAGGAGGCCTCACCGCACCAGCCAGGGTCCCGCCGCCCCGCGGCGGCGCGCCCGGAGGCCGCATTGCGGAGCGCCGCCCTCGGGTCACGAGGTCGCCGGAACGCGCCACCAGGGCCGTGGTGCGTGGCGAGGACTGACCGAAGCACCGCGGCGCGCAGGCGCCGCGGTGCAAGATTCCGCAGCCACGCCGAGCGTGACCCGTTCGCGCGTTCCGGCCAGGGGTCCCGCTCGCGGCCGCGCAGCCGGCGGCCGGAGCGGTGCGCTGCCGCGAGGCGGCGGGGGTTGCCGTGTGCACCGGCCCCACTCCCCGCTGGCGGGGGGAGGGGGAACCGAAACGCGAGGGCGTCGGACGTGAAAGGGGCCCGGTACGCCTGAGCGCACCGGGCCCCCGGGATCCCGCTCGCCAGCGGGAAGCTTAGCCGCGCAGCATGGTGAGCGACCGCTGCGACCAGTCGACCAGCGGCGCCCACCAGATGCCGAAGACGAGCACGGCGGCGGAGAAGACGCCCAGCATGAGCTGGTAGCCCACCTTCGGCTCGACCGGCGTCGTGACGTACGGAGCGTCGAGGAACA
This sequence comes from Anaeromyxobacter diazotrophicus, assembly GCF_013340205.1. Lineage (NCBI taxonomy): Bacteria > Pseudomonadati > Myxococcota > Myxococcia > Myxococcales > Anaeromyxobacteraceae > Anaeromyxobacter > Anaeromyxobacter diazotrophicus. Next base: position 50,524 of record NZ_BJTG01000006.1, read on the forward strand.
TCGCCTTGATGACGCGCGCGTAGTAGTAGAGCGCCACCGCGGTGTTGAGCGCGGCGACGAGCGCCAGCGCGCCGTACCAGAAGCCGCCCGGCGCCGCGGCGCGCTCGATGACGGCGTAGAACAGGTACCACTTGCCGGTGAAGCCGGCGAAGGGCGGCAGGCCCGTCAGCGAGAAGAGGAAGATGGCGAAGGTGACGGCCGCCAGCGGGTGCCGGCGGGCCAGGCCGCGGTAGTCGAGGATCGACTCCGAGCCGGTCGCCTGCGCCACCACGATCACGACCAGGAAGGCGCCCAGGTTCATGACCAGGTAGATGAGCATGTAGATCATCACGCCCTGGATGCCGAGCGCGGAGACCGTCGCCAGGCCCATCAGCGCGTAGCCGGCGTGCGAGATGGAGGAGTAAGCGAGGAGCCGCTTGAGGTTCGTCTGCCCCAGCGCGGTCAGGTTGCCGAGCGTCATCGTGACGGCGGAGAGCACGCCGATGACCGCAGGCCACGGGATCCCAGCCACCGAGGCGGCCAGGCCGTCCGCGCCCATCGGGCCCGCGAAGGCCACGTAGAAGAGGCGGAGCGCCAGCGCGAAGCCGGCCGCCTTGGGACCCACCGAGAGGAAGGCGGTGAAGGAGGTGGGGGCGCCCTCGTACACGTCCGGGCACCACATGTGCCACGGCACGCTCGCGATCTTGTAGCCCACGCCGGAGGAGACGAAGACCACCGCCACCACCAGGGCGAGCTTGGTGGCCGCCGCCGCCGCGCCGGTGGTCCCGGCCAGGGCCGCGATCTTGGGCCCGAAGGCGAGCACGTCGGCGGTGCCGAGCAGGCCGAAGAGGTAGCTCATGCCGAACAGCATGACCCCCGAGGCGACCGAGCCGTAGATGACGTACTTCAGCGAGGCCTCGGTGGCCTTGCGGTCCTTGCGGCGGAAGCCGGCCAGCACGTAGCTCACCATCGAGACGAGCTCGATGCCGAGGTAGATGGTGAGGAGGTTCGTCGCGCTCGCCATGATGAACAGGCCGAGCACGACCGCCATGAGCAGCGCGTAGAACTCGCCCACCCGGGCGTTCGGGAAGTCGTCGCCCTGCGCCACGATGAGGATGGTGAGCAGCGCGGCCGCCAGGAAGAGCCACTTGAAGAAGGTGGCGAAGAGGTCGCTCGCGAGCAGCCCGTTGAAGATCGCGACGCTCTCCGCCGGCTGGGCGGCGAGGAAGGCGCCCGCGAGGCCCAGCGTCGCCACCGCCGCGGCGGTGAGGAGCGCGCGGCGCGCGGGCGACCGCTGCCAGATCAGATCGAGCAGGAACAGCGCGATCGACCCGAAGGTGAGGACGAGCTCGGGGCGAAACCACCCCACGCTCGCCAGGTTGTTCTCGATGAGCTGTTCCATGACGGGGCCGGTCTCCTAGAGCCGGACGTTCTGGACGAGCGCGTGGAGGGTGCCGTTGATGCTGCCCAGGATCGCCTGCGGGTAGAAGCCGAGGACGATGGCGATGGCGCCGAGCGGGTAGAGCATGAAGCGCTCCCGCCAGTTGAGGTCCGGGAAGCCGCGGTAGGTCTCGTTGAGCTTGCCGAGGAACATCCGGTGGATCGCCCACAGGTAGTAGGCGGCGGTGATGATGACGCTCGTCGCCGAGATGATGGTGTAGGTCATGAAGACCGGGAACGAGCCCGAGAACACCATGAACTCGGAGATGAAGCCGCACAGGCCGGGGAGGCCGAGCGAGGCGAAGAAGGCGAGGCCCATCATCGCCGTGTACTCGGGCAGCGCCTGGGCCAGGCCGCCGAAGCGCTCGATCTCGCGGTGGTGGGCGCGGTCGTAGATGACGCCCACGATGAGGAACAGCATCGGGCTGATGATGCCGTGGGTGAAGAGGTTCAGCACCGCGCCGGAGATGGCGGTCGGCGTCATGGCGGCCATCCCGAGCAGCGAGAAGCCCATGTGCGACACCGACGAGTACGCGATCATCTTCTTGATGTCCTTCTGCGCCAGGCAGACGAACGCCGCGTAGACGATGTTGATGACGCCGAAGAGGGCGATGGCGTTGGCGGCCCAGCGGGTCGCGTCGGGCAGGATCCCGAAGTTGAAGCGCAGGATGCCGTAGATGCCCATCTTGAGGAGGACGCCCGCCAGGATGACCGAGATGGGCGTCGGCGCCTCGACGTGCGCGTCGGGCAACCAGGTGTGGAAGGGGAACATCGGGATCTTGATGGCGAACCCGATGAAGAAGGCGACGAAGACGATCTTGGTGAAGGCGAAGCCGAGGATCGTCCCCGCCGACGCGAACTGCCCCGCGTGCCCCTGGGCCGCCAGCTCGAGCAGGTTGAAGGTGTGCTGGGTCGGGGTGCCGTCGATGAGCGCCGAGCCGGCGCTGTTGTAGTAGACGCCGATGATGGCGAGCAGCATCAGCACCGAGCCCGCCAGCGTGTAGAGGAAGAACTTGATGGCCGCGTACTCCTTGCGCGGCCCACCCCAGATGCCGATGAGGAAGTACATCGGCAGGAGCATGACCTCCCAGAAGACGTAGAAGAGGAACATGTCCAGGGCGACGAAGGTGCCCATCATCCCGGTCTGCAGGATGAGCAGCATGACCATGTAGCCCGGCACCATCCGCACCGAGAAGTGCTTGGGGTGGTGGGGATCCTCGGCGTGCGCGCCGTGGCCGTCGCCCTCCTCGAACATGCCGGCCAGCTCCCGGTCCTTCGCGCCCGACCACCAGGGCATCGAGCCGATGGTGGCGACGAAGGAGATGAGGCCGGAGAGGAGCACCATCGAGATGGAGAGGCCGTCGACGCCGACGAACCACTCGACGTTGAAGCCGCGGATCCAGACGGCGCGCTGGACGAGCTGGACGCCCGTCTCCTTGCCGGCCACGACCATGCCGGCCGCGTGCGGGTCGTAGAAGGACCAGGCGTAGATGGCGGCCACGAGCGACAGGCCGCTCGCGGCGAGCGCGATGGCGCGCGCCGCCTGGTTGAGCGTGCGCTTCTGGAAGCCGGTGGCGAAACGGACCGCCGACAAGAGGACGATCAGGACCGCTCCTGCGAGAGGCAGGAAGGTGGCCCAGGCGAGGACGTTGGTCGGACCGAACATGGGGGCGTCGCTCCTGTCAGTGAATCAGGAAGTTGAGGAGGATGACGGCGAGCCCACCCGCGAGCGCGCCGTAGAGGTAGGTCTGCACGCGGCCGGTCTGCACGCGCCGCAGGGACTTGCCGGCCTCGGCGGTGAGCACCGCCACCGCGTTGACCGCGCCGTCGACCAGGTAGGTGTCGATGAGGCCGTCGAGGCGCGCCACGCCGCGCGTGACCGCGCCGACCGTGTTCACGAGCCAGTCGAGGATGTGGCCGTCGAACCACGACATCGCGCGCGCCCAGGCCAGGGAGGGCCGGACCACCACCAGGTGGTAGAGCTCGTCGACGTAGTACTTGTTGTAGACGACCGTCCAGGCGCCGAGGAACCGCTCCTTGAGCGCGGCCGGGACGGTGCTCTTCCCGTCCTTGTAGAGCAGCCAGGCGAAGGCGAAGCCGAGGGCGCCGGCCCCGACCCCGAGGGCCTGGAACAGGTACTCCCAGGCGTGCGGCTTCTCGGCGAAGGCGACCTCGGCGGTGAGCGCCGGCTTGAGCCACTCCTCGAGGAGCGGCTCGTGACCGGTCCAGGCCATGGGGATGCCGAGGAGGCTCACCAGCACCGCGCCGGCGGCCAGCACCGAGAGGACGAGGGTGATGGTCCAGGGCGACTCGTGCGGCACGCCGCCGTGGGCCCCGTGACCGCCGTGCGCGCCGTGCGCGTCGTGCGCCGCGGCGCCGACGTGGGGCGCCGCGCCGTGCGCGGCGTGGATGTGGCCGACCGGCGGGTCGAACTCGGGGTGCGCGTCGTGGTGGCCGTGCGGGTCGGCGTGGTGCGGCGCGGCCCGGGAGGCGTGCGGGTCCTCACCGTGCTCGTGGGCGTGACCGGCGCCGGCGCCCCGGTACTCGCCGGTGAAGGTCATGAAGTACGACCGGAACATGTAGAAGCTGGTGCCGGTCGCCGCGAGGATGCCGACGAGGTAGATGGCCGGCCCGAGCCACGGCGTGGGGTGCCCGAAGAGCGCCAGGTGCTCGGAGGTGAACGCCTTCCAGAGGATCTCGTCCTTCGAGTAGAAGCCGCTCGCCCAGGGGAAGCCCGCGATGGCCCAGCACGCGATGAGGTAGGTCCAGCGCGTGATGGGCATGTACTTCTTGAGGCCGCCCATCTTCCGCATGTCCTGCTCGTGGTGGCAGCCGAGGATGACCGAGCCGGAGCCGAGGAAGAGCGTCGCCTTGAAGAAGGCGTGCGTGAGGAGGTGGTAGGCGCCCGCCCAGTACGCGCCCACGCCCACGCCGATGAACATGAAGCCGAGCTGCGAGACGGTCGAGTAGGCGAGGACCTTCTTGATGTCGTACTGGAAGAAGCCGATCGAGGCCGCGAAGATGGCGGTCAGCGCGCCGACGAAGGCCACCCAGGCCATGGCGGCGGGCGAGAGCGCGAAGATGAAGTTGAGCCGCGCCACCATGTAGACGCCGGCGGTGACCATGGTGGCGGCGTGGATGAGGGCCGAGACCGGCGTCGGGCCGGCCATCGCGTCGGGCAGCCACACGTACAGGGGCAGCTGCGCGCTCTTGCCCATGGCGCCGACGAACATGCAGATGCCGATGAGGGCCAGCAGCGCGAAGCCCCAGACCTTCTGGTCCTTGAGGTGCTCGGCGACGCCGGTCTTCTCGATCACGACCTGGTCGCGCAGCTCGCGGAAGTTGAGGGTCGGGCCGACCTTGACCACCTGGCCCTCGCCCACCTCGACGGTCGGGGCGAGCGCCGCCGACTCGGCGGCGGTGGAGGCGGAGGCGGTGGCGTGCAGCGCCGCCTCCGGCTGGTACGCCGGGCCGTGGACCTTGCCGTTCGCCGCCCAGGCGCCGCCGAGGCCCCAGAAGAGGAGGAACAGGCCGGTCAGGAAGCCGAAGTCGCCGAACCGGTTCACCACGAAGGCCTTCATGCCGGCGGCGGCCTTCTCACGGTCCGTGTAGTAGTAGCTGATGAGGCCGTAGGAGCAGAGGCCGACGCCCTCCCACCCGAAGAACATGAGGACGAAGTTGTCCCCCATGACCAGCAGGAGCATCGAGAAGACGAAGAGGTTGAGCCAGCCGAAGAACCGCCAGTACGCCTTCGCCTCGTCGTCCCACATGTACCCGATGGAGAAGACGTGGATGAGCGTCCCGATGAAGGTGATGATGAGCACCATCATCATCGAGAGCGGATCGAGGGCGAACCCGAGGTCCACCGTCGCGCGGCCCGCCGTGAACATGTTCCAGACGGTGTCCTGCAGGAAGCGGTGCTCGGGCTCGAGCGCGCGCAGCTGCAGGAAGGCGGCCGCCGCGACGCAGAAGGCGAGCGCCATGGCGCCGACGCCGACCACGTGGACGAGCCGCTTCTTGCCGGCGCGCTCGAACTGCCAGCCGAAGACGAAGTTGATGAACGCCCCGACCAGCGGGAAGAGCGGGATGAGCCAGAGGTACCCGGCCCGGGCGGTGAGGAGGGGGCCGAGGGCGTGCGCGTGTTCCATCGCTACTCCCGCATCGTGTCCGCGAGGCGGACGTCGATGCTCCGGAAGGTCTGGAAGAGGGCGAGGACGATGGCGAGGCCGACCGCCGCCTCCGCCGCCGCCAGGACGATGACGAAGAGGGCGAACACCTGCCCCGAGATGCCCCCCGTCACCCAGTGGTTGAAGGCGACGAAGTTGACGTTGGCGCCGTTCAGGATGAGCTCGACGCCCATGAGCACGCCCACCGCGTTGCGGCGGGTGGCCACCGTGAGCAGGCCCAGGCTGAAGAGCAGGGCGCCGAGGACGAGGAGGTGCTGGAGGCCGACGTGGAGCATGCGTTCTCCGGGGGGTGCGGGGCCTTAGCCGAGGGAGGGATCCGGCTCGTCGGCCTTGAGCTCCTTGCGGGCGATGACGACCGCGCCGATGAGCGTGGCGAGGAGCACCAGCGAGGCGAGCTCGAACGGCAGGAGCCACTGCGAGAGGAAGGCGTTGCCGATGCTGCGGGTGGTGGGCCCGAACGCCTCGGGCTCGTGGGCGGCCCAGGGGGTCGCCAGGGCGACGAAGCAGAGCACCGGCACGGTGGAGGCGAGCAGCGCCACCCCGCCCGCCACGCCCAGGCTCACGTTCGAGACCTTCACCTCGGTGATGCGGTTCGTCAGCATCACCGCGAAGAGGATGAGGACGAGGACGCCGCCGATGTAGACGAGGAGCTGGGTCACCGCGAGGAAGTCGGCGTCCATCCAGGCGTAGATCGCGCCGGCCCCGGTGAGCGCCGTGAGCAGGCCGACGGCGCTGTAGACGATGTTGCGCGAGAAGGCGGTCAGCCCCGCGCCGGCGACCGTCAGCGCGGCGAACAGGTAGAAGATCGCGTCGCGGAGCGTGAACGGACCGACCTCGAAGTCGGCCGGCAGCGCGCCGCCGCGACCGACCTCGACGCCGAGCACGCCCACGAAGAGCACGACCAGCGCCGCCAGGGCGATCCACGTGTAGAGCTTCTTCGACATGGACGGTCTCCTCTAGGCCGGCTGGCCGTCGCCGGGGTTCGGGGGGGTGGGGGCCGCGGCGGCGCCGCCGTCGGGCTGGGCGGCCGCCGGGGCGGCCGGCGCGACGGGGGCGGCGGTCGCCTCGGCGGGCGCGGCGGTCTGCGCGGCCGCCTGCACCGCCTCGGCCGGCTTCGCCTCGGCCACCTTGGCCGGCGCGGGCTTCGCGGCCGCGGCCTTGGCGCCGGGGCCGGCCTTCTTCGGGGCGGCGGCGTTCGGGTCGGGGGGCAGGAACTCGGGGCCCGGGGCGTCCCAGCGCTTCGCCTCGAGGCGCGCGCGCAGGATCGAGCCGAGCGGCGCGCGCGGGAAGTACTCGGCGCCCTTCACCACCTTGTAGACCGGGAACGGGTTCTCGGGGTCGGCCCAGCGGAAGGTGAGGTTCCGCACCGAGCGCTGCGAGGCCTCGAACTCGCGGGTGTGCTGGATGGCGCCGGTGGGGCAGGGCTCCACGCACAGCCCGCAGAACATGCACTTCGCCTCGTCGATGTCGAACTGCGTGACGACGCGCAGCTTGGGGTTCGCCGCGTCCTTCTCGAGGTTGATCTGGATGCAGCCGATGGGGCAGGCGCGCTCGCAGGCCTGGCAGCCCGTGCAGATCGACGCATCGACCTCGAGGAAGCCGCGGTAGCGCGGCGGCAACGTGTCGCGTACCGGAAGCTCGGTCCGATCGGGATACTGCGTCGTGATCGGGCGGCGCAGCAGGTACGAGAGCGTGATCGAGAGACCGTGCCAGAACGACGACACGGTGTCGGTCACGTTCCCGATGTACTGCTCGACGGTTTCCTTGGGCATGATCGGATCTTTCCCGTCACCAGTTGGAGAGGTCGAACTTGTCGCCCTGCACGGCCTGGATGTTGAGGCGCACGCGCCGGCCGAACAGGAGCGCCAGGACGACCGCGCCGGCGAACAGCACGCCGCCGGTGATCGCCTCGAGCTGCGGGCGGGCGCCGACGCCCACCTGCCAGAAGAGCGTGAAGACGAGGCAGCCGAAGGCGATCGGGACGAGGTACTTCCAGCACAGGCCCATCATCTGGTCGACGCGGATGCGGGGGAGCGTCCAGCGCAGCCACACCACCACGTTGCAGAGGACGAGCGTCTTGGCGGTGAACACGACCAGCGAGAGCGCGTTCCAGCCCCACCAGGCGAGGGCGGGGACGGTCGCGGCGCCGCGGACGGCGTCGATCTGCTCCGCCGTGACGCCCGGGATCTGCCAGCCGCCGAGGAAGAGCGTCACCGCGATGGCCGACAGCACCCAGATGTTCCCCCACTCGCAGAGGAAGAAGATCGCGAAGCGGAAGCCGGAGTACTCGGAGAGGTAGCCGGCGACGAGCTCGGACTCGGCCTCGGGCAGGTCGAACGGGGTGCGGTTCGCCTCGGCCAGCTGGCTCGTGAACAGGATGAAGAGGGCCACCAGCGCGGCCGGGTTGCGGAAGGCGAACCACTCCCAGGGGAAGCCGCCCTGGGCGCGGATGAGCCCCTGCATCGACAGCGTGCCCGCCATCGCCACCGGGACGAAGATGGCGAGGCCGGCCGGGATCTCGTACGAGATGACCTGGGCCGCGGAGCGCATGCCGCCGAAGAGCGCCCACTTCGAGTTGGAGGACCAGCCGGAGATGAGGATGCCCACCACCGTGAGGGCGGTCACGCTCGTCACGTAGAAGATGCCGACGTCGAGGTCGGTCACCGCCAGCGAGTGGCCGAAGGGCAGCACCACGAAGGTGCAGGCGAACCCGACCAGCACGAAGTAGGGCGCGGCGCGGAAGAGCAGCGCGTCGGCCTCGGCCGGGACGAGGTCCTCCTTCAGGATCATCTTCACCGCGTCGGCGATCCAGACGAAGAAGCCGAGGAAGCCGGCGCGGTTCGGGCCGATGCGGCTCTGGATGCGGCCGGCGACGCGGCGCTCGTACCAGGAGATGGCGCCGGAGAAGATGGCGCCGAAGTTCACCATCAGGAAGCCGAGCCCGAGGACCGCGGCCACGTAGACGAGGTCGCGCGTCCAGGGCGAGGTCTCCGGCCCGAAGCCGAGCGCGGCGTCGAGGACGCCCGGCTGCAGGAGCGGCGTGGCGACGAGGACGGCGCCCAGGATCAGGGCGGGGATGCCGACCATCGCCGCCAGGGTGACGGCGATCATCCAGCGCGGGGTGTGCTTCGGAGCGGGGGGATAGTTGACGGGCATGGGGGGCTCGGGCTCCTAGCGGTCGATCTCGGGAGCGACGACGTCAATCGACGCGATGAGGGCGACCAGGTCCGCCACCATCAGGCCGGGCGAGATGTCCTCGATGATGCCCATCGCGGTGAAGCTCCCGGTGCGCGCCCGCACCCGGTACGCCTTCTCGGTGCCGTCGGAGACGACGTAGTAGGCCATCTCGCCGCGGGCGGACTCGACGCGGCTGAACGCCTCGCCCGCCTCCGGCTTCACCTTGCGCGGGACCTTGGCGACGATCTCGCCCTCCGGCAGCGACTCGAGCGCCTGCCGGACGATCTTCGAGGACTCCATCATCTCGAGGACGCGCACGTAGTAGCGGTCGAAGGCGTCGCCGACCGTGCCGTACTTGCCGCGGCCGATGGGCACCTCGAACTTGAAGTTCGGGTACGCGCCGTAGGGCACGTCGCGCCGCACGTCCCAGTCCATCCCGGAGCCGCGCAGGTTCGGGCCGACCAGGCCGTAGTCGATGGCCTGCTCCTTCCCGATGACGGCCACGTTGGCGAGGCGCCGGATGTAGATGGTGTTGAAGGTGATGAGGCGGTCCCACTCGACCAGCATCGTGTCGAAGTGGTCGAGGAACTTCAGGACGCGGTCGCGCCAGCCCTCGGGCAGGTCGAAGGCGACGCCGCCGATGCGGAGGTAGTTGTAGGTGAGCCGCGCGCCGCAGAGCGCCTCGATGAGGTCGTTCACCGTCTCGCGCTCGCGCAGGGCGTGGACGAGCGGCGTGGTGGCGCCGATGTCGCTCGCCATGGTGCCGGTCGAGACGAGGTGGCTCGCGATGCGGCACAGCTCGCAGGCGATGGCGCGCAGCCACTGGGCGCGGGGCGGCACCTCGACCTTGAGCAGCCGCTCGACCGCGATCGCGTACCCCTCGTTGGCGAACATCGCCGCGACGTAGTCGATGCGGTCGGTGTACGGCATGAAGCCGGGGTACCCGGTCGACTCGCCGATCTTCTCCAGCGCCCGGTGCAGGTAGCCGATGTCCGGGATGGCCTTCTTCATCACCTCGCCGTCGGTGTCGACGAGGAAGTTGATGACGCCGTGGGTCGAGGGGTGCTGCGGGCCGAAGTTGAGGAGCATCTCCTCGCCCGCGTGGTCGACCCGCCTCAGGATGAGCTTCTCCATGGCGGCTCCCTAGGCCTTCGCCGGCTCGGCCGGCGCGGCAGGTGGGGTGGAGGCGGCGGGCGGGGGAGGCGGCGCCGGGCGCTCGGCGCGCCGCTTCTCGTCCAGCCGGCGCAGCTCCACGAGCGGGTTCTCGCGCGTGTTCGGGATGCCGTGGTAGCCGCCCGCCTCCTGGTAGTCCTTGCGGAGCGGGAAGCCCTGCCAGTCGTCTGGGAGGAGGAGGCGGCGCAGATCCGGGTGACCGGTGAAGGTCACGCCGAACATGTCGTAGCACTCCCGCTCCATCCAGTTGGCGGCCTTCCAGACGCCCTCGACCGAGGGCACCACCGGGTTGGCGCGATCCGCCTCGACCTTCAGCACGATCCCGTGCCGGTGGCCGTACGAGAACAGGTGGTACACGACCTCGATCACGTTCCGCGCCGGCCAGTCGAGCGCGGTGAGGTCGTTGCAGTGATCGAGCTCGAGGCCGGGCGTCTCCTTGAGGAAGCGCGCCACCTCGACGATCTTCTGGGCCTTCACCACCGCGAACGCGTCGAGCTTCGGCTCGGAGAGCGGGCCCACCGCCTCGCCGAACTGGGCTTGCAGCCGCTCGTGGATCTCATTGACCGTCATCAGTCCTCTCGCGCTTCCGACGTGAGTCGAGGCGGGCGCACCGCACGCGCGGTGAACGCTCGCCCCGACGGACTCCACCGCGTGACTAGGCGACGCGAACGACGTTCGAGGGGCTCGGCGCCGCCCGGCGGGTCTTGTCCTTCCACCGCTCGCGCTTCACCAGCTCCTGCAACCTGAGGAAACCCTCGGTGAGCGCCTCGGGGCGCGGGGGGCAGCCCGGGACGTAGACGTCCACCGGGATGACCTTGTCGACCCCCTTGCACACGGAGTACGAGGCCTGGAAGAGCCCGCCGCAGTTGGCGCAGGAGCCCATGGAGATGACGTACTTGGGCTCGGCCATCTGGTCGTAGAGCAGCTTGCAGCGCTCGGCCATCTTGTAGGTGAGCGTGCCGGCCACGATCATGAAGTCGGACTGGCGCGGGCTGGCGCGGAAGACGGCGCCGAAGCGGTCGAGGTCGGCGCGCGGGCCGCCGGTCTGCATGAGCTCGATGCCGCAGCAGGCGAGCCCGAAGAGCAGGTAGTGCAGCGAGTTGGTGCGCGCCAGGTTGATCAGGTCGTCGAGCTGGCTCGTGTGGCTCAGCAGGACGTCGCCGCCGATGCCGGCGTCCACCAGGTTGCTCGAAGCCATTGCGTCCGACTCTCCTCGCGACTGCGTGTGAGACGGAACGTCAGCTCCCCCCGGCCTCATTCCCCCGCGGGGCCCTGCGCTCGTAGATGCGATCAGGCAGCCTTCCGCGCGGCCGGCCGCTGCGCCGGGCGCTCGTCCAGCTCCGCCAGCTTCTTCACCCACTCCAGATCGCCGTGCACCCAGACCCAGGCCAGCCCGACGACCAGGATGCCGGTGAAGAGGAGCAGCTCGGCGAGCGCGATGAGGCCGGTGCGGGGGCTGAACGCCACCCACTCCTTGAAGACGGCCACCACCGGAAAGGTGAGGGCAATGTCGACCTCGAAGATCACGAAGACGAGGGCGACGAGATAGAACCGCGGATTGAAATTCATCCACGCGGTGCCGATGGGCTTCTCGCCGCACTCGTAGATGCTGGCCTTCGCCGCCTCGGGGAAGTTCGGCCGCAGGAAGCGCCCGGCCGTCAGGGCGATCGCCGCGAAGCCGATGGCCACCACAGCGAAGGCGAAGACCGCGCCGAATCCATAGCCCATCGGGTTCGCTCCCGGCGAAAGGCGTGCATGAAGGGAAAGGCGGGAGGCGGAATACCCCGCCCGGGCACAGTCTGTCAAGCGGGGGATTTCGTTTGACAATGATTACAGGTTGACGCAGGAAAGGGGGCGCACTCGCTCCTACGTTGGGCTCCTCCACGGGCAGGGAGACGATGACCCCCCTTCAAACTTATTTTCCACTCGCAGTCGCCTTCTTCATGGCCGGGCTCCTGGCGGTGGTCCTCGTCGGCGCGGCCACGCTCCTCGGCCCGCGGCACCCCAGCGCGGTGAAGTCGAGCGTCTTCGAGTGCGGCTCCGATCCCGTCGGCAGCGCGCGCGAGCGGTTTGGCGTGAAGTTCTACATGGTCGCCTTACTGTTCATCGTGTTCGACGTCGAGGCGGTCTTCGTCTATCCCTGGGCGGTCCTGCTCAAGGAGCTCGCCTGGCCGGGCTACGTCGCGATGGCGTTCTTCGCCTTCACGCTCGTCATCGGCCTGGCCTACGTGTGGAAGAAGGGCGCGCTCGACATGGAGAGCGACTAGTGGCTTCCGATCTCGACACGACCCCGGTCATCGCCACCCGCCGCGAGGAGGCGACCGGCTTCTTCCAGCGCATGGTCTCGAAGGGCCTCGGCTGGGCGCGGAAGAACTCCCTCTGGCAGTACCCGTACGTCACGGCCTGCTGCGGGATGGAGTACATGAGCGTCTCGTCGGCGCGCTACGACATCGCGCGCTTCGGCGCCGAGGTGCCGCGCTTCTCGCCGCGCCAGGCGGACCTGCTGCTGGTGGTGGGCACCATCAACTGCAAGCAGGCGCCCATCCTGAAGCGCGTCTACGAGCAGATGAGCGAGCCGAAGTGGGTCATCGCCTTCGGCGTCTGCGCCAGCTCCGGCGGCTTCTACGACAACTACGCCACGATGCAGGGCATCGACCGGGTCATCCCGGTGGACGTCTACATCCCGGGCTGCCCGCCGCGGCCGGAGCAGGTGCTCGACGGCCTGATGCTCCTGCAGCGCAAGATCCAGGACCAGCAGCACAAGCTCATCGACCGCGCCCAGGTGCCGACGCTCGCCCAGGGTGGCGGGGAGCGGAGGTAGCGCATGGCGAAGGCGGTGCTGGAGGCGCTGGCCGCGCGCTTCCCCGGCGACGTGTACGAGCCGTACGAGGGCGTGGGCGGCGACGACTGCATCTTCGTGCGCAAGAGCGAGATCGCGTCGGTGTGCCGGTTCCTCAAGACCGAGCCCGCGCTCGCCTTCAACATGGCGCCGTACATCACGGCGGTGGACTACCTCGGCGTCGAGCCGCGGTTCGAGGTGGTCTACAACCTGCTCTCGACCGTGCACAACCACCGGCTTCGCCTCAGGGTGAAGGTGCCCGAGGGCGACCTCGAGCTGCCGAGCGTGACCTCGGTGTGGCGCGGCGCCGACTGGTTCGAGCGCTACTGCTTCGACATGTACGGCCTCAAGTTCCGCGGCCACCCGGACCTGCGCCGGCTCCTCATGTACGACGAGTTCGTGGGGCACCCGCTGCGCAAGGACTATCCGCTCCGCGGGCGGCAGCCGCTCGTGAAGGAGCGCGAGATCGGCGACATCTTCCGCGGGCCGGGGCCCGCCGGGCGTGACGGTTAGCGAGGGCGCGACAGCGATGGCCACCGATTCCCACGGGATGGGCGGACGCGATCCGCAGGCGACGCCGGGCAGCTTCGGCGCGGGCGAGCCCGCGCGGCCGTTCGAGGGGCAGCACCACGCGCGGGGCTACGAGGGGGCGCTCGACGCGCCGCTCAAGGGCCGGCAGATGGTGGTGAACCTCGGCCCGAGCCACCCCGCCATGCACGGCGTCACCCGCGCCGTGGTCGCGCTCGAGGGCGAGACGATCGTCGAGATGAAGCTCGACATCGGCTTCCTCCACCGCGGCTTCGAGAAGAGCTGCGAGAACGTCACCTGGGGCCAGTGCTTCCCGTACACGGACCGGCTCAACTACGTGAGCTCGATCCTGAACAACGTCGGGTTCGCGCTGGTGGTCGAGAAGCTGTGCAAGATGGAGGTGCCGCTGCGCGCCCGCTACCTGCGCGTGCTCACCGGCGAGCTGCACCGCATCTGCGACCACCTCACCCTGGTGGCCGCCATGGGCCTCGAGCTCGGCGCGATGACGGTGTTCCTCTACGGCATCGAGGCGCGCGACCTCATCTGGGACCGCCTCACCGAGATCTGCGGCGCGCGGCTCACCTCGAACTACGTGCGCGTGGGCGGCGTCTCGCGCGATTGCCCGGACGATTGGCCGGCCAAGGTCGAGCAGACGCTCGCCCGCGTGGCGGAGCTGCGCGAGACCATCGACAAGCTCCTCACCCGCAACCGCATCTTCATGGACCGCACCCGCGGCACCGGCGTCATCTCGCGCGAGGACGCGCTCGACTTCGGCTTCACCGGGCCCTGCCTGCGGGCGTCGGGCGAGCCGTACGACATCCGCAAGGCGGCCCCGTACCTCGTCTACGACCAGCTCGACTTCGACGTCCCGGTGGGGAAGAACGGCGACAACTTCGACCGGTACCTCATGCGCATGGAGGAGATGCGGCAGTCCGACCGCATCGTCCGCCAGTGCCTGCGGCAGATGGAGCCGGGAGACATCGTCGTCCAGGACTTCCGGTACGTGCTGCCGCCCAAGCCCCAGGTGTACGGCACCATCGAGGGGCTCATGGCGCACTTCAAGCTCGTCATGGAGGGGATCAAGGTCCCGGCGGGCGAGGCGTACAGCTACACCGAGGCGGCCAACGGCGAGCTCGGCTTCTACGCCGTCTCCGACGGCGGCGGCCGCGCCTACAAGCTCGGGCTGCGGGCGCCGGGCTGGCCCATGGTGGCGGCCCTCCCGCACATGACCAAGGGCGCGCTGCTCGCCGACCTCGTCCCGACGTACGACAGCATCAACATGATCGGCGGCGAGGTCGAGCAGTAGGGCGCGACGGCCGTAGGGCGGGGCAGGACCCCCGCCGTGAGGACACCGCCACGTGAGGCGGGGGGTCGTCCCCCGCCTCGGAGAACACCGAGATGGCCGACGAGACGAAGCCCCCCGCACCGGCGACCGCGGCCCCCAAGCCGCCGCCCGGCCCGCCCGCGCCCCCGCCGCCCAAGAACCCGGGCTTCGTGACCTGCACCATCGACGGTCGCGAGGTGGTGGTGAAGCCGGGGACGAACGTCGTCGAGGCCGCCAAGTCGGTCGGCGTCGAGATCCCGTACTACTGCTACCACAAGCGCCTCTCCATCGCGGCCAACTGCCGGATGTGCCTGGTGGAGATGTCGAACGCGCCCGGCGGCAAGCTCATGCCTGGCTGCCAGATGCCGGTGGCCGAGGGCATCACCGTCAAGACCGAGACCGCGCGCGTGAAGGACCAGCAGCGCGCGACGCTCGAGTTCCTGCTGCTCAACCACCCGGTCGACTGCGCCATCTGCGACCAGGCCGGCGAGTGCAAGCTGCAGGACTACTACATGAAGTACGACCAGAAGCCCTCCCGGCTCGACATGCCGAAGGTCGAGAAGGGGAAGCGGGTGCCGCTCGGCCCGATGGTCGTGCTGGACCAGGAGCGCTGCATCCTCTGCACCCGGTGCGTGCGCTTCATGCGCGAGGTGGCGAAGAAGCCGCAGCTCGGCGTGGACGAGCGCGGCAACGAGTCGTTCATCACCACCTTCGACGGGCAGCCGCTCGACTCCAAGTACTCCGGCAACGTGGTCGACATCTGCCCGGTGGGCGCGCTCACCAGCACCGACCTCCGGTTCCGCGGCCGCGTCTGGTTCATGTCCTCGGCGCGGAGCGTCTGCACCGGCTGCTCGCGCGGGTGCAACACGTTCCTCGACTACCTCAAGGAGACGACCTTCCGGTACCGCCCGCGGGAGAACGAGGCCGTCAACCAGGAGTGGATGTGCGACGACGGGCGGCTCTCCTACAAGTACCTGAACTCGGAGCGCGTGCTGACGGCGTTCCAGGGCCGCGGCGCGGCCGCGCGTGACCTCCCGCTCCCGGCGGCCGCCGAGGCCGCCGCCGGGGCCCTGCGGAAGGCCGCGGCGGGCGGGGCGCTGGCCGCGCTCTTCTCCCCGGTCGCCTCGCTCGAGGACCTGCTGGTCGCGGCGCTGGTGGCGAAGGAGGGCCTCGGGCTCTCCGAGGTGTACGTGGGCGGCCGGCCCGACGGCTGGCAGGACGACTTCCTGAAGCGCGCCGACGAGAACCCCAACCGGCGCGGGCTGGAGCTGGTGGCGCAGGCGTTCGGCCTCGCGCTCAAGCCCTTCGCCGAGCTCGGGCCGGCCATCGAGGCCGGCCGGGTGAAGGCGGTCTGGGCGGTGGGGACCGAGGTCCCGGACCCGGCCGCCGCGGCGGCCTTCGCCCGGCTCGAGACGCTGGTGTGCCAGGCGTACAACCACGG
The DNA here is from genome assembly GCF_013340205.1 of Anaeromyxobacter diazotrophicus. Lineage (NCBI taxonomy): Bacteria > Pseudomonadati > Myxococcota > Myxococcia > Myxococcales > Anaeromyxobacteraceae > Anaeromyxobacter > Anaeromyxobacter diazotrophicus. The sequence goes on from NZ_BJTG01000006.1 coordinate 66,612, forward strand.
CCCGCTCGCGCGCGAGGCGACCGTGCTCCTGCCGGCGGCGCCCCACAGCGAGGCGGACGGGACGTACGTCAACTTCGAGGGGCGCCCGCAGCGGTTCGAGCTCGCCTACTGGCCGCGCGGCGGCGCGCGGCCGCACTGGGCGCTGGCGGCGGAGCTGGGCCGGGCGCTCGGGCTCGCCTGGCGGTTCCAGAGCGCGCGCGGGGTGTGGGACGAGCTCGGCGCGCGCGTCGCCGGGTCGCTCCCCGGCTTCGAGTGGGACAGCCTGCCCTCCACCCAGAAGCGGCGCGGCCTGGTGCCGCTGGCGGCGGGCACGGTCGACGGTCGGCTCCCGGGGTACCGCGAGCGCGTCCCCACCGACGCGGTGGGCGACACGCGCATGGACCTGCTCAAGGTCACGAGATAGGAGGGCGGCGTGCGGCGATTCCTCGGCATGTTGCTGTTCGCGATGTTCGGCCCGGTGGCGCTGGTGCTCTTGTCGTACGGGCTCTACTGGGTGGTCGCGCTGGTGGAGCACTTCACCTCCGGCCACGGGCTGCCGCCCACCTACGGCGCGGCCATCGCGAACGTGCTCCTGCTCATGGCGGGCGTGGTCATGACCACCGCGGCCCTCCTGACGGTGGGCGAGCGCAAGTGGTCGGCCATGATCCAGAACCGGATCGGCCCGAACCGCATCAAGGTGTTCGGGACCTCGGTGGGCGGGATCTTCTTCCTCATCGCCGACGCCCTGAAGATGCTGACGAAGGAGAACATCGAGCCCTCGCAGCGCTCGCGCCTGATGTACGAGCTCGCGCCCATGGCGGCCTTCGCGCCGTCCTTCGTGCTCTTCGCGGTGGTGCCGGTCGGCCCCTCGGTCGACATCGCGGTGGGCACGGCCGTCCACAAGGTGGCGCTGCAGGTGGCGAGCATCGACGCCGGGCTGCTCTTCGTGTTCGGCGCCGCCTCGCTGGCCGTGTACGGCACCGCGCTCGCCGGCTGGTCGTCGAACTCGAAGCTGGCCATCCTCGGCGGCGTCCGCGCCAGCTCGCAGATGATCAGCTACGAGGTCTCGCTCGGCCTGGCGCTGGTCGGCTCCATGATGGCGTACCAGTCGCTCCGCCTGGAGGAGATGGTGCAGGCGCAGGGGCAGCTCCTGTGGGGCTTCCTGCCGGCGCTGGGCGTCTTCCTGCAGCCGGTGGGCATGCTGGTCTTCTTCGCGTCCTCCTTCGCGGAGACCAAGCGCGCGCCCTTCGACCTCCCCGAGGGCGAGAGCGAGATCGTCGGCTACTTCGTCGAGTACCCGGGCATGAAGTTCGGGATGATGTTCCTGGCCGAGTTCATCGAGGTGGTGGTGCTGGCCGGCATCACGGCCGCCATCTTCTTCGGCGGGTGGCACCCGATCCTCTTCGAGCAGACGTTGAAGGACACCTTCGGCGAGGCCTCGGTGGCGTGGGCCGCCATCTGCGCCGGCGCCTTCCTGTGCAAGGTGCTCCTGCTGTGCTGGCTGCAGCTCGTGATCCGCTGGACGCTGCCCCGCTTCCGCTTCGACCAGGTGCAGAAGCTGTGCTGGAAGATGATGCTGCCCATCGCGCTCGGGAACGTCTTCGTCTCCGGCGCGCTCATCCTGCTCGACGGCTCGCTGCACCTCCTGGCGGCGGTCGGCCTGGTGGAGCTGGTGGCGATGGTCCTCCTCACCGCGGCCGCCAGCAAGAAGGGCGAGGTCCCCGCGCCCGCCCACGCCGCCGCGCACGCCGCGCCTGGTCACTAGGAGAAGGCCCCCGATGCCCTACCGCCTCGACGACACCGCCGCCGACCTGCGCGAGCGCCTGTACTTCCCGGAGGTGATCCGGGGGGTCGGCATCCTCATGAAGCAGTTCCTCCGGAACTTCTTCTTCGGGCGCGAGAAGAACCCGGACATGCTGGCGCGGGATCGCTCGCTGTCGCAGAACGCGACGCTCCAGTACCCCGAGGAGCGCGTCCCGTACCCGCCCGGCTACCGGGGCCTGCACCGGCTCGTGCCGCGCGAGGACGGCCGGCCGCGCTGCGTCGCCTGCTACATGTGCGCGACCATCTGCCCCGCCCAGTGCATCTACATCGAGGCGGGCGAGCTCCCGGACGACCCCATCGAGAAGTACCCGACCAAGTTCGTCATCGACGAGCTCCGGTGCGTGGTCTGCGGGTTCTGCGTCGAGGCGTGCCCCAAGGACGCCATCCGGATGGACTCGGGCGAGCACGCGCCGCCGTCGTACACGCGCGCCGCGCAGATCTGGGACGAGAAGCGGCTGCTGCGCGGCCCGCCCGTCTCGTACCAGTACGATCCCTGGCTGCGCCGGGGCGCCTCCTCCATCCCGGCCGAGAAGCTCGCCGAGATGAAGGCGAACGCGAAGCCGTTCTCGACCGTCGCCACCGACGAGTACGCCCAGACGCCCGGCTTCTCGGTGAAGAACCTCGCCGCCGAGGCCAAGGCGCGCGGGGAGACGCTGGCCCGGAAGTAGCGGGCCGGGCGGGGCCGGGAAGGGCGGGGATCGCCCGCGCCGTCACCCCCGCCGGCGGCGCCGCGGGGGAGGGGCGTCTCTCCTAGCCCCGTGGCCCGCGCGCCGCGATGCCGTGGCGCGCCGCCAGGAACGCCGCCCAGGCGAAGCCGATCACGACGCCGGCCACCGGCGGGCCCACGAGGTCGAGCCAGTCGGACGGCCGCGCCGGGTGGAGCATGACGGCGGTGGCGCGGGCGAGCTCGAAGGGCGCCTTCCCGCCGTGCATCGCGCGCAGGGCGAGGAGCACCGCGCTCGTGAGGTAGAAGAGCCCCGCGGAGAGCACCGCCGCGTAGAGCCCACGCCGGACGAGCGCGCCCGCCGTGACCGGAGCGCCCACCTTCTCGCCGGCGCCCAGGTCCGCCTCGGCCGTCTCCGGGATCTCCCGCGCCTGCCACGGCACGAACCGCTGCAGCATCACCATGCCGGGGATGGCCATGGGGATGGTGAGCAGGAAGAAGTCGCGCCACCCCAGCGCGTCGATGAGCACGCCCGCCGGCGGCCCGGCCACGGTCCGGTTGAGCGCGAAGATGCTGGAGAAGAGGGCGTACTGGGTGGCGCTGAACCGCTTCTGGGTGATGCGGAGCAGGAGCACGTTGAACGCGGCCGTGCCGAGCCCGATGGCGCCCGCCTCGAGGCCCATGGCGGCGTACATGGCCGGGCGGTTGATGCCGAGCTCGGCGACCACCGCGTAGCCGCCGTGCGCGAGCGCCTGCACCACCCCGAACACCCACAGCGCGCGCCCGACGCCCCAGGCCGTGCAGGCGAGGCCGCCCAGGATGGTGCCGCCGATGTTGGCGAAGAGGCTGATGGTGCCGGTGGCGATGCCCACCTCGAGCGGGTGGTAGCCGAGCTGGCCGAGGAACGGGCGCACCAGCGCCTCGGCCACGTTGTTCGAGAACTTGTAGAGGAACAGGAAGCTCGCGATCTCGAGCGCGCGCGGGTGGCGGAAGAAGCTGACGAAGGGGTCCCAGACCGCCGCGCGGAGCGAGGCGGGGGCGGGGGGCACGCCCTCCGGCTCGGGCGCGAGCGCCGTCACCGGCAGGAGCGCCAGGAAGACGAGCCCGAGCAGCACGAAGGCGAGGCCCCAGCCGATCTTCGGCCCGATCGACACCACCACCGCGCCGCCGATGTACATGGCGGCGCGGTAGAGCGCGACCCGCGCCCCCACCGCCGCGCCCTGCTCCTCCTTGCGCAGCACCTCGACCGTGTAGGCGTCGATGGCGATGTCCTGCGTGGAGGAGGAGAAGCTGATGAGCAGGGTGAGGACGGTGATGGCGCCCATGGTCGGCCGCCCGGCCCACAGCGCCAGGGCGGCGACGCTCGCCGCGAGCAGCACCTGGCCGATGGCGATCCAGGCCCGCTTGCGCCCGCGCCGGGGCGCGAAGCGGTCCATGAGCGGCGACCAGAGGAACTTGAAGGCGTAGGGCGCCTGCGCCAGCGTGACGAGCCCGATCGACTTGATGTCGATGCCCTCCTGCTGCATCCAGAACGGGATGGCGGTCAGCACGAGCCCGAGCGGCAGGCCGGAGCTGAAGGAGAGGAGGGACACCGAGCCGAGCCGCCAGCTGGAGAAGGCGGCGCGGAGCGACTGCGAGGTGGTGAGCTTCTGGGCGGGGGCGGCCAAGGCGACCGCAGCGTAAGCGGTGCCGCCGCGGGCGACAAGGCGCTGGCCTCGCGAGGCGCGTGCGCGCGGGCCTTACGCCGGCCGCACCGCGCGCGCGAACGCCTCCGCCGGCAGCGCGTTCAGCACCTGGCCCCTCCGGATCCAGCCGCGGCGGGCGGTGTCCACCGCGAAGCGCAGGTACCCGAAGGCTGCGGTGGAGTGGGCGTCCACCGACAGCACCACCGGGATGCCCCGCTCGGTCGCGAGGCGGAGGAAGCGGGGCTCGAGCTCGAGCCGGTGGGGGTCGCCGTTCACCTCGACCGCGCCGCGCGCGCCGGCCAGCGCGTCGAGCACCTCCTCCATCCGGCACTCGAAGGGCTCGCGCTCCAGCAGGAGCCGCCCGCGCGCGTGGCCCCAGATCTTGAACACGGGCAGCTCCATGGCGCGCCGGAGCCGGCGCGTCATGGCGGCCTCGTCCATCTTGAAGCGCGTGTGGACGCTCGCCACGATGACGTCGAGCTGCTCCAGGACGGCGTCGGGGAAGTCGAGCAGGCCGTCCTCGGTGATGTCGGACTCGGTGCCGCGCAGGAGCTTCACCCGCACGCTCTCCTGCACCCGCGCCAGCTCGTCCCACTGGGCGCGGAGCCGGTCCACCGTGAGCCCGCCGGCGTAGTGGGCCGAGGGCGAGTGGTCGGTGATGGTGAGGTACTCCATCCCCAGCGCGTCGGCGGCGGCCGCCATCTCCTCCAGCGTGGCCCGGCCGTCCGACCAGCGGGTGTGGCAGTGGACGAGGCCACGCACGTCCTCCTGCCGCACCAGGTCGGTCGGCAGCGCGCCGGACAGCGCCGCCTCGAGCTCGCCCGCGTCCTCGCGCAGCTCGGGCGGGATGAAGGGGAGGCCGAGCCGGGCGTAGAGCTCCTCCTCCGAGGCCACCCGGATCGGCGCGCCGCCGTCGAGGGCCGCCAGCCCGTACTCGGACAGGCTGTAGCCGCGGTCGCGGGCGAGGCCGCGCAGGCGGACGTGATGCCCCTTCGACCCGGTGGCGTGGTGGAGCGCGGCGGCGTGATCCTCCGGCGCCACCACCCGCAGGTCCACCTGAACGCCGCTCGCGAGCCGCACCACGGTCTTCGTCTCGCCGCGCGCCACCACCTCGGCGGCCAGGGGGAAGGCGGTCAGCCGCCCCGCGAAGTCCGCCGGCCCGGGGGCGGAGGCGACGAGGTCGAGATCCCCCACCGTCTCCTTCCGGCGCCGGGCGGAGCCCGCCAGGTCCACCCGCTCGTCCGGGCCGGCGCGGAGGTGGCGCACCAGCCGCTCGCCCAGCTCGAGCGCGTCCGAGAGGAGCAGGCGCGCCTCGCGGCCCCGGAACCGGGCGAGGGCCTCGAGCAGGCGCTGCTCCGTCTTCTCGCCGAACCCCTTCACGCCGCGCACCCGCCCGGCGCGGCAGGCCGCCTCCAGCTCCGCCACCGAACCGACGCCCAGCGCCTCGCGCAGCGCGGCGACCTTCTTCGGGCCCAGGTCGGGGACCTGCAGGAGCTCGAGCAGCCCCGGCGGCAGCTCGGTCCGCAGGCGCTCGAGGAGGGCGGTCCGGCCGGTGAGGTGCAGCTCGGAGATCTTCTTCGCGAGCGCCTCGCCGATCCCGCGCAGCTCGGTGAGGCGCCCCGAGGAGACCAGGGCCGGGAGGTCCTCCTGGCTGTCCTCGAGCGCCCGCGCCCCGGTCTCGTAGGCGCGGACCTTGAAGGGATTCTCACCCTGCGCCTGCAGGAGCAGGCCGATCTCGCGGAGCGCGCGCGCCACGGCGAGCTTGTCGAGCATGGTCGCGGGTATATACCCTGCGCCTCCACATGACGCCGCCGCTCCGCACCCCGACCGCCCTCGCGCTCGCCGCGCTCGCGCTGGCCTGCGCCTCCCCCCGCCGCGAGCCCTGGCGCGACGCGCCGCCGCCCGAGGTGCTCCTGGAGGTCCTGCCGCGCGAGGTGGCGGTGACCGTGGACGGCGCCCCGCTCGGCGCCGGGGCGCGGGCCATCCCGGTGCCCGACCCGGCGCACCACTACCGCTTCACCTTCCGGGCGCCGGGCTTCGTCCCCGCCGAGCGCGAGGGCGACGGCGCGAAGCTGGCCGGGACGCGCCTCGGGGTGGTGCTGCGGCCGGACGGGTTCGGCAGCGCCCGCCGGCTCGAGCTGGACGACGGCGGGGGGCTCGCCGCCGCCGCGCTGCTGCTGGAGCGGCACGGCTCGCACCAGGCCGCGCTCGCGTACGCGGAGCGCGCCGCCGAGCTGGCGCCGGAGCTGCCGCTCGCGCACCGCGCCGCGGGCGACGCGGCGAGCGCGCTGGGCCGCCGCGCCCGCGCCATCCAGGCCTACAGCGCCTACCTGGCGCTCGCGCCGGACGCCCCGGACCGCGCCGCGGTGGCGGCCCGGGTGGAGGCGCTGCGAGGCGACCTCACCGTCCCGGCGCCGGACGACGGCCGCTGAGAGGAGAGGAGTCGCCATGGGCCACGAGGAGCACCGCAGGGAAGGGCCGCGGCAGGTCCGGCTGGCGGTGATCACCGCCTCCGACACGCGCGGCGAGGCGGAGGACGCGAGCGGCGCCTACCTGCGGGCGCAGGCCGGCGCCGCCGGACACCCGGTGGTGCTCTACCGCGTGGTGAAGGACGAGCCGGAGGCCATCCGCGCCGCGCTCGCCGCCGCGCACGCCGCGGGGGCGCAGGCCGTGCTCGTCAACGGCGGGACGGGCATCGCCGCCCGCGACCGGACGTACGAGGCGGTGGCGGGCCTGCTGGAGAAGCGGCTCGACGGCTTCGGCGAGCTCTTCCGGATGCTCTCCTTCGGGGAGATCGGCGCCGCGGCCATGATGTCGCGGGCGGTGGCGGGGGTCTGGCGCGGCGCGGCGGTCTTCTCGATGCCGGGCTCGACGGCGGCGGTGCGGCTGGCGTGGGAGAAGCTCGTCGCGCCGGAGCTGCCGCACCTCGTCCGCGAGCTGGAGAAGGATCGGAAGGGATCCGCGGCGCCCGGCGGTTAGGGGAGGGCCATGGCGCGCGGCACCTCCCGGCCCATCTCCCCCGCTCGCGCCCGGACGCTCCTGCCGCTCCTGGAGCAGCTCGAGCGCGGGTTCGACAAGCGGGCGCGGCTCGGGTTCGACCCGGTCGAGCTGCCGCGGCGGCACGCCGACCCCGCCGACCAGGAGGTCGCCGGGCTCTTCGCGGCCGCGCTCGCCTACGGCCGCGCCGACCTCTTCAAGCCGCAGCTCGAGCGCGTGCTGGGCGAGATGGGGCCGTCGCCGGCGCGCTTCTGCGACCGCTTCGCCCGCGCCCCGCGCCCCGGTGCCTTCGCCGGCTTCCGCTACCGCTTCAACCTCCCCGAGGACGTGGCGGCGCTGGCCGCCGCCGCCGGTCACCTGCGCCTCCTCCACGGCAGCCTGGGCGCGCGCTTCGCGGCGCTGCTCGCCGGGGAGGGCGGCCAGCTCCGGCCGGCGCTGGCGCGCTTCGCCCGCGAGCTGCGGGAGGCGCCGCCGGCGCGCGCGCTGCTCGCGCGGCGAGGGCCGCGCGGCCTCGCCCACCTCCTGCCGGACGCCGGGCTCGCCGGCGCCTGCAAGCGGTGGCACCTCTACCTGCGCTGGATGGTCCGCGGGCCGGACGCGATCGACCTGGGCGTCTGGCGCGGCGTCCCGCCGGCCGCGCTCCTCGTCCCCCTCGACACCCACGTGGCCCGCATCGCGCGCCACCTCGGCCTCACCCGGCGCGAGGACATGAGCTGGCGCACCGCCGAGGAGATCACGGCCGGCCTGCGCCTCCTCGACCCCGCCGACCCGGTGCGCTTCGACTTCGTGCTGTGCCACCTCGGCATGAGCGGCGCCTGCCCGCTGCGGCGCGACCCCGCCCGCTGCGCGCAGTGCGCGCTCGCCCCCGCGTGCCGCGCCAGGGCCCGGCCCCCGGGGAGCGCGCGCGCTGGCCTGTAGAGCGGTGGCGGCGCTCCGCCATGGCGCCTCGTGCGCGCGCGGGCGCGGTGCGGCACGGCCGGGGCGGCGCGGCCGCCGCGGCGCACCCTCAGATCCTTCGCGCGGTCTGGTGCAGCTCGAGCGCGATCTCGCCCCCCTTGAAGAACCGCACCGTGCCGGTGGTCTGGGAGACGGTCACCGCCACCGCCTTGGTGGCGCGCGTCACCGCCGCGGCGGCGCTGTGCCGGGCGCCGAGGCCGATGGGGAGCTTCACGTCCTTCGAGAACACCTGCAGGTAGCGGCCGGCCGAGAGCACCACCCCGTCCTCGCGGATGACGAACGCGCCGTCGAGCACGGCGAAGGTCTTGATGGCGTCGCGGATGGGCGGGTCCATGCAGTTGCGCTCCGCCTCGCTCATCCCGGCGAACGGGTTGAGCGTGAGCTGCCGGCTCTGCTCCATCACCGCCGTGGAGTCGCCCATCACCAGGATGGTGCCGGTGGGGTGGCCCTCGTAGCCCTGCGCCCCGATCTCCATCGCGACGTGGAGCAGGTTCTCCACCACCTGCGAGCTGAACTCCGGCCCGAGGTCGAGCGAGTCCACGCGGATGGGCTCGTCGTCCTCGTCGCCCAGGCGGATGCGCACCAGCGTGTCGAGGTTCCGCTCCGGCCCGCCGCCGGCGAGGGCGAGGATGGTGTCGCCGTCCTTGAGCAGCCCCTCCGACTGGCAGGCCACCAGCGCCACCTTGATCTTCTCGACGCGGGAGTAGTCGTAGGGCGGGATGGCGACCGCCTGGTACTTGCGGCTGGCGAGCTGGGAGACCAGCGCGTCCCGGGTGACCGCGTACACGAGCTTGCGCTTGATCGGCCGGCCGCGGATCTCGTGCGGCTGGAGCGGGTGATCGCTCACCACCAGGAACCGGTCGACCTCGCCGCGGGCCGCCAGCGCCAGCGCGGCGCGCACGAATTCTCGGTCGAAGCGGGCCTCGGCCATCGGGCGCGATCATGGCAGGTCGCGGGTGCGAGGAGTCAAGCAAAGTCGGGCCCGCGGCCACCGGGTCGTTCCCTTGACACCGGGGGACGCGCCGCCTTACCTTCCCCGTCCTTTTTGAAGCCCCGGCGGGGGCTCGGAAACGAGGGTAAGGCGCTTGAACAAGAAGGATCTGAAGCGGTTCAAGGCGATGCTCGAGGAGTCGAAGAAGCAGCTCCTCCTCTCGGCGAAGAAGACCCTCACCGAGGAGTCGAGCTTCGACACCGACGACCTGCCCGACGAGATCGACCTCGCGTCGAGCGAGTACACGCAGTCGATGATCTTCCGCCTGCGCGACCGGGAGAAGTTCCTCCTCGCCAAGATCGACAAGGCGCTGGCCCGAATCGAGAACGGCACCTTCGGCATCTGCGAGAAGTGCGAGGAGGAGATCTCGATGAAGCGCCTCGACGCCCGCCCGGTGACCACCCTCTGCATCCGCTGCAAGGAAGAGCAGGAGCAGAAGGAGAAGAGCTTCGGGTAGGCGGTCCTCGCCGGGCGCGAGGCGGCCCTACTCGAGCCTCACGAGCTGCATCCCGACCAGCACCTGGTCGCCCGCCGTCACCGGCACCGGCCCCGCCACGCGGAGGAAGGTGCCGTTCGAGCTCCCCAGGTCCACCAGCACCACCGCGCTCGCCAGCACGTCCAGCCGGGCGTGGCGGGCCGAGACGTAGCGGTCCTGCGGGAAGGTGACGTCGCCCACCTCGCGGCCGAGCAGGTTCTCGCCCGCCTTGAGGGGGAAGGCCTCGCCGGTCCCGCTCCCGTCGAGGAGCTGGACGAGCCGCGCCCGGTAGCCCGGGTCCGGCGAGCCCCACGGGCGCGTCCCGGCGGCGGCGGGGCGCGCGATCGCCTCGAGGCGGAGGAGCTGCCGGCCGAGGCGCACCTCGTCCCCGAGGGCGAGCGGGCGAGGCCCGCGCAGCCGGAGGAAGGTACCGTTGAGGCTGCCCAGGTCCTCGAGCAGCGCGCCGTCGCCCCGCGGCGTGAACCGGGCGTGGCGGGGTGAGACGGTGGTGTCGTCCGGGAAGAGCAGCTGCCCCTCGGCACGCCCGCAGATGACGCCGGCCCCCTGGAGCGGCTGCGCGGGTCCGGCGCGGCCGTCGTGGCGCACCGGGACGAGCTTCAGGGAGGGGATCCCCGCCGGGCGGGCCTGGGGGGCGGCGGGCGCTGCCGGCGCCGCGGGCGCCTGGCCCGGGAGCGAGCGCGGCGACGTGTCGCGGCGCGCCGGGGCGGGCGGCGCGACCGGGGCGCCCGCGACCGGGCGCCCGCACTGGGCGCAGAACCGGAACGCCGGCTCGAGGTGGGCGCCGCAACCGGCGCAGCGCTGATCGTTCGCCATCCACCCGCACGTTTACCCTCGCCCGCCGGGGCGGTCAACGCGCCGCGCCCTCCCTTGCCGCCCCCCGCGCGCGGGGCTAGCGTGGCGCTCCTACATGAACGACATCGCCCGCGCCGAGGACGTCGCCGCCCTGCCGCCCGCCTATCGCCGCTTCTGGGAGGCAGCGCGCGCGGTGGTCCCCCCCGCCGCCCTGGCCTGCGACCCGGTCCGGACCCTGGCCTGGGGCACCGACGCCAGCTTCTACCGGCTGGTGCCGAAGATCGTGGTGAAGGTACGCCGCGAGGACGAGGTGGTGGCGCTGCTCGCGGCGGCGGCGCGGCTGGCGCTGCCGGTCACCTTCCGCGCCGCCGGGACGAGCCTCTCCGGCCAGGCGGTCACGGACTCGATCCTGCTCGTGCTGGCGGGCGGCTGGAAGGAGCGCCGCGTGGAGGCGGGGGGCGCGCGCATCGCGCTCGGGCCGGGCGTGATCGGCGCCGAGGCGAACGCCGCGCTGGCGCCGCTCGGCCGCAAGATCGGCCCCGACCCGGCGTCCATCGGCGCCTGCATGGTGGGCGGCATCGTCGCGAACAACGCCTCCGGCATGTGCTGCGGGACCACCCAGAACAGCTACCGGACGCTCGAGTCGCTGAAGCTCGTCCTCGCCGACGGGACCCGCCTCGACACCGGCGACCCCGCCTCGCGCGCCGCCTTCGCGGCGGCGCGACCGGAGGTGGTGGCCGGACTCGCCCGGCTCCGCGACGAGATCGCGGCCGACCGCGCGCTGGCCGAGCGGATCCGGCGCAAGTACCGCATCAAGAACACCACCGGCTACGGCCTCAACGCCTTCCTCGACTTCACCGACCCCATCGACATCCTGGCGCACCTCATCGTCGGGTCGGAGGGGACGCTGGCGTTCGTCTCCGAGGTCACCTTCCGCACCGTCGAGGAGCACGCCCACCGCGCCAGCGCGCTCCTGCTCTTCCCCGACCTCGCGCAGGCGGCGCTCGCGACCCAGCGCCTCAAGGCGGGGCCGGTGGCGGCGGCCGAGATCATGGATCGCCCCTCGCTGCGCTCGGTCGAGGGCAAGCCCGGCATGCCGCCCGTCCTCGCCACCCTGGGGCCCGCCGCCTGCGCGCTGCTCGTCGAGACCCGGGCCGCCTCGGCCGAGGCGCTCGCGCGCCAGGCGGAGGAGGTCGCCGCCATCCTGGCCGGGCTGCCGACGCTCGAGCCCATCGCCTTCACCGCCGTGAAGGCGGAGTTCGAGCGGCTCTGGGACGTGCGGCGCGGCATCTTCCCGTCGGTGGGCGCCGCCCGGAAGATCGGCACCACCGTCGTCATCGAGGACGTGGCCTTCCCCATCGAGCGGCTGGCGGAGGGGACGGTGGCGCTGCAGAACCTGATGCTGGCGCACCGCTACGACGAGGGCGTCATCTTCGGGCACGCGCTCGACGGCAACCTGCACTTCGTCTTCACGCAAGGGTTCGACGACCCGCGCGAGGTGGCGCGCTACGGCCGCTTCATGGACGAGGTGGCCGAGATGGTGGTGCGGCGGTTCGACGGCTCGCTCAAGGGCGAGCACGGCACCGGCCGCAACATGGCGCCCTTCGTGGCGCTGGAGTGGGGCGAGGCGGCCTACGGCGTCATGCGCCGGGTGAAGGCGCTGCTCGACCCGGCCGGCCTCCTCAACCCCCGCGTGCTCCTCGACGACGATCCGCGGGCGCACCTCAAGCACCTGAAGCCGCTCCCGCCCGCGCACGAGATCGTCGACCGCTGCACCGAGTGCGGCTTCTGCGAGCCGCGCTGCCCGTCGCGCGACCTCACCCTCACGCCGCGGCAGCGCATCGTCACCCGGCGCGAGATCGCGCGGCTCGTCGCCACCGGCGAGAGCGCGGAGCGGCTGGAGCGCTTCGAGGCTGGGTGGGCCTACCTCGGGGACGAGACCTGCGCCACCGACGGGCTGTGCCAGCTGGCCTGCCCGGCCGGCATCGACACCGGCAAGCTGACGAAGCGCCTGCGGGCCGACGCCCGCACGCCCGCCGCCGAGGACCTGGCCGAGGACGTGGCGGCGCACTTCGCGGGCGCGCTCGCCGGCGTGCGCGCCGGGCTCGCCACCGCGCACGCCGCCCACGCGGTGCTCGGGACGCGCCTCATGGGCGCGATCACCCGCGGCGCGCGCGCCGCCAGCCTCGGCCACCTGCCGCAGTGGACCCCGGCGCTGCCCACCCGCTCCCCGCGGGCGCGCCTCGAGGACGTGCGGCGCGGCCGCGGCCGCGAGGTGGTCTACTTCCCGGCCTGCGTGGCGCGCGCCATGGGCCCGGCCGCGGGCGCCCCCGACGCGCGGGCGCTGCACGAGGCCACGCTCTCCCTGCTCGAGAAGGCGGGCTACGACGTCCTCTTCCCCGAGGCCATGGACCGGCTCTGCTGCGGGCTCGCCTTCGAGTCGAAGGGCTTCCCGGAGCTGGCCGACGCCAAGGCGAAGGAGCTGGAGGCGGCGCTGCTCGCCAAGACCGACGGCGGGCGCATCCCGGTGCTGTGCGACACGAGCCCCTGCCTGTACCGCATGCAGGGCGCGCTCGACCCCCGGCTGCGGCTGCACGAGCCGGTGGGCTTCATCCACGCCCACCTCATGGACAAGCTGCGCTTCGAGCGGCGGCCGGAGACGGTGGCCATCCACGTCACCTGCAGCGCCATCAAGATGGGGCTCGACGGGGCGTTCAAGGCGGTGGCGGCGGCCTGCGCCGAGCGGGTGGTCGCGCCGCCCACCGGCTGCTGCGGATTCGCGGGGGACAAGGGCTTCACGACCCCCGAGCTCAACGCCTCGGCCCTGTCCGGGCTCCGCGCGGCGCTCCCTCCGGACTGCAAGGCCGGCTTCTCCAACAGCCGCACCTGCGAGATCGGGCTCTCGACGCACGGCGGCGTGCCGTACCAGTCCATCGTCTACCTGGTCGACGCCTGCACGCGGCCGCTCCCGTGACCCGCGATCCGGGTACGCGCTGACAGGGGGCGCCGCGGCGGTCGCGCTGCGGTGACCCGCCCGGATGGGGTGGCCCTTGAAAGTGTTCCGGCCGAAAGGCTCGAATGTCGGCTACACGGTAAGTTGACGCCTCCCGTCCGAACCCGTCGGCCCACCTCCTCGAACCCGTCCGCGGAGCGACCTCGTGTACCACCAGAACTACAACCCGACCGGAAGCGCCTTCCTCTCCACGGTGCTGGCGGCCGTCCCGATCCTCGTCCTGCTCTACTTCATCGCGCTGCACCCGCACCGCGACAAGCAGGGCATGAAGCACCTCGGCATCTCCGCCCCGTACGCCGCGTTCTACGGCGTCATCGCCGCCTTCGTCATCGTCTGCATCGTCTTCAGCATGCCGGTGGTCTCGGCGATCTCCGCCTTCTCGCTCGGCGTGCTGTCGGGCTTCCTCGGGATCATCTGGATCATCCTGGGGGCGATGTTCCTCTACACGATGACGGTCATCACCGGGAAGTTCGAGATCGTGAAGGAGTCGATCATCAACATCTCGCACGACCGGCGGCTGCAGGTGCTGCTCATCGCCTTCTCGTTCGGCGCCATCATCGAGGGGACCTCCGGGTTCGGGACGCCGGTCGCGATCGCGGGCGCCGTCATGGTCGGGCTCGGCTTCTCCCCGTTCCAGGCCGCCGTGCTCAACCTGCTCGCGAACACCGCGCCCGTCGCGTACGGCGCCATCGGCACGCCCATCGTCGTGCTCTCGCAGGTGAGCGGCCTCGATCAGCTCACGCTCTCGACGATGGTGGGCCACCAGCTGCCGTGGGTGTCGCTCCTCGTCCCGTTCTGGCTCATCGCCGTGTTCGTGAAGATGGAAGGGGGGACGTGGAAGGAGGTCTTCGAGGTCTGGCCGGCGGCGCTCGTCTCCGGGGCGTCGTTCGCCCTCATGCAGTACTTCGCGTCGGGCACGGCCGAGTTCCACCTCATGACCGACGTGGTGGCGGGCGTCTTCTCCGTCGTCTGCACCGCCCTGTTCCTGCGCTTCGTCTGGCACCCCAAGACGCGCTTCCTGCTGAAGTCGGAGCGCGCGGCCGCGGCGGCGGCCGGGGCCGCCGCTGCGCCGCACGACCGCAGCGGCCCCGCCAACCCCTACAGCCTGGGTCAGACGGCGTACGCCTGGCTGCCGTGGGCGATCCTCATCGGCGCGTGCGCCCTGTGGGGCGCGCCGGAGTGGAAGAAGACGCTCAACGGCCTCTTCGCCGGCGTGAAGTTCGACACGACGCTCCTCGGCTCGAAGTTCAACGGGACCCTCTCGCTCCCGGGCTGGGACATGCCGGCGCTCCACAACCTCGTCCAGCGGATGCCGCCCGTCGCGCCGGTGAACGCCAAGCCGGAGGGCGCGCGCTTCGTCATCAACTGGCTCTCGGCCGCCGGGACGGGGGTGTTCGTCGCCGCGCTCCTGTCGGGCTTCGTGCTGCGGCTCAGCGCCGCCCAGTGGAAGGAGGCGACGATCCGGACGCTGCACCGCATGAAGATCCCGGTCCTCGTCATCGGCCAGGTGCTCGGCCTCGGGTTCCTCACCCGCTACTCCGGCACCGACGCGGTGCTCGGGCTCGCCTTCACCAGCGCGGGCGTGATGTACCCCTTCTTCGCCGCCTACCTCGGCTGGCTCGGCGTCTTCCTCACCGGCTCCGACACGGCGTCGAACGCGCTCTTCGGCAGCCTGCAGCGGATCACGGCCCAGCAGCTCAACTTGAACCCGATCCTGACGGTGGCGACCAACTCGACGGGCGGCGTCATGGGCAAGATGATCGACGCTCAGTCGATCATGGTCGCCTGCGCCGCCTGCTACGACGATCCGAAGGAGCGCGCCCACGCGCTGGGCCCGATCTTCCGCAGGGTCTGGTGGCACTCGGTGGCGGGCGCGGCCGTGATCGGGCTCATCGCGCTCCTGCAGGCCTACGTCTTCACCGGAGCGATCCCGGTGCCGCCCATCAAGTGAGCTCGCGTGGGCGGCGGGCCGCTCGGCCGGCCGCCCACGCCCTCCGGTGATCCGGTGTACGATCGCCCGCCATGCTCACCGTCGGCCTCTTCATCCCCTGCTACATCGAGCAGCTCTACCCCGAGGTCGGGCTCGCCACCGTGCGCGTGCTGGAGCGGCACGGGGTGCGGGTCGAGTACCCGGAGGACCAGACCTGCTGCGGGCAGCCCATGTCGAACACCGGCTGCACCGAGGAGGCGAGGCCGCTGGCCGAGAAGTTCCTGCGCCTCTTCCGCGGCTACGAGCACGTGGTGGCGCCCTCGGGCAGCTGCGTCTCGATGGTCCGCAACCACTACGACGGCTTCCTGGCGGGCCAGCCCGGCTTCGACCACCTGAAGCGCTCGACCTGGGAGCTGTGCGAGTTCCTGGTGGACGTGCTGAAGCTGCCCCGCCTCGAGGGCGCCTTCCCGCACAAGGTGGGGCTGCACCAGAGCTGCCACGGGCTGCGCGAGCTGCGTCTCGGCTCCGGCAGCGAGCGCCGGGTGGCGCCGTTCAACAAGGTCCAGCTCCTCCTCTCCGAGCTGCGCGGCCTCCAGCTCGTCGAGCTGGCGCGGCAAGACGAGTGCTGCGGCTTCGGCGGCACGTTCGCGGTCCAGGAGGAGGCGGTGAGCTGCATGATGGGGCGCGACCGCCTCGCCGACCACGAGCGCGCGGGCGCCGAGATCGTGACCGGCGTCGACATGTCGTGCCTCATGCACCTCGACGGCCTCATCCGGCGCGAGCGCCGGCCGCTCCAGGTGCTGCACGTGGCCCAGCTCCTCGATCGGGCGGAGGCGGCGGCGTGAGCGCCCCCCCGAGCGCGACCGGCGAGCTGGAGCGGACGGTGGACCACGCCGCGGCCGCGGCGCGGTTCGTGGCCGACGACGCGAAGGCCCACTGGCACGACCAGGCCCTGTGGTGGGTGCGCAAGAAGCGGGACGCCGCCTCGGCCGCCGTGCCGGACTGGGAGGCGCTGCGCGACGCGGCGGCCGGCCTCAAGGCGCACACGCTCTCTCGCCTCGGCGACTACCTGGACGAGTTCGCCCGCAACGCCGAGGCGCGCGGCGCGCACGTCCACTTCGCCCGCGACGCCGCCGAGCACAACGCCATCGTGCACGGCATCCTGCAGGAGCGGGGGATCACGCGGCTGGTGAAGTCGAAGTCCATGCTGACGGAGGAGTGCCACCTCAACCCGTACCTCGAGGCGCGCGGCGTCACCGTCACCGACACCGACCTCGGCGAGCGCATCGTCCAGCTCCGCCACGAGCCGCCCAGCCACATCGTGCTGCCCGCCATCCACCTCAAGAAGGAGGAGATCGGCGAGCTGTTCCACCGGGAGCTCGGGACCGCCGAGGGCGCGAGCGATCCCAAGGTCCTGACCGAGGCGGCGCGGCAGCACCTGCGGCAGCGGTTCCTCGAGGCGGAGGCGGGCCTCACCGGCGTCAACTTCGCGATCGCGGAGACGGGCGGCGTGGTCGTCTGCACCAACGAGGGCAACGCCGACATGGGCTCGACGCTGCCCCGGGTGCACATCGCCTGCATGGGCGTCGAGAAGCTCGTGCCGCGGCGGGAGGACCTGGCGGTCTTCCTGCGGCTCCTGGCGCGCTCCGCCACCGGACAGCCGGTGACGACCTACACCACGCACTTCCACGGCCCGCGCCCGGACGGCGAGCTGCACATCGTGGTGGTGGACAACGGCCGCTCGCGCCAGCTCGCGGATCCCGTCTTCCGCCGCTCGCTCTCCTGCATCCGCTGCGGCGCCTGCATGAACACCTGCCCGGTGTTCCGGCGCAGCGGCGGGTACAGCTACGGCTACATCGTGCCCGGCCCCATCGGCAGCATCCTCGGGCCCGCGCGCGACCCGGCCGGCCACCGGACGCTGCCGTTCGCCTCCTCCCTGTGCGGCTCGTGCAGCGACGTCTGCCCGGTGCGGATCGACCTCCACCACGAGCTCTGGGCGTGGCGGAAGGAGCTCGTGAAGCGCGGGCTCCTGCCGTGGCGGAAGCGGGCCGCGATGAAGCTGGCCGGCGCGGTGCTGCGCTTCGCCTGGCTGTACCGGCTGGCGGGCTGGGTCGCGCGGCGGCTCGTCCCGGCGCTGCCGCGCCGCCTCGCCTACGGGCGCTGGAACGCCTGGGGGCGCCAGCGCGAGCTGCCCCCCATGCCGCGGCAGACCTTCCGCCAGCTCTACCGGAGCCACCGTGACCGCTCGTGAGGAGATGCTGGCGGCCATGCGCCGGAACGCGCCGCGCGAGACGCCGCGGCCCGACCTGGCGCGGCTGGGCGTGAAGTTCGCCGACCCGGCGGCGAAGTTCGCCGAGTCGCTCCAGGGCGTGGGCGGGACCTGCCTGCGCGTCCCCGACCTGGCCGTGGCTGGTCGGGCGGTGGCGGAGCTGCCGGTGCGCCAGGCCGCGAAGAAGGTCGTCTCGCTGGTGCCGGAGGTGGAGCCGGGGAACCTCGACCTCGCCGCGGTGAAGGCGCCGCGCGAGCTGGAGGGGCTCGACCTCACCGTGCTGCGGGGCGAGCTGGCGGTGGCCGAGAACGGGGCGGTGTGGGTGGACGCGCAGCTCCTGCCGCACCGGGCGATCTTCGTCATCGCCGAGCACCTCGTGCTGGTGGTGGACGCGGCGGGGGTGGTGAACGACCTCCACGAGGCCTACGCCCGCCTGGCCGGGCGGCCCGCCGCCTACGGGCTCTTCATCTCCGGCCCCTCCAAGACGGCCGACATCGAGCAGGCGCTCGTCATCGGGGCCCAGGGCGCGCGCAGCTGCACCGTCCTGCTGGTAGGCTAGCGCGGCATGGCGAGCCCCTCCGCCGACCCGTTCCTCCGCGCGACCGCCGTCTTCGACCACGACCACCCGCGCGTGGCGGCGCTGGCGCGCGAGCTGGGCGGCGGCGACGCCGAGGCGGTCGCGCGGCGCATGTTCGAGTGGGTGCGCGACCGCATCCCGCACACCGGCGACGCCGGCCACGACGCGGTGACCTGCGCGGCGTCGGAGGTGCTCGCGACCGGCACCGGGTTCTGCTACGCGAAGAGCCACCTCCTCGTCGCCCTGCTCCGCGGCGCGGGGGTCCGGGCCGGCGTCTGCTATCAGCGGCTCTCGATCGGGGAGGGCCGGTTCCTGCTCCACGGGCTCGCCGCCGTCGAGCTCCCGACGTACGGGTGGTACCGGGCCGACCCGCGGGGCAACGGCTTCGGCATCGACGCGCAGTTCACGCCGCCCCGCGAGCAGCTCGCGCACGAGACGCGCATGCCGGGCGAGTGGGACTCGCGCCTCGTCTTCCCCGACCCGCTGCCGGCGGTGGAGGGCGCGCTGCGCCGGTGCCGGGGCGTGCGGGAGCTCTCGAGCGCCTGGCCCGACCTGGAGCTGCCCCCGCGCGGCGGGACCGGCGACGGGACGCGGACGGCGCCGGCCACCGCCTGAGCGGTCGGCCGGCCGGGTCAGCGCCCCGGGGGCTCGCGCCGCGGCGCCGGGGTCGGGTTCGCCCGCGCCGTGCGCTCCTCCTCGTCGATGAGCTCGGAGGCGCCGAAGGTGAAGCGCGGGTCGTAGTCGGCGTAGTTGCGGGGGGCGAACGCGAGCTCGCCCTTGCTGGCGCAGCGGCCGATGTGGAGGGCGAGCCCGATCTGGTGGCGCAGCGCGGCGCGGACCTGCGCCTCGGTCGCGAGCCCGCGCTCGATCAAGGTCTCGCCGATGGGCCGCCCGGTGGCGCGGCAGGAGTCGACGACCGCCTCGATGTCCTCGGCCCTCACGCGGGCGTGCTCCTTGAGGTGCGCGGTGAACGCGCGCTGGTGCCGCGGATCGCTCGCCCAGGCCACCCGCCCGCGCTGGAGGTAGAGCTGCATCCGGCCACTGGCGCAGTAGCAGGTGAGCTCGCCGGTGGCGGCCTCCCGCGCCAGCGCGAGCAGCCGGTCGGACGCCGCCGAGTCCAGGGTCTCGACGTCGTCGAGCCGCACCACGCACGGCGGCGGGTTCTGCGCTCCCATCAGGGCTCCTTCACCAGAGGATCAGGCCAGCTCGACGCGCAGGACCTCGCGCCCCATCCGCACCGCGTCGCCGTCGTGGAGCTCGCGCTCCGCGCCCGTCGGGACCCGCAGGAACGTGCCGGTGGTCGAGCCGAGGTCGCGCAGGCGCGCCTCGCCGCCGGCGTCGAGCAGGAGCTCGGCGTGGGCCGGCGCCAGGTGCGGGTCGTCCCCCAGGTTCACGGAGCAGCCGGAGCGCCCGAGCGTGATCGAGGGGCCCGCGCGGATCCAGCTGCGGCCGCCCGCGCCCCCCTCGAGCCACTCCTCGATCACCACCGCCGGCCCCTCGGGCCGGGCCGCGCCGAGCCGGCGGGTGCCGTCCGGGCCGGGCGGGGCGGGCGGCGCGAGCGGGCCGCCGAAGCGGAGCAGGCGCTCGCCGAGCGCGAAGAGGTGGCCGGGCCGGAGCGGGACGGTGAGCCCCCGCAGGCGCACGAACACGCCGCCGGCGGCGCCCTCGTCGCGCACGAGCAGCGTCCCGTCGCGCAGGGCGAAGGTCGCGTGCAGCGGCGACAGGCAAGGATCCTCGGGGAAGAGCAGCTGGCCCTCCGCGCGGCCCGCCTGCGCCTCGCCCGGGCGCAGCTCGAAGGACGCGCCCGCCGGCGCCTCGCCGCGCTCGACGACGAGGCGCGCCTTCTGGGCGCGGGGGGCTGCGCCGGCCACCGCGGGCGACTCCGGGTCGGCCCCGAGCGGCTTGCCGCAGCCGGCGCAGGCGCGGGCGCCCGGGTCGTTGTAGGCGTCGCACGCGCGGCAGACGAGGCCCAGCATCCCGGTGAGCCGCGCCATCGGGACCTCCGCCCCGCAGGCGGGACAGGCGGCCACCGTGACGTCGATCGTCACCCCGCAGGTCTTGCACGTCAGCACGTTCGAGAGGCCTCCGCCTCCGGCAGGCGCACCGGCAGGGGCTCGTCCGTTCTACTCCGACGTTCCCCCTCGGCTCAACACGCCCGCGCCCGTCCGGCCGCGCGCTCTCGGCGGGGTCGCCTGGCACCCAGGCGCGGCGGGCATTACGGATCCGCGCGTGCTTGCCGGCTCTGGGACCGGCAGATAGGCTTTTTGGTTGCCCCTTGCTGCGACTCAACGACATCCTCGACCGCGTCGGCGGTTACCACCCCGACCCGGATCTCGACCTCATCAAGAAGGCCTACGTCTACTCGGCGAAGGTCCACCAAGGGCAGATCCGCAAGTCGGGCGAGCCGTACCTCATCCACCCGCTGGAGGTGGCCGGCATCCTGGCCGAGATGCACCTCGACGAGGCCTCGGTCGTCACCGGCCTCCTCCACGACACCATCGAGGACACCCTCGCCACCAAGGAGGAGATCGCGGAGCTGTTCGGGCAGGAGATCGCCGAGCTCGTCGACGGCGTCACCAAGCTCTCGCAGTTCACCGCCGGCAACACCCAGGAGGAGAAGCAGGCCGAGAACTTCCGCAAGATGGTCGTGGCCATGGCGAAGGACATCCGCGTCCTGCTCGTCAAGCTCGCCGACCGGACGCACAACATGCGGACGCTCGAGCACATGACCCCGGAGAAGCAGGAGCGCATCGCCCGCGAGACGCTCGACATCTACGCGCCGCTCTCCAACCGGCTCGGCATCCAGTGGCTCAAGACCGAGCTGGAGGAGCTCTCCTTCAAGTACCTGCACCGGGGCGACTACGCCGAGCTGGAGCAGAAGGTCGAGGCGCGGGCCAAGGAGCGGGACAAGTTCATCGCCGAGGTGGTGGGGATCATCCGGGGCAAGCTCGACGAGTCGGGCATCCAGGGCGAGGTGTACGGGCGCGTGAAGCACCTGTACTCCATCTGGCGGAAGATGCAGGTGCAGAGCGTGGACTTCGAGCAGATCCACGACGTCATCGCCTTCCGCGTCATCGTCCAGAACGTCGCCCACTGCTACGAGACGCTGGGCCTCATCCACTCTTTGTGGAAGCCGGTCCCGGGCCGCTTCAAGGACTTCATCGCCATCCCCAAGCCGAACCTGTACCAGTCGCTCCACACCACCGTGATCGGCCCGCGGGCCGAGCGGATCGAGATCCAGATCCGCACCGAGGAGATGCACAAGATCGCGGAGGAGGGCGTCGCCGCGCACTGGGCCTACAAGGAGGGGAAGAACGGGGAGGGGCCGAGCGCCAAGGACGCCGCCAAGTTCGGCTGGCTGCGCCAGCTGCTCGAGTGGCAGCGCGACCTCACCGACCCGACCGAGTTCCTGGAGACGGTCAAGGTGGACCTCTTCGCGGACGAGGTGTTCGTCTTCACGCCCAAGGGCGACGTGAAGAGCCTGCCCCGCGGCGCCACCCCGCTCGACTTCGCCTACGCCGTCCACTCCGAGGTGGGCGAGCACACCGTCGGCGCCAAGGTGAACGGGAAGATCGTCCCGCTCCGCTCCACGCTCAAGAACGGGGACACGGTCGAGATCCTGACCGCCCCGGGCAGCCACCCGTCGAAGGACTGGCTGGGCTTCGTCAAGACCAGCCGCGCCCAGACCCGCATCCGCGGCTTCATCCGGCAGGCCGAGCACAAGCGCTCGCTCGAGATCGGCAAGGAGCTGGCGGAGCGCGAGCTGCGCCGCTACGGCGTCTCGCTGGCCAAGGTCACCAAGGGCGGCGAGCTCGACCGGGCGGCCGCCGCGCTCGGCTACAAGCGCGGGGACGACGTGCTGGTGGCGCTGGGCTACGGCAAGATCGGCCCGCAGCAGATCCTGGCGCAGCTCGTCCCGGCCGAGCGGCTGGCGGCGCCCGCCCCGGCCGAGGAGCCCACCTCGCGGCTCACCGAGCTGTTCCGCAAGGTGGCGCGCCGGCCGACGGGCGGCGTGAGGATCAGCGGCATCGACGACGTGCTGGTCCGCTACGGCAAGTGCTGCAACCCGGTGCCGGGCGACGACATCGTGGGCTTCATCACCCGCGGGCGCGGCGTCACCGTCCACACCCGCGTCTGCGACCGGGCCCTCACCCTCGACCCGCTGCGCCGGGTGGACGTCTCCTGGGACATCCGCGCCAGCGAGGTGAAGCGGCCGGTCTCGATCAAGGTGGTCACCGACGACCGGCCGGGCGTGCTGGCGCAGATCTCGAAGACCATCAGCGAGGCCGGGATGAACATCTCCCAGGCCACCTGCCGCACCACCGGCCTGGGGCGGGCGGTGAACACCTTCGAGATGTCCATCGGCGAGGTGAAGCAGCTCCGCAGCGTCATGCGCAGCATCGAGGCCATCGAGGGGGTGGTCTCGGTCGAGCGCCTCTACGCCGTGGAGCGGGTGCCCTCCTAGCGCCGGCGGCGGCGCCCGCCGCGCAGGTCGGCGAGCGGGCGGGGCGCGGTGGGGCTATCCTGGCGCCATGTCCCATTCCACCGTCGCCACGCCGTCGGCGCCCCGCGCCATCGGCCCGTACAGCCAGGCCGTGCTCGTCGAGCGCGGGGGCACCCGCACCCTCTACTGCTCGGGGCAGATCCCGCTCGATCCCGCCACCGGCGAGCTCGTCCAGGGCGACATCGCGGTCCAGACCGAGCGCGTGCTCGCCAACCTCGAGGCGGTGCTCGCCGGGGCGAAGCTGTCGTTCGCCGACGTCGTCAAGACGACCGTCTTCCTCGTCGACCTGGCCGACTTCGCCCGGATGAACGAGGTGTACGGCCGCCGCTTCGGGGGCGCGCCGCCGGCCCGCTCGACGGTGCAGGTCGCCGCGCTGCCGAAGGGGGCGCGGGTGGAGATCGAGGTGGTGGCGGCGGGGTAGGCCGGGGGAGCGGCGGACTGGCCGCGGACGGGCGGATGTCGCAGGCACAGGGTTCCTGCTGCGATGGCCGGGTCGCGCCGCGTGGCGGCGCGACGGCTGGGGTTCCTGCTGCGATGGAGGGGTCGCGCCGCGTGGCGGCGCGACGTTGCTGCGCGGCGGACTTCGTCCGCCTTGCGGCTAGGGCTCTTCGTACGTGTACGTCTCGCCGGCGTAGTTGCGGAACGTCCAGCGCTTCCCCTCGCGCTTCACGACGTACTCGGGGTTCACCGGGATCTTGCCCCCGCCCTGCGGCGCGTCGACCACGAACTGCGGCACGGCGAGGCCGCTCGTGTGGCCGCGCAGCGCCTCGATGATGCGGATGCCGCTCTCGACGGGCGTGCGGAAGTGGCTGATGCCCTTCGAGAGGTCGCACTGGTAGATGTAGTAGGGGCGGATCCGCATGAGGAGCAGCTTGTGGTTCAGCTCCAGCACCGTCTTCGGGTCGTCGTTCACGCCCTTCAACAGCACCATCTGGTTGCCGATCACGCAGCCGGCGTCGGCGAGGCGCCGCGCCGCCTCGAACGCCTCGGCGGTGCACTCCTTGGGGTGGTTGAAGTGCGTGTTGACGTAGACCGGCTGGTGCCGGCGCAGCATGTAGACGAAGTCGTCGGTGATCCGCTGCGGCAGCGTGACGAGGTTGCGCGTGCCGAGCCGGAAGATCTCGACGTGCGGGATGGCGCGCAGCCGCCCCAGGATGTAGTCGAGTCGCTCGTCGGAGAGCGAGAGCGGATCGCCGCCCGAGACCACGATGTCGCGGATCTCGGGGTGGGCGGCGATGTAGCCGAGCCCGTCCTCGATCTGCTTCTTGGCGGCGGCGCTGCTCGGGTCGGCCACCTTCCGCTTGCGCGTGCAGTGGCGGCAGTACACCGGGCAGTTGTGCGTCGTGTAGAAGAGGACGCGGTCGGGGTAGCGGTGGGTGATGCCGGGGACCGGCATGTCCCGCTCCTCCGCCAGCGGGTCCTCCAGGTCGGCGGGCGCGATCTGCAGCTCGCCCAGCGTGGGCACCGCCTGCAGCCGCACCGGGCAGGAGGGGTCCTCGGGGTCCATCAGCGCCGCGTAGTACGGCGTGATGCCCATGTGGAACTCGGCCTCGGTCTCGCGGGCCGCCTGGCGCTCGCCGGCCGTCACCCGGATGACCTGCTCCAGGCGATCGAGCGAGGTGACGCGCTCGCGCTGCTGCCAGTGCCAGTCGTTCCAGAGCGCGTCGGAGACGCCCTTCCAGATGGAGCGCGGGCCGGGCGGGAAGCGGGAGGTGACGTGGCGGACGGGGCGTGGGTCGCCGCCGGCGCCCAGGTCGGGGGCCGCGGACGGCCCGGGAGAAGCAGCCTCTCCCGTCAGGACCGGAAGGGTGGCCATGTCGTTACGCTCGCTCCTTCGAGGCGGCGAACCGCTCGATGTACTCATAACATCGACCGGCGCGGACGGCAGGCTTCGGGCGCCCCGGTCGCCGCCGCACAGTACCTCGCCGGCCCGACGCCGCGAACCCGCCTCCGGCGGCCGAGCGAGCGCCGGCCGCGCGCTTTGACTTTCGGGGAGGGCCTGCGTAGGTTCGCGCGTTTTTCTCCAGCGACGGCGCGCCGCTCCGGCGCCGCGCCCGGGGCGAGCGGAAGACGGACGAGATGAGCGGACGCGATCTCTTTCCCGGGGTGAGCGAGGCCGAGTGGCGCGACTGGCGCTGGCAGCAGCGCCACGCGCTGCGCACGCCGGAGGCGGTGGCGCGCCTGGTGGACCTGTCCGACGCGGAGCGCCGCGGGCTGGCCCTCACGGCCGGGGCGTTCCGGGTCGCCATCACGCCCTACTACGCCTCGCTCATCGACCCGCACCACCCGTTCTGCCCCGTCCGGATGCAGGCCATCCCGGTGGCGGCCGAGGCCGAGGCCGCGCCCGGCGACCTGCGCGACCCGCTGGGCGAGGACCGGCACCGGCCCTGCCGCGCGGTCGTCCACAAGTACCCCGACCGCGTCCTCTTCCTCGTCACCGACACCTGCGCCGTGTACTGCCGCCACTGCACCCGCCGCCGCATCACCGGCGGCGAGGAGGGCGCGTTCGACCGGGCCGCCGCCGAGGAGGGGATCGCCTACGTGCGCGCCCACCCCGCCGTTCGCGACGTGCTCGTCTCCGGCGGCGACCCGCTGGTGCTGGGGGACGAGCGGCTCGGGTGGCTCCTGCGCGAGCTGCGCGCCATCCCCCACGTCGAGATCCTGCGGCTCGCCACCCGGGCGCCGGTCACCTGCCCCATGCGCGTCGACGACGCGCTGGCGCGGCTGCTCCGCGGCGTGAAGCCGCTCTTCGTCGTGACGCACTTCAACCACCTGAAGGAGTGCACGCCCGAGGCGCAGGAGGCGTGCGAGCGGCTCGTCGACCACGGCGTGCCGGTCGAGAACCAGACCGTGCTGCTGCGGCGCGTCAACTCGACCGCGCGCAACATCGCGGCGCTCAACCAGCGCCTGCTCGCCTGGCGCGTGCGGCCCTACTACCTGCACCAGGGCGACGTGGCCGAGGGCACCGGCCACTGGCGGACGCCGCTCGCCTGCGGGATCGAGATCCTGGAGCAGCTCAGAGGTCACACCAGCGGCCTGGCCGTGCCGCACCTCGCGGTCGATCTCCCCGGCGGCGGGGGCAAGGTCACGCTGCAGCCGGAGTACCGGCTCGGCCCGGCGCCGGGCGGCACCGAGTTCCGCAACTACCGCGGCGAGCGGTACCTCTACCCCGATCCTCCCGAGGCGGACTGCAGCTGCCCCTACGACGAGGTCTTCCACGCGGGCCCGGCCCGACGGAGCGTCGAGTGATCACGAAGGTCATCGCGGTGCTGGCGGTCTGGACGACGGGCGTCATCTCCTCGCTCGGCTACGGCGGGGTGGCGCTGCTCATGGCCATCGAGAGCGCCTGTATCCCGCTGCCCTCCGAGATCATCATGCCGTTCGCGGGCTACCTCGTGTACACGGGCCAGTTCTCGCTGCACGGGGCGGCGCTGGCGGGCGCGGTGGGCTGCATCGTCGGCTCCATCCCCGCCTACTGGCTCGGGCAGTACGGCGGCCGGCCGGTCATCGAGCGCTGGGGGCGCTACGTGCTGCTCTCCCGCAAGGAGCTCGACCTCGCCGACCGGCTCTTCGCGCGCCACGGGCAGTGGGTGGTGCTGGTGGGGCGGCTGCTCCCCGTCGTCCGCACCTTCATCGCCTTCCCGGCCGGCGTGGCGCGGATGAACATGACGAAGTTCGTCGTGTACACGTTCGTCGGCTCGTACCCCTGGTGCTACGGGCTCGCCTGGGTGGGCATGAAGCTCGGCGAGCAGTGGGACAAGGACCCGCGGCTCAAGGCCGCCTTCCACCGCTTCGACCTCGTCATCGGGCTCGCCCTGGTGGCCGCGGCAGCCTGGTTCGTGTGGCACAAGCTCCGGGAGGCGAAAGCGTCCCGCGCGCCCGCGCCGGCGGCCCGGGAGGGCGCGGGGGAGGGGTAGCCGCGTGCACCTCGGGTTCCGTCCCCCCCGCGCCGCGGCGGCGAGGAGCGCGGCCGGGCCCATCCTGGCCGCCCTGGCGCTCCTCGCCGCCACCCCTGCGCGCGCCGGCGAGGTGGTCCGCATCGCGGTGGCGGTGGGGCCGGGCCCGTTCACGGTGACGGCGCCGGGGCTCACGGTCGCGCCGCTGCGCGAGGGGTCGGGCGCGGCCGAGGCCGCCGCCGGCCGCGCCACCTTCGCGCTCCGAGGCGGAGCGCTGACCGTGAACGGCGCCCCGCTCGACGCGGCCGGCGCGGCGCTCGACGCGGCCGGCCCGCTGCGGGTGGACGCCGCCCCCAGGGCCACCTTCGCCGGGGGCCTCGAGGTCCGGCGCGCGCCCGGCGGGCTGGCGGTGATCCACGCCGTGCCGCTCGAGGACTACGTGGCGGCGGTGACCGTCTCCGAGATGCCGGCGCGCTTCCCGCCCGCGGCGCTCCAGGCGCAGGCGGTGGCGGCGCGCACCTTCGCGGTGTTCAAGAAGCTGGAGGCGGTCGGCGAAGGGCGGCCGTGGCACCTCGGCGCGACCGTGCTCGACCAGGTCTACCGCGCCGGGGAGCCCGACCCGCGCGCCCGCGCCGCCGCCGCCGCCACCGCCGGCGAGGTGCTCGTCTTCGAGCACGCGCCCATCGAGGCCTACTTCCACTCCACCTGCGGCGGGCGCACCGAGCGCGGCGCGGACGCGCTCGGGCGCGACCGCCCCTACCTCGCCTCGGTCGCCTGCGATCGCTGCCGCGCCTCGCCCCGGGCGCGCTGGACGGTGCGGGTCCCGGCGGCGGAGCTGGGGGCGCGCGCCGGGCTCCCCGGCGCCGTCGCGTCCGCCCGCGTCGCCGGGCGCACCGCCAGCGGGCGGGCCGCGCGGGTCGAGCTCGCGGGGCGCGGGCGCTCGGTCACGCTCTCGGCGGTGGACCTCCGCCAGCGGCTCGGGTTCGAGCGGCTGCCCTCGCTCGACTTCGACGTGAAGGTCGCGGGCGGGGCCGCGGTCTTCCAGGGCCGCGGCGCCGGCCACGGCGCCGGGCTGTGCCAGTGGGGCGCCGCCGGCGCCGCCGAGGCGGGGGAGGACTACCGCGCCATCCTCGCGCGCTACTACCCCGGGACCGAGATCGTGAGGATGTACTGACCCCCGGCCGCGGACGTATTCGAGCCCCGTGCTAGGAGACCGCTCCCCCGTGACCCTCTCCGACTTCGACTACCCGCTCCCCGAGGAGCTCATCGCGCAGGAGCCGGTCTCGCCGCGCGACGCCTCGCGGCTCCTGGTGGTGCCCCGCGACGGGGGCGCCGCGCTCTCGGAGCTGCGCTTCGCGGAGCTCGAGCGGCTGCTCCGGCCGGGCGACCTGCTCGTCCTCAACGACACGCGCGTCATCCCGGCGCGGCTGCTCGGGACCAAGGAGAGCGGCGGCCGCTGCGAGCTGCTCCTGCTCGAGCCGCTGGAGGGCGAGGAGGGCGCCCGCTGGCGCGCGCTCGGGCAGTCCTCGAAGCCGCTCCGGCCCGGGATGCGGCTCGCCTTCGGCGCGCTCGCGGCGGCGGTCGAGGCGGCGCAGGGCGGCGGGCTGTTCGAGGTGCGCTTCGACCGCGGCGGGGCGGCGCTCCGGGCGGCGCTCGAGGCGGTGGGGCGGATGCCGCTGCCCCCGTACATCCGGCGCGAGCCGAACGCGGCCGACCGCGAGCGGTACCAGACGGTGGTGGCGCGCGTGCCCGGGAGCGCGGCGGCGCCCACCGCCGGCCTGCACTTCACGCCCGAGCTGCTGGCGCGGCTCTCGGCGCGCGGCGTGGAGCGCACCGCCGTCACGCTGCACGTGGGGGCCGGCACCTTCCTGCCCGTCCGCGGCGACGACCTCGACCAGCACCGGATGCACGAGGAGCGGTACGAGGTCTCCGCCGAGGCGGCGCACGCCTTCGCCGCCTGCCGGGCCCGCGGCGGCCGGGTGGTGGCGGTGGGGACCACCGCGGTGCGGACCCTGGAGAGCGCGTGCGAGGGCGGCGCGCTCCGCCCCGGCTCCGGCCGGACGGCGCTCTTCATCCGGCCCGGGTTCCGCTTCCAGGCCGTGGACGCGCTGGTCACGAACCTCCACCTGCCGCGCTCGACCTTGCTCATGCTGGTCTGCGCGTTCGCCGGGCGCGAGCGCGTGCTCGCCGCCTACGGGGAGGCGGTGGCCCGGCGCTTCCGCTTCTTCAGCTACGGCGACGCCATGTTCCTCGCCTGACGGGCGGCCGCGCCGCCGCCGGCGGCGCCCCGGCGCTTGACATCCCGCCGCGCGGCGGCGAAACCCGCCCCGTGATCTCGTTCCAGCTCCTCGCCCAGGACGGCGCCGCCCGGCGCGGGCGGCTCGTCACCCCGCACGCGGTGGTGGAGACGCCGGTCTTCATGCCGGTCGGCACGGCCGCCACCGTGAAGACGCTCTCGCCGCGCGACCTCGAGGAGCTCGGCGCGCGCATCGTCCTCGGCAACACCTACCACCTGTACCTGCGGCCCGGGCACGACCGCGTGCGCCGGCTGGGCGGGCTGCACCGGTTCATGGCCTGGTCGGGCGCGCTCCTCACCGACTCGGGCGGCTTCCAGGTGTTCAGCCTGGGCGAGGCGCCCCGCGGCACCGGCGAGCCGGCGAGCGCGCCGAAGGGCCTCGTGCGCATCTCCGAGGAGGGCGTCGAGTTCCGCAGCCACCTCGACGGCTCGCGCCACTTCCTCTCGCCGGAGCGCGCCATCGAGATCCAGGAGGCCCTCGGCGCGGACGTGATCATGGCCTTCGACGAGTGCCCGCCGTCGAAGGCGGAGCGGAGCTACCACGAGGCCTCGCTGGCCCGGACCCAGCGGTGGCTGGTGCGCTGCCAGGCCGCGTGGCGCCGCGACGGCGCGTCGGCGCTGTTCGGCATCTGCCAGGGCGGGCTCTTCCCCGACCTCCGCCGCCGCGCCATCGAGGAGGCCGCCGCGCTCGACCTGCCCGGCTACGCGCTCGGCGGCTACGCGGTGGGCGAGGAGCCCGAGGAGATGTGGGCGGGCGTGGCGCGCGACGCGCCGCTCCTCCCGCGCGAGAAGCCGCGCTACCTCATGGGCGTCGGCACGCCGGAGGACCTCTTGCAGGGGGTCCTGGCCGGCGTGGACATGTTCGACTGCGTGCTGCCCACCCGCTGCGCGCGGAACGGCCTCCTCTTCACGAGCGAGGGGCGGCTCACCATCCGCAACGCCGCCTTCCAGGACGACGACCGGCCGGCCGACCCCGCCTGCGCCTGCTACACCTGCCGGACGTTCTCGCGCGCCTACCTGCGCCACCTGTTCCGGGCCGGCGAGCTGCTCGGCCTCCGCCTCAACACCCTGCACAACGTCCACTACTTCCTCGATCTCATGGCGGGAGCGCGCAGGGCGATCGAGGAGGGGCGGCTCCCGGCCTACGCCGCGGAGAAGCGGCAGGGCTGGAAGAAGGGGCCGCTGTAGGGCGTTTCGCTCGCTCGGGGCTGGGTCGGGCCCGGCGCGTTACCCGTTGCGATCGCGGCCCAAATCCTGCTAAAAGACGGCACTTTTTCCGCTTTCATGGAGATCGCATGCACCAGGCCTTCGCGGCTTTCCTGAGCCAGACCGCTCCCGACGGGGGTGGCGCGCTCGGTGGCCCCATGTCGATGCCGCTCATGCTGCTGCTCATGTTCGGCGTCTTCTACTTCGTGCTCTGGCGGCCGCAGAGCAAGGAGCGGAAGAAGGTCGAGACCTTCCGCCAGAACCTCAAGAAGGGCGACAAGGTCTGGACCCAGGGCGGGATCATCGGGACCGTCGTCCAGGTCGAGGACCAGGCGGTGCTGCTCGAGATCGGCGCCGGGAAGGTCCGCGTGCTGAAGCAGTTCGTCGGCGGCGAGTTCAAGGAGAAGGGCGAGGCCGCCGAGCCCGCGAAGGTGGAGGCGAAGAAGTAAATGGAACGGAACTGGTATCTGCGGATCGCCCTCATCGCGGGCGTCCTCGTCTTCAGCCTGTACCAGCTCGTGCCGAGCTGGTTCTACTTCCAGCTGCCGCCCTCCGAGCGCAACGGCGAGAAGTACGACCAGTCGGTGCCGAGCTGGGCCCCGAGCGCGCGCAAGCACCTCAACCTCGGCCTCGACCTGCAGGGCGGCATCCACCTCGCCATGGGCGTCGACGTCGACCGCGCCGTGAAGGCGAAGGTCGCCCGCCGCGCGGACGAGATCGCCGACTTCCTGCGCGAGAAGAAGCTGCCGGTCGAGGCCTCCGCCCCGACGCCGGACGGCGCGCGCATCGCGGTCAAGACCTCCGACCCGAAGCGGGTCGAGTCGATCGTGCTCGACCAGTACGGCTCCGAGCTCACCTCCCCCTCGGGCGCGCCGCAGGGCACGGTCTACTTCGCCTTCAAGTCGAAGGTGCTGCAGGACTTCCAGGCCAAGGCGGTCGACCAGGCGGAGAAGACCATCCGCAACCGCGTCGACAAGTGGGGCGTCTCCGAGCCGGACATCAAGCGCAAGAGCAACAACCAGATCCAGATCCAGCTCCCCGGCTTCAAGGATCCGGAGAAGGCGAAGGAGCTGCTCGGCCGCACCGCCCAGCTCGAGTTCAAGATCACCGACGACGACTCGGCGGCGCTCGACGGCGTCCGCGCCGCGCTCCCGGCCTGCCCGGTGGACCAGGGCCTCCTGCGGGCGCCGCTGCCCGAGGGCGGCTGCTGGTCGGTGGAGGGCGTGGAGCTGCCCGGCGGCCAGGCCCGCCAGGCCACCTTCGTCGCCGCCAACACGCGCGCCCAGCTCGACGCGGCGGTGGACAAGGCCGCGAAGCCGCTCCTGCCGCCCGGCGACGAGATCGGCGTCGGCGAGGGCACGATCGGCGCGGGTCCGGTGAAGGACCGCTTCTACCGGACCTACCTCCTGCACGGGAAGACCGAGCTCACCGGCGACTACATCTCCGACGCGCGCGCGGCGATGGACAACTCGCAGGGCGCCGGCAAGCCGGTGGTGGTCTTCACCATGACGCCCGAGGGCGGACGCCTCATGGAGAAGCTCACCACCCAGAACCTGGGCCGCCGCATGGCGACGGTGCTCGACGGCAAGGTCGAGACCGCCCCCTACATCCAGGGCAAGATCTCCACCAACGGCCAGATCACGCTGGGCTCGAACCGCCCCTACCAGCAGATGTTCGAGGAGGCGAACGAGATCGCGCTCGTGCTGAAGGCGGGCGCGCTGCCCGCCCCGGTGACCATCTTCGAGGAGCGCACCGTCGGCGCCACGCTCGGGCCCGAGCTCATCAAGAAGGGCACCACCGCCGCGCTGGTGGGGCTCCTCCTGGTGGTGGCGTTCATGATCCTCTACTACCGGGCGACCGGCCTCATCGCAGACCTGGCGCTGGTGCTGAACGCGCTGCTGGTGCTCGCCATCATGAGCATCATCGGCTCGACCCTGACCCTGCCCGGCATCGCCGGCTTCGTGCTCACGCTCGGCATGGCGGTGGACGCGAACGTGCTCATCAACGAGCGCATCCGCGAGGAGCTGCGCGCGGGCCGCACCGTCCGGCAGGCGGTGGAGCAGGGCTACGACAAGGTCTTCTGGACCATCGTCGACAGCCACGTCACCACCCTCGTCGCCGGCGTCGTCCTCATGCAGTACGGCTCCGGACCGGTGCGCGGCTTCGCGGTGACCCTCATCATCGGCCTCGTCGCCTCGATGTTCACCTCCATCGTGGTGACCCGCGCCTTCATGGACTTCTTCACGCGTCGCGACACGGCGCGCCTGAGCGTCTGATGCAATTCAAGACCTTCGACCTCATCCCGCACGACACGAAGTTCGACTTCGTCGGGAAGCGCCACATCGCGGTGACGCTGTCGCTGCTCGCGAACGCGGCGGTGATCCTCTGGGCCGTCTTCCACGGCCTCAACTTCGGCGTCGACTTCGCCGGCGGCACCGAGATGGAGGTCCGGTTCGAGCAGGCGGTCGACCCGGGCGCCATCCGCAAGGGCGTGGAGGAGCTCGGCTTCACCGACGCCTCCGTGCAGACCTACGGCGCCGAGAGCGACCACACCTACCTCATCCGCGTCGGCCGCATCGCGCTCATGAGCCAGGCCGACGTCGACCGCGTGGTGAAGGCGGTCGAGGCCAAGTTCCCGGTCCAGGGCACGCCCCACTTCAACCCGGACGTGGGCGACAAGGTCGACTTCCAGTTCCAGGGCACGCCGCCCACCCCGGACCAGCTCCGGGCGGCGGTGGAGTCGGCCGGGGTCCGGGTGCGCGAGGTGCGGGAGGAGGCCGGCCTCACGGCCGGCACGAAGTCCTTCGCCGTCATCACGCAGGGCATCCAGGACAAGATCGAGCGCGACCTGTCGGCGCGCTTCGCCGAGGCGAAGCCCGACGTCCGGCGCGTCGAGTACGTCGGCCCGGCGGTGGGGCGCGAGCTCCGCAACCAGGGCTTCAAGGCCGTCCTCTACGCGATGGCGCTCATCGTCGTGTACATCGGCCTGCGCTTCGACTTCCGCTTCAGCCCGGGCGTCATCATCGCCATCATCCACGACGCGGTCATCACGCTCGGCTACTTCGCCTTCAGCGGCCGCGAGTTCAACCTGACCTCGGTGGCGGTCATCCTGACCGTCGTCGGCTACTCGGTGAACGACACGGTGGTGGTCTACGACCGCATCCGCGAGAACGCGGCCAGGCACAAGGGCAAGAAGCTCGGCGACCTGGTGAACGAGTCCATCAACGAGGTCCTGGGCCGGACCTTCCTCACCTCGTTCGCGACCGCGCTCTCCCTCATCGGCCTGCTCGTCTACGGCGTCGGCACCATCTTCGACTTCTCCGCCGCCATGATGATGGGCATCATCTCCGGCACCTACTCGACCTGGTTCATCGCCGCCCCGATGACCATCTGGCTCGAGGAGCGCGCCGCGAAGAAGGGCGCCCCAGCCCGCGCCGACCGCGAGCCCGCGCGCGCCGCGCGCTGACCCGCCGCGCCCCATCGCCGCCAGTACCCAGGAGCCCGCGCGCCTCACGGCGCCCGGGCTCCTGGCGTCTCGGGGCGGCCAGGCTCGGCCGGGACCCCCGAGGGCGCGGCCGCTCCCGCGACCGCGCAGCGGACGGCGCGGCGGCGTGCGGGGGCTCGGCGCCCGCGCCGCCGAGCGGCGGGGTGGCGTGAGCGGCGACGGGTGGCCGTGAGCCGCCGCCGTGCGCACCTCTTGGGTGGAACCGACGCCCTCCTGCGACGCTCGCCCGCGATCCCGCTGGGCCGCGCGCGCGGGCGCCTCCGCCGTGTCGCACGCTCCCTCCGATCCCTCGCGCTGGCGCGACCGAATCGCCCTCGCCGCGCTGGCGTCGGCCGGACTCCTCGTCTCCGGCTACCTGGCCGCGTACCAGCTCGGCGCGGTGGCCGCGCCCTGGGATCCCGTCTTCGGCCCGGCCAGCAGCGCCCGCGTGCTGCACTCGGTGGTGTCGCGCCTGCTCCCGGTGCCCGACGCCGCCGCCGGCGCCGCCGCGTACGCGGTGGAGCTCGCGCTCGATCTGGTCGGAGGCGCGGAGCGCTGGCGCACGCATCCCTGGCTCGTGCTGGCGTTCTCGGCGGTGGCGGTCGCGCTCGGCGTCGCCGGGGTCGCGCTGACGGCCGTCCAGGTCCTCGTCGTCCGCGCCGGCTGCACGCTGTGCCTGTGCTCTGCCGCCCTCTCGATCGCCATCGCGTGGGCCGTGGTGGCCGGGGACGAGCTGCGCGCGGCGCTGAAGACCGTCTCGGCCGGCGCCGGGGAGAGGGGGCACGCGCGATGGCGGTGACGCTGCACGAGGGGACGACGTTCCTGGTGTGCGACGACCGGGGCGACTTCGCCCCGGAGGCCGACGGCGGGCTGTTCCACCTCGACACCCGGTTCCTGTCCCGGCACGAGCTCCGGCTGGACGGGCAGGTGCCCGTCCTGCTGCAGCCCTCGACCCCGCACGCCGGCGAGGCCTGGCACTTCCTGACCAACCCGCCGCTCGACGGGGTCCGCCGCTCCACGCTGGGCATCGCGGTGCACCGCGAGCTGGGGGACGCGCTGCTCGAGACGATCGCGGTCGAGAACTTCTCGGGCGAGGCGGCGCGCTTCACGCTGAGCGTCGGCTTCGACACCGACTTCGAGTACATCCTCACCGTGAAGAAGCGCGCCGCGGGGGGCGAGGGCAGCGGCTGGGCGCCGCGGGTGCGCACCGCCGTCCACGGCGGCCGCGAGGTGGTGCTCGAGCTCGACGAGGGCGGCTCGCCTCACCGCACCGCGTTGACGTTCAGCGAGGCCCCCGACGAGCTGCGCGGGCGCGAGGCGCGCTTCCGGCTCGCGCTGGGGCCGCGCGGGCGCTGGCGCCTGGCGGTCGAGGTCGCGCCCTCCCTGGGGGACCGCCCGCGGCCCTCCCGGCCCTCGGCGGCGCAGGCGGACGCCGCGCGCGAGCGGCGGCGCGCCCTCGGCCGGCAGATGCCGCGGCTCGAGAGCGATCACCCCGTGCTGGCGCGCGCCTTCGACCAGGCCTCGCGCGACCTGGCGGCGCTGCGCATCAAGGCGGAGCGCGGCGGCGGGGACGACGGGGCCGGCGGGGGCGAGTACGCCATCGCCGCCGGGATCCCCTGGTACATGGACCTGTTCGGCCGCGACAGCCTGATCGCCTCCTACGAGACGATGC
Organism: Anaeromyxobacter diazotrophicus; assembly: GCF_013340205.1. Classification (NCBI taxonomy): domain Bacteria; kingdom Pseudomonadati; phylum Myxococcota; class Myxococcia; order Myxococcales; family Anaeromyxobacteraceae; genus Anaeromyxobacter; species Anaeromyxobacter diazotrophicus. The sequence continues at coordinate 101,844 of NZ_BJTG01000006.1, forward strand.
TGCACGATCCGGCCCTCGCGCGCGGCACCCTGCGCGCCCTGGCGCGGCTGCAGGGGACGAAGGTCGACCGGGTCTCGGAGGAGGCGCCCGGGAAGATCCTGCACGAGTACCGGCGTGGCCCGCTGACGCCGGCCGCGCGCGAGCTCATCCCGACCTACCCTTACTACGGCACGATCGACGCCACCCCGCTCTACCTCGTCACGCTCTCCGAGTACGTGCGCGCCACCGGCGACCTCGCCTTCGCCCGGAGCGCGTGGGACCACGTCCGCGCGGCCGTGGAGTGGATGCGTCGCTACGGCGACCGCGACGGCGACGGACTCCTCGAGTACCAGCGCGACTCCGAGGTGGGCCTCGTCAACCAGGGGTGGAAGGACTCGACCGACTCCGTCCGCTTCCGCGACGGGCGCATCGCCGATGCCCCCATCGCGCTGGTGGAGGTGCAGGGGTACGCCTACGACGCCCGGCGGCGGACCGCCGAGCTGGCGCGGCGGCTGGGCGCCGCCGACGAGGCCGAGCGGCTGGAGGAGGAGGCGGCGGCGTTGCGGCGGCGGCTGCGGGAGCGCTACTGGCTGCCCGATCGCGCCTTCTACGCCGAGGCGCTCGACGGCCGGAAGCGGCCCGTCGACGCACTCACCTCCAACCCGGGCCACCTGCTCTGGGCGGGCGCGGTCGACGCGGACCACGCGCGCGCCATCGCCCGCGTGCTCCTCGGGGAGGAGCTGTTCAGCGGGTTCGGCGTCCGCACCATGGGCGCGCGCGAGGGCGGCTACAACCCGGTGAGCTACCACGGCGGGAGCGTCTGGCCGCACGACAACGCCCTCATCCTGGCCGGCCTGGTCCGCTACGGGCTGCGCGACGAGGCGACCCGCCTGGCGGACGCGCTGCTCGGCGCCCTGGGCGCCTTCCCCGACGCCGAGCCGCCCGAGCTGTTCTGCGGCTACCCGGCGCGCGAGTACGCCACCCCGGTGCGGTACCCGACCGCCTGCCGGCCGCAGGCGTGGGCGTCGGGCGCCGTGGCGCTCGTCACCCGCGCCGCGCTCGGGCTCGAGGTCGACGCGCTGGAGCGCGAGGTCGCGGTGGCGCCGCTGCCGCTCGCAGGGATGTCGCGGCTCGCGCTGCGGGGCATCCCGGCCGGCGGGGGCCGGATCGACGTGGCGGTGCGGGTCCGCGGCGGCGGCGCCGAGGCCGAGGTGACCGGCCTGCCCGAAGGGTGGCGGCGGGTCGAGCCGCGCGTGGAGCGCTGAGGAGGGGAGCTGCTCACCAGCAGGGGAGGGGACATGGCACGGAAGGTCCGGGATCGGGTGGTGGTGGTGACGGGGGCGTCGGCGGGCGTCGGCCGCGCGGTGGCGCGCGCGTTCGGCCAGCGAGGCGCGAAGGTGGGGCTCATCGCCCGGACGCGCGAGGCGCTGGAGGACGCGGCGCGCGAGATCGAGCGCGCCGGGGGCGAGGCGATGGTCTTGCCCCTCGACGTGGCCGACGCGGCGGCGGTGGAGCAGGCGGCCGACGAGGTGGTGGCGCGCTGGGGCCGGATCGACGTGTGGGTGAACGACGCGATGGTGAGCGTCTTCGCGCCGGTCAAGCAGATGAAGGCGGAGGAGTACCGGCGCGTCACCGAGGTGGACTACCTGGGCTTCGTCCACGGGACCCAGGCGGCGCTCAAGCACATGCTGCCGCGCGACCGTGGCCAGGTGATCCAGATCGGCTCGGCGCTGGTCTACCGCTCGATCCCGCTGCAGAGCGCCTACTGCGCCAGCAAGGCGGCCATCCGCGGCTTCACCGACTCGCTGCGGTGCGAGCTGTACCACGACGGCAGCCACGTGCGGCTCTCGATGGTGCAGCTCCCCGCCGTCAACACGCCGCAGTTCGACGTGGTGCGCTCGCGCCTGCCGAACCACCCGCAGCCGGTGCCGCCCATCTTCCAGCCCGAGGTCATCGCGCGCGCCGTGCTGCACGTGGCCGATCACCCGGTGCGCGAGCTGTGGGTGGGGTGGCCGGCCGTCAAGGCGATCCTGGGCCAGAAGCTCTTCCCCGGGCTGCTCGACCGCTATCTCGGCCGGATGGGGTACGCCGCCCAGCAGACCGACCAGCCCGTGTCGCCGGAGCGCCGGGACGACGTGGACCGGCCGCTCCCGGGCGACCGCGGCGCCCACGGCGACTTCGACGCGCGCGCCCGCGGGTGGAGCGCCGAGCTTTGGCTGCGGATGCACCGAGGGTGGATCGCCGGGATCGCCGCGGCCGCCGCGGCGACCGTCGTCGGCTACCGCGCCCTGCGGGCGTGAGGCGGCCATGGCGCTCGAGTTCCCGCTCTGGCTGCGAGCGGCCCACTACTTCAACCTGCTCTTCCTCTCCGTGTCGCTGCGGAGCGGGCTGCAGATCCTGGCGGCGCACCCCAAGCTCTACTGGAACGATCACTGCACGCCGGGCAGCGAGTGGCTGCGCCTCACCCGCAAGCGGCTGCCGGCCCACGCGCCTTGGACCTCGCGCGACGAGGAGGAGGCGTTTTCGCCCTGGGTCGCCTTGCCTGGCGGGCGCAGCCTGGGCCTGGGGCGGCACTGGCACTTCCTGGGCGACCTGGGCTGGCTGCTGACCGGGATCTCCTACGTCGTCCTCCTCTTCGCGACCGACGCGTGGCGCCGGCTCGTCCCCACCTCGTGGCACGTCCTCCCCGCCGCCTGGCACGCCGCGGCGGGCTACGCCACGCTCCACCTGGTCGAGGCGCCGGGCGGCTACAACGCGCTCCAGCAGCTCGCCTACTTCGGGGTGGTCTTCCTGCTCTCCCCGCTCACCATCGCCACCGGGCTCGCCATGTCCCCGGCCATCTCCGCCCGCTTCCCGGGCTACCTCCGCCTCTTCCACGGCCGGCAGGCCGCCCGGAGCGTCCACTTCCTCTGCCTGTGCGCCTTCGGGCTGTTCGTGGTGGTGCACGTCGCGATGGTCGTGCTCCACGGGCTGGCGCGCGACCTCGCGCTCATCGTGCTCGGCGAGACCGACCACCCGCAGGGCGGGCTCGCGCTCGCCGTCGGGCTCCTGGGGCTGGCGCTGGTGGTGGCGTTCCACGTCGTCGCCACCCGCTACTCCCGGCGCCGCCCCGACCTGGTCCACCGCCGGACGGGCGCGGTCATCGACCTCGCCCGCCGGCCGCTCATGGCGGTGACGCCGTCCCGCCCCGCGTACACGCGCGCCGACGTCTCGCCGTACTTCCGCGTCAACGGGCGCCCGCCGCGGGACCCCGGGTATCAGGCGCTCGCGGCGCGCGGGTTCGCCGACTACACGCTCGAGATCGGCGGGCGGGTGGAGCGCCCGCTCCGGCTCTCGCTGGCGGACCTCCGGGGCATGCCCCGCGAGACGCAGATCTCGCTGCACTGCTGCATCCAGGGGTGGTCCGCCATCGCGGAGTGGGGCGGCGTCCCGCTGCGGCACCTGCTCGAGCTGTGCCGCCCGCTGCCGGAGGCGCGCTTCGTCCTGCTGGAGGCGTTCGACGACAAGAGCGCGTCCGAGCCGGACCCGGCCGGCCCGGGCCGCTACTACGGCACGCTCGAGCTGGCGCTGGCGCGGCACCCCCGCACGCTGCTGGCCGACGAGATGAACGGCGCGCCGCTGCCGCTGGCGCACGGCGCGCCGCTGCGCGTCCGCGTCGAGACGCAGCTCGGCTTCACGATGGTGAAGTACGTGCGCCGGATCGCGCTCGTCCCGGACTACCGCGGGATCGGCCAGGGGCGGGGCGGCTGGCGCGAGGACTGGCAGTTCTACGACCAGCAGGCCCCGATCTAGCGACCCGCCGGGGCGCGCACGGTGAGATGTTCTGACCGGCCAGGCTCAGCGGAGGCCGAGCCGGCGGCGCCGGTACCGCAGCAGCTCGCCGACGACGATGTGGCCCGCCGCGGCGGCGGGGACGGCCAGGATCGCCCCCGGGATGCCGCCCAGCTCCCACATGAAGAGGACGGCCAGCACGATGACGAGTGGGTTCACGTCGACGGTGTGCCGGTAGATCACCGGGTAGAGCACGTGGTTCTCGAGCTGCTGGTAGATCACGTAGTACGCGGCGACGCCGACCCCCGCCCACACCCCGCTCGTCGCCCAGGCGAGCAGCGACACGGCGGTGCCCATCACCATCACGCCCGCAAACGGGACCAGGCTGGCGAGCGCGCTCACGACGCCGAGCGGCAGGAAGAACGGGACGCCGGCGACGGCGAGCGCGATCACGGTCGCGAGCCCCTGCAGGCCGATGATGGCGAGGTGGCCGGCGACGTACCCCGAGAGCGCGCGGTAGACCTGGCCCAGCACGTCGCGGTACTCGTCGCGCCGCTCCCGGCGCGCCTGCGCGAGGAGGTCCTCGAGCAGCTGGTGGCCGCTCGTCAGCATGAAGATCGTCACGAACAGCGCCGTCACCGCCGCAGCCAGCGCCTCGACGGTCCACCCCACCGCCTGGAGCGCGGGACCCACGGCCGCGCCGATCCGCCCGAGCACCGCCTCCAGGTCGACGTGCCGCTGCAGGAGCTGGTAGGGCTCCGAGGCGCGGACCTTCTGGGCGATCTCCGGCGCGGCGCCGACCAGCGCCGACGCCTGCTTCACCAGCCTCGGGACCACCAGCCAGCCGAGCCCCGCCAGCACCACCGCCCCCGCGCCCAGGACGAGCGCGATGGCGACGCCGCGGCGGAGCCCGCGCCGCTGCAGGAACCCCACCGCGCGATCGAGCGCGACGGCGAGGAGGAGCGCGACGAGCGCGAGGACGAGCGCGCCCGCCGTCTTCCAGGCCACCCACGCCGCGAGGGACACGCCCAGCGCCGTGGCGGAGAGGGTGGCGGCCGTCTTGACCGACACCTGCGAGCGCTCGCGCGGCCGCGGCGCGAGCTCGCGCTGGGCGGCGGAGCCGACCAGGGGCCGCTCCCAGGTGCTCATCGGCCCTCCGCTGCGTCGGATGGGTCCTCACGGCGCGCGCCGCGCTCGGCGCGCGCCGCGTCGCCCGCGACTGCGCAGAGATCGTGCCGCACCCGCGTCGACAGGCGGGAGACGACCCCGCTCATGGCGCGCGCGAACGCGGCGGCCTCGTCCGTGGTCGCCTGCGGCCCCTGGAAGGCCATGATGACGCCCAGGAGCACGGAGAGCCCGCCGATCAGCCACATCCCGTCGGCGCCCGCCCGCTGGAGCTGGTAGAGGGCGTCGTGGACGCGGAGCTCGCCGGGGCGCGCCGCGAGGTGCCCTGCGCTCGCGGTGAACCTGCCCACGAACTCGACGAACGCGCGCAAGGCGTCGCGGGCGCGGGCCGCCTTGCGGGCGAGCGGGACCGCGCCGGGCGTCCGCCGGGCGTGTGGGGCCCTCGGGCGATCGGGCGACCGGCCACGCACGAACTCGAGGAACGCCGAGGCGGCGGGCGAGGCGCCCGCGACGACGCCGCGGCGCTGGCACCGGTGCTCGAGCTCGCGCACCAGCGCCACCCCGCCGGCGCCGAGGGGCGTCACGCCCTCGAGATCGAGGACGATCCGGCGGGGCGAGCGCCGCAGCGCGCGGCTCGCCGCGGTCCAGAGCAGCTCCAGGTGCGAGCGATCGAGCTCCTCCGGGGGGCGCAGGACGACGCCCCCGTCTCCCTCCCAGCGCTCCACCTCCCCGCGACCCATACAGCGTGAAGTTGGTCACGAACAGGCGTCCGGACCGTTCGCGGGTCGCGCCAGGTGGGCGGATCCCGCCAGCTGGGCGCCCGCGCGCCCGGTGGGCTGCCAGGGGCCGCGCCACGTCGCGGGGGTGGGGCTCGCCGGCCAGCCCGTTCCGCTCGTCGGCACGTCGCGGCGGTCGGCGCGCCCTCGCGCTGCACCCGGAGCCTGCGGCTGGAGCGCACCGGCGGGGCTCGCGCTATCCTGGACGCGCCCCCCCGGAGACGCCGTGAGCACTCCACCCACCTCCCGAGTCGCTCGGCCGTGGCCGCTTTCGCTCGACGACGGGAGCGAGATGGGGCGCCGCATCCTGGAGAAGGACTGGTCGCGGACGTCGCTCGGCCCCCTCGCGTCCTGGCCGGAGCCGCTGCGGACGGCCGTCGGGATGTGCCTCTCGACGCGGTTCCCGATGTACGTCTACTGGGGCCCGGAGCGCTTCCAGCTCTATAACGATGCTGGCATCCCGATCATGGGCGCGCGCCACCCGCACGCCGCGCTCGCCCCCGTCCGCGAGGTGTTCCCGGAGATCTGGCCGGTGATCGGCCCGATGTTCGAGGAGATCGAGCGCACCGGCCGCGCGACCTGGTCCGAGGGCCAGCTCCTCGAGCTGGAGCGGCACGGCTTCCCGGAGGAGTGCTACTTCACCTTCTCCTACAGCCCCATCCTCGACGGCTCCGGCGCGGTGGCGGGCTTCTACACCGCCGCCATGGAGACCACCGGGCAGGTGCTCGCCCACCGCCGGCTCCGGACGCTGCAGGCCCTCGCGGCCCGCGCCGCCTCCGCGGCCTCAGCCGAGGAGGCCTGCGCGGGCGCGCTGGCCGCGCTCGCGGAGAACCCGGACGACGTCCGGTTCTCGGCCGTCTACCTCGTCGAGCCGCAGGGCGCCGGGGCCCTGCTGGCCGGGAGCTCGGGCCTCGCCGCCGGCGCCGGCCTGCCGCCGCGGGTCGGGCTCGAGCGCCCTGGCGAGGATCCGTGGTCCGAGCTCCTGGCGCGCGCGCTGCGATCGCGGCGCCCCGAGCCCGCCGCGGCGCCGGCGCGGGCGACCCTGGGCTCGAGCGGGAGCGCGGGGGCCGCCCCGGCGCTCGCGCTCCCGCTCGCCGCGGCGGAGGGGGCGCCGGCGTTCGGGATCCTCCTGGTGGGGCTCAGCCCCAGGCTCCCCCTGGGCGGCGACTACCGCACCTTCCTCGAGCTGGTGGCGGGGTCGATCGTCACGGCGGTGTCGAGCGCCCGCGCCCACCAGGAGTCCCGCGAGCGCGCGGACCGGCTCGCCGCCCTCGACCGCGCCAAGACGGTGTTCTTCGGCAACGTGAGCCACGAGTTCCGGACGCCGCTCACGCTCGCGCTGGGGGTCGTCGAGGAGCTGCTCGCGCGCCGGGACCTGCCGCCCGGGGCGGCGGAGCAGCTCCGCGCCGTCGATCGCAACAGCCGGCGGCTGCTGCGGCTGGTGAGCTCGCTGCTCGCGTTCTCGCGGCTCGAGGCGGGGCGCGCCGAGGCCCGCTTCGAGCCGACCGACCTCGCCCGGCTCACCGCCCAGCTCGCCAGCAGCTTCGACTCGGCGTGCGCGCGCGCCGGGCTCGGCCTCCGCGTCGACTGCCCGGCGCTGCCGCGGCCGGTCCATGTCGACCTGGACATGTGGGAGAAGATCGTCCTCAACCTCCTGTCCAACGCCTTCAAGTTCACGCTGAGCGGCGAGATCGAGGTCCGGCTGCGCCCGGGCGACGGCGGCTGCGAGCTCACCGTCCGCGACACCGGGGTAGGCATCCCCGCGGCCGAGCTCCCGCGCGTCTTCGACCGCTTCTACCGGGTGGAGCGCTCGCCGGGCCGGAGCGCCGAAGGGTCCGGCATCGGCCTGGCGCTGGTGAAGGAGCTCGTCGAGCTGCACGGGGGGACGGTCGCCGTCGAGAGCGTCCCTCGCGAAGGGTCGACGTTCCGGGTCCGGGTGCCCTGGGGGACCGCGCACCTGCCGCCCGCCCAGGTCGCCGAGCCCGAGCACCACCCGGGCCGCACCGCGTCCGCGCAGGCGTACGTGGACGAGGTGCTGGGCTGGATCCACCCCCCTCCCGCCGAGGGGGCCCCCGCGCAGCCCGGCGGCGCGCCCGGCGGAGCCCTGGCGCTGGCGGCGACCCCGGAGGCGCGGCCGCGCGTGCTGGTCGCCGACGACAACGCCGACATGCGCGCCTACCTGAGCCGGCTGCTCGGGGCCGACTGCGACGTCGAGACCGTCGCGGACGGCGCGGAGGCCCTCGACGCCGCGCTGCGGCGCCGCCCCGACGTCGTGCTCGCGGACGTCATGATGCCGCGCCTCGACGGGCTCTGCCTCCTCTCCGCGCTGCGGGACCACCCGACGCTGCGGACGGTGCCGGTCATCCTCCTGTCGGCGCGGGCCGGGGAGGAGGCGGCCGAGCTGGCGTTCGAGACCGGCGCCGACGACTACGTGATGAAGCCCTTCTCGGCGCGGGTGCTCCTGGCGCGCGTGTACGCCAACCTGCGGCTCTCCCGCGCCCGCGCCGACGTCGAGCGCCGGCTGGTCGCCGAGAGCGCGCGGCTGGCGGCCCAGGCGGAGCACGAGCTCACCCAGCGCAAGCGCGCCGAGGCGCAGTTCCTCGAGGCGCAGCGGCTGGAGGGGATCGGGCGGCTCGCCGGCGGCATCGCGCACGACTTCAACAACATCCTCTCGGTGGTGCTGAGCTGCGCGTCCTTCGCGCTGGACGCGGTCCGCGAGGGGGAGCCGCTGCGGGAGGAGCTCCTCGAGATCCAGCGCGCCGGGCAGCGCGCCGCGGCGCTCACCCGGCAGCTCCTCGCCTTCAGCCGCAAGCAGGTGCTGGAGCCCGAGAACCTGGACGTGAACCTGGTGCTCCAGGAGATGAACGGGATGCTCCGCCGGATCATCGGCGAGGACGTCGAGCTCACCCTCCGGCTCGACCCGGCGCCGAGCGTGGTGCTCGCCGACCGGAGCCAGCTCGAGCAGATGATCCTGAACCTGGTCGTGAACGCGCGGGAGGCCATGCCGACCGGCGGCACGCTCGCCATCTCGACCCGGAACGTGCCGCCGGACGCCGGCGCCCTGCCGCCAGGGTGCGCGGGCCCGCACGTGCTCGTCGAGGTGGCGGACTCGGGCGCCGGCATGGACGCCGGCACGCTCCGGCACGCGTTCGAGCCCTTCTTCACCACCAAGCCGCGCGGGAAGGGGACGGGCCTCGGCCTCGCCACCGTCTACGGCATCGTCCGGCAGAGCGGCGGCCAGGTCGAGGTCGCGAGCGCGGTCGGGAAGGGCACGACCTTCCGGATCTTCCTGCCGCGAGGGGGCGAGGCGGCGGCGCCGGCGGGAGAGCGGCCGATCCCGGCGGGGCACCGCGGCTCCGAGACCCTCCTCGTGGTCGAGGACGACGCGCCCGTCCGCACCGTCGCCCGGAAGGCCCTGGCGGAGGCCGGGTACGCGGTGCTGGAGGCGGCGTCCGCCGACGAGGCGCGCGCGCTCTTCGCCCGCCACGGGCGCGGCGTCGCGCTGGTCCTCGCCGACGTGGTGCTGCCGCACACCAGCGGCACCGCCCTGATCCGCGAGCTGCTCGAGAAGAACGCCGACCTGAGGGTGCTCTTCATGTCCGGCTACACCGACGAGGCGGTCGTCCACCACGGCGTGGAGGATCGGAGCGTGCGGTTCGTCGCGAAGCCGTTCACCCCGGCGACCCTCCTGCGCAAGGTGCGAGAGGTCCTCGACGAGCCCGCGGCGCGGGCGCAGGGCCGGTGAGCGCTCAGGGGAGCGGGTCGTGAAGCGCGCGGGCGCTGGGCCGTGTCAGGCCGCCGTGCTACTCCCGCTGCGTGCTGGCGCGACGCTGGGTGGACGTGGGGTGCGACGACGCGGCGGCCGCGCGGCTCGCGCGCGAGCTCGGGATCGACCCGCTGGCGGCGCGCGTGCTCGCCTGCCGCGGGCTCGGAGATCCCGCCGAGGCGCAGCGCTTCCTCGACCCGCGGCTCGCCGACCTGCCCGACCCGTTCCTCATGTCGGGCATGGAGGGGGCGGTGGCGCGGCTCGCCCGCGCGCTGGCGGCGGGCGAGCGGATCGCGCTCTACGGCGACTACGACGTCGACGGCGTCACCTCCACCGTGCTCCTGGCCGGCTTCCTGCGGGCGGCGGGGGGCGACGTGGTCACCTACGTCCCGCACCGCCTGGTGGAGGGCTACGGCCTCAACACCGCCGCGGTGCGGCGCCTCGCCGAGGGGGGCGCGAAGCTCCTCGTCTCGCTCGACTGCGGCATCACCAGCGTGGCGGAGGTGCGCGCCGCGGCGGAGCTGGGCCTCGACGCGGTGGTGGTCGACCACCACACGGTGCCGGTGGAGCTGCCGGCCGCGGTGGCCATCCTCAACCCGCACCAGCCCGGCTGCACTTACCCGTTCAAGCCCCTGGCGGCGGTCGGCGTCACCTTCTGCCTCGCCATGGCGCTGCGGAAGCGGCTGCGGGAGACCGGCTGGTTCGGCGCTGCCCGCCCGGAGCCGAACCTCCGCGAGGCGCTCGATCTGGTCGCGCTCGGGACGGTGGCCGACGTGGTGGCGCTCACCGGTGTGAACCGGATCCTGGTGCGGTGGGGGCTCGAGGAGCTGGCGCGGACGCGCCGCCCCGGCCTGCGCGCCTTGAAGCGGGTGGCGGGCCTCGCCGAGGGCGCCGCCGTGGGGGCGGGGCAGGTCGGCTTCCGGCTCGGGCCCCGGCTCAACGCCGCCGGGCGCCTCGACGACGCGGGCCGGGGCGTGCGGCTGCTCCTCTCCCGCGACGAGGCCGAGGCGGCGGCGCTGGCCGACGAGCTCGACCGCGAGAACCGCGCCCGGCAGGACCTCGAGCGCCAGATCCTGGAGGAGGCGGTGGCGCAGGCCGAGGAGCGGCTCGCCGCCGGCGCCCGCGGCCTGGTGCTGTGGCGCGACAGCTGGCACCCGGGGGTGGTGGGCATCGTCGCCTCGCGGATCGTCGAGCGGTTCCACCGGCCGGCGGTGCTCGTCGGCGTGGCCGAGGGGGTGGGGAAGGGGAGCGGCCGCAGCATCGAGGCCTTCCACCTCCACGAGGCGCTCACCGCCTGCGCCGGTCACCTGCAGCGGTTCGGCGGCCACAAGCACGCGGCGGGCGTGACGGTGGACCCGGCGGCGCTGCCCGCTTTTCGCGCCGCCTTCGAGGCGTTCGCGGCGGCGCACCTCACCGACGAGGACCTCGTGCCGCGGTGCCGCATCGAGGGGCGCTTCGAGCTGGAGGCCGTCTCCGAGCAGGCGGCGCTCGCGCTCGAGCGGCTGGCGCCGTTCGGGGCCGGGCACCCCGAGCCGCTCTTCGCGGTCAGGGCGACGCCCCGCCGGGCGCGCACCGTGGGCGCCGGCGGGGCGCACCTCAAGCTCGCTCTGCGGCCGGGGCTGGATGCGATCGGCTTCTCGCTGGGGGATCGGCTGGCGGCGTGCGGGGGGGAGATCGAGGCCGCGGTGACGCTCGGGTTCGACGACTGGGACGGCTCGCGCCGGCTGCAGCTGCGGATCAGGGACCTGCGGAAGCCCGCGCCCTGAGCGGCGCGCTCAGGCGACGCCCCAGCGCACCTTCTGGCGCGCGAACAGCGCCCCCATGCGGGCCAGGTCGTGCACGCGGTGGCGCTCGGCCTGGCGCTCGAAGCGCTCCTTGCAGTGCCCCGAGCAGAAGAAGTACCGCCGCCGCTTGTACTCGACGGCCTGCGCGCCGATGGGATCCACGCGCTTGCCGCAGATCGGATCGAACGCCGGGTCTTCCTTGGTCTGCATCGCCGCTCCTCCGCGCCCCGCACCCTCGCGGTTGCAACGGTGAGGCCACCCGCATCCGCAGCGATCTGGCGAGGCCAGCCGACGCGCGCAGGCCCGCCATGTCATTTTTCCCGTCGGGGTGCTGTAAGAAGGATAGAAATCAGGGCGGCGGCAGGGCGGGCGCGGGGGTCCGGCCGGGCTCGCACGCCCCGCCTTGACGCGCTGCATTCGCGAGTGTTAGCTGCCTCACCCTACTTTCCGGAGGCTCATTTGGCCCGCTTCATCACGGAGCTCAAGCGCACGCACACGTGCGGTGAACTGACCAAGGAGCAGCTCGGCCAGGAGGTCATCCTCTACGGCTGGGTCCACAACCGGCGCGACCACGGTGGGGCGGTCTTCATCGACCTGCGGGACCGGGAGGGGCTCACCCAGGTCGTGTTCGAGGAGGACGTCCGGCCGGACGTCCACGAGCTGGCGGGTCAGCTCAGGCTCGAGTTCTGCGTGGGCGTCCGCGGCAAGGTGGTCTCGCGCGGCTCGAACGTGAACCCGAAGCTCCGGACGGGCGAGATCGAGGTGCACGCCACCGACCTCGAGATCTTCAACCGGTCCGAGCCGGCGCCGTTCCAGATCGACGACCAGATCGACACCGGGGAGGAGAAGCGGCTCCAGTACCGCTACCTCGACCTGCGCCGCGCGCCCCTGCAGAAGACGCTCATCACGCGCGCCCGGGTGAACCACCTCACCCGCAACTACTTCACCGAGCAGCGCTTCCTCGAGCTCGAGACGCCGTTCATGGTGAAGTACACGCCGGGCGGGGCGCGCAACTTCCTCGTCCCGTCGCGCCTCAACCCCGGCAAGTTCTACGCGCTGGCGGAGAGCCCGCAGCTCTTCAAGCAGCTCTACATGATCGCGGGCTTCGACCGGTACTTCCAGATCGTGCGCTGCTTCCGCGACGAGGACCTGCGCCTCGACCGGCAGCCCGAGTTCACCCAGATCGACGTCGAGATGAGCTTCGTCGAGCAGAACGACGTCTTCGACGTGATGGAGGGGCTCATCGTCAAGCTGTGGAAGGAGGTGCTCGGGGTCGAGATCCCGCGCCCCTTCCAGCGCATGCCGTTCGACGAGTCGATGGGAAATTACGGCAACGACAAGCCCGACCTCCGCTTCGACATGCCCCACACCGACCTCACCGCGCTGGTGAAGCAGCACGCGGGCGGCGGGGTGCCCATGCTGAAGGACGCGGTCGACGCCGGCGGCATCGTGAAGGCGATGCGCGTGCCGGCCTCGATGAGCTTCTCGCGCACCGAGATCGACAAGCTCGAGGAGTACGTGAAGGGCATGGGCGCGAAGGGCCTCGCCCGCGCCAAGATGGCCGAGGGCGGCGAGTGGACCCAGTCGCCGCTCACGAAGACCATGAGCGCGGAGCTGCGGCAGGCCATCAACGCCGCGGTGAAGGCCGAGCCGGGCGACCTCATCCTGTTCCAGTTCGGGAAGCCGTCCACCGTGCACACGGTGATGGCGAACCTGCGCGTGCACCTGGCCAAGAAGCAGGGGCTCATCCCGGAGTACGGGTCGGGTGGGCAGTGGCGGTTCCTGTGGGTGGTGGACCCGCCGCTGTTCGAGTTCGACGAGGAGAGCGGGAAGTGGGCGGCCGCGCACCACGCGTTCACGCGCCCGCGCGACCAGGACCTGCCCTACCTCGAGACGGACCCGGGCCGCGTCTACTGCTGGCGCTACGACCTCGTCCTCAACGGCTTCGAGATCGGCGGCGGCTCGATCCGCCTCCACGACCCGGCGGTCCAGGCGCGCGTCTTCAAGGCGATGGGCATCAGCGACGAGGAGGCGCGCTCGAAGTTCGGCTTCCTGCTCGACGCGCTCAAGATGGGCGCGCCGCCGCACGGCGGCATCGCCCTCGGCATGGACCGGCTCGTCATGCTCCTCACCGGCGCCGAGAGCCTGCGCGACGTGGTGGCGTGGCCCAAGACGCAGAAGGGGACCGACCTCATGACCGGCGCCCCGGGCGACGTCGACGCGAAGCAGCTGCGGGACCTGTACGTGAAGAGCACGTACGAGCCCAAGTAGCGGAGGGGGTGCGTGTCACCCCGCTGACGAGCGGGGCGCGTCAAGCCGTTGACGCGCGCGTAACCCCCCGCCGTTGCGGGCCCGGGGTCCTGGCCCCCTCCTTGCTCTCCCGGCGGTGTGGCCCGGATCTCGCTCTGCCTCATCGCCCGGAACGAGGAGCGCATGCTCCCCGACTGCCTCGCGTCGGTGCGCGGGGCGGTCGACGACGTGGTGGTCGTCGACACCGGCAGCACCGACCGCACCCGGGAGCTGGCGCGGGCGGCCGGGGCGCGGGTGTTCGAGGAGCCCTGGCGCGACGACTTCGCGGCGCCGCGGAACACCGCGCTCAAGCACGCGGTGGGCGACTGGATCCTGCAGCTCGACGCCGACGAGCGCCTCGCCCCCGGCGCGGCGCGCGCCGTCCGGGAGGCGGTCCGGGGCGCGCGCTTCGACGTCGGCATGCTCACCCTCCACAACGCGGCCCGGCTGGACGCGGCGGCGGCGGACGTCCTCTCGGGTCGCGAGCGCTCCGGACCGCCGCGCCGGCTCCCGCGGCTCCTGCGCCACGCCGGCGGGCTCGCCTGGCGCGGGATCATCCACGAGTCGGTGGCCGACTGGTTCGTGCAGCGCGGGAGCAAGGCGGCCCTGATCCAGGGCGGCGAGATCGTGCACCTGGGCGGCGTCCCGTCCCTGCGCGAGGCGAGGAAGAAGCGGGAGCGCAACGAGGCCCTGCTGCGCCGGCGGTGCGCGCTGGAGCCGGGCGACGCCGTGGCGTTCGGGTACCTCGCCGCCGAGCTGCTCGAGGGTGGCGACGTCGCGGGAGCGGCGCAGGCCGCCGAGCGCGGCTGGGCCGCCGCGGCCGGGCAGCCCCGCCACCTCTCGCTCCAGCGCCTCGCCTGCCTGCGCGCGGTCACCGCGCTCCGCCGGGCCGACCCGGAGACCGCGCTCGAGAGCGTCCGCGCCGCCGAGGAGCGGCAGGGTCCCCACCCCGACCTCCACTTCCTGCGCGGGGCGGCGCTCTACCTGCGGGCGCTCGCCGCGCCCGCCGGCAGCCCGGAGCGGGCGGCCCGCGCCGCCGAGGCGGTGCGCGCCTACCGCGCCGCCGACGCCAGCCGCGTCGAGCTGCCCGTCGAGCCGTTCACCGACGCCTCGGACGGCCCCGCCGCCCTGGCGCGCTCCGCCGACGCGCTCCTGCTGGCGGGATGCCCGGCGGAGGCGCTCGGCGCGGCCGAGACCGCCCTGCGCGAGCGCTCCGGCGAGCCCGTGGCGCAGCTCGCGCGGGCGGAGGCGGTCCTCGAGCTGGGCGAGCCGGCGCGGGCGCTGGCGCTGCTGGAGCCGCTCCTGGGCGAGCTGCCCGACGGCTGGGTGCTGGCCGCCGGCGCCGCCCTCGCCCTCGGCGCCGGGAGCGACGCCGCGCTCTTCCTCGCGCAGGCGCGGGAGCGGCTGCCCCGGGGCTTCTCCGCGGCGCACCGGCTGGAGCGGCTCGAGCGGCTCGCCGCCGGGACCGCGAGGCCGGCCGCGCCTCGGACCGCGCCCCCCGCGCCGCCGTCGGGCGCAGCCGCCCTGGCGCCCGCGCGGCGCCGGTTCGCGGTGACCGTCATCTCTCCGCCCGGCTACGCGCACAGCGCCGCCTTCCACGAGGTGGCCGAGACCCTCGTGCACGGGCTCGCCGCGCTCGGCCACGACGCGGTGCTCACGGCCGACCCCTCGCTGCCGGGGCGGCGGCACCTGGTGCTCGGGGCGAACCTCGTCCCCGCCACCGGCGCCCGCCTCCAGCCCGGCTCCATCCTCTACAACCTGGAGCAGGTGGACGAGGGCTCGAGCTGGATCACCCCCGAGCTGCTGGCGCTCTTCCGCGCCTACCCGGTGTGGGACTACGCGGCCGCCAACGCCGACGCGCTGGCGCGGCTGGGCGTCCCGCGTCCGGCGGTGGTGCCGGTCGGCTACGTCCCCCAGCTCACGCGGATCGCGCCGGCCGAGGAGGACCTGGACGTCCTCTTCTACGGCTCGCTCAACGAGCGCCGCCGCGCCGTCCTGGCGGAGCTCGAGCGGCGCGGCGCGCGCGTCCACGCCGCGTTCGGCGTCTACGGGCCGGCCCGTGACGCGCTGGTGGCCCGCGCCCGGCTCGTCCTCAACGTGCACTACTTCGAGGCGAAGGTGTTCGAGGTGGTGCGGGTCTCGTACCTGCTCGCGAACCGCCGCTGCGTGGTCTCCGAGCGCGGCGCCGACGCGGCGGCCGAGGCGGCGTTCGAGGAGGGGGTGGCCTTCGCGCCCTACGAGGCGCTCGCCGACCGCTGCCTCGCGCTGCTCGCCCGCCCCGAGGAGCGGCGGCGCGTGGCCGAGGCGGGCTTCCGGCTCATGGCCGCGCGCGACGAGGCCGGCTACTTGCGTGACGTGGTGGCGGCGCTGGGGGACGGGTAGACTCTGCCCCCTTGGGCAGCTACGACGTCATCGTCCTCGGGGGCGGAGTGAACGGGACGGGCACCGCGCGCGACCTCGCGCAGCGCGGCCTTTCGGTGCTGCTCCTGGAGAAGGCCGACCTCGCCTGCGGGGCGAGCGGCGCCAACTCCGGGATGATCCACGGCGGCATCCGCTACATGCTGTCCGACCGGCACGTCACGGCGCTCGCGGCCCGCGACTCCGGGTACATCCAGCGCATCGCGCCGCACCTGCTCTTCCGCATCCCGTTCCTCATGCCGTTCACCTCGCGGAGGGAGCAGGCGACGCTCGTCGAGCGCGCCACCTGGTACGCCACCGAGGTCTACGTCGGGACGTACGACCAGTACCAGCCGCTCAAGCGCGGCAAGCCCTCGACCCGGCTCTCCGCCGACGAGCTCTACCGGCTCGAGCCCGCGCTCAGGCCCGGGCTCTCCGGCGCGGTCACCTTCGACGAGTGGGGCATCGACGCGCACCGGCTCTGCGTGCTGAACGCGCTCTCGGCCCGCGCCCACGGCGCCGAGCTGCGCACCTGGACCGAGGCGCGCGACCTGCTGCGGGAGGGCGGGCGCGTCGCCGGCGTCCGGTTCCGCGACGCGCTCACCGGGGAGACGGGCGAGGCGCGCGCGCCGGTCGTCTTCAACGCCACCGGCGCCTGGTCGCCGCGGCTGGCTCGCCGCAACGGGCTCGCGGTGCCCATGCGGCCGGGGAAGGGCGTCCACCTCACGCTCGACCGGCGCTTTTCGAACTACGGCATCACCTGCACCGCCGTGGACGGCCGGCAGATGTTCCTCATGCCGCACGAGAACGACTCCATCGTCGGCACCACGGACGACGACTACTACGGCGACCCGGACGACCTGGAGGCGACGCAGGACGAGGTGGAGTACCTCCTCGAGGGCGTCGAGGCGCTCTTGCCCGGGGTGCGGCGGGCGCGGGTGACGCGGGCGTGGTGGGGGCTGCGGACGACCCTCCACGAGTACGGCAAGAACGAGGACGCCCTCTCGCGCGAGCACGCCATCCTCGACCACGCCGCCGAGGGCGCCGACGGGCTCCTCTCGATCGTGGGCGGCAAGCTCGCGAGCTACCGGGCCCAGTCGCAGGAGGTGGCGGACCTCGTGGTCCGGCGGCTGGGGCGCGCCGCCCGGCCCTGCCGCACGCACGAGGAGCCGCTCCCCGGGGGCGAGGCCGCGGCGGACGTCGAGGCGCTCGCGGCGGCCCACGGGGTGGCGGCGCCGCTGGTGGCGCGGCTCGTCTACCGGCACGGCGCCCTGGCGGAGGAGGTGCTGCGGCTGGTGGACGACGACCCGCGCCTCGGGCTCGTGCTGTGCCGGGACGAGGGCCTCACGGCGGCCGAGGTCGTGTACTGCTGCCGGCACGAGCAGGTGCGCCGGCTCCAGGACCTGCGGCGCCGCTGTCGGCTCGCGGTCGGCGCCTGCGGCGGCCTCGACTGCGCCCGCACCGCGGCGCAGGTGGCGGGCCGCGAGCTGGGCTGGAGCGCGGAGCAGGTCCGGGCCGAGCTGGCGGACCTGCTCGAGCTGGGCTGGCGCGAGCGGCGCGCGGTGCTCGACGGCCACCAGCTGGCGCAGGAGGAGCTCCTGCGCGGTGCCCACACCGGCGTGGGGCGGCTGTGACGGTCCGCCGGCCCGCGCGTCAGCCCCTGTCGACCTTCCCCCTCTCTCCCCGGGGAGAGGGCCGGGGAGAGGGGGCCGCCCCCCTCGTCACCGACGTCCTCGTCGTCGGCGGAGGTCTGGCCGGCGCCATGGCCGCCCTCGCCGCCCGCAGCCGCTCCGCTCGCGTGGTGCTGGCCCGGCGCGCCCCCGGCGCCACCGCGCTCTCCTCCGGCGCCATCGGCGCCGCCCCCGACACCTGGTGCGCGCCGGCGGAGCCGCTCGCCTCCCGGCTCGACACCCTGACCGCGGCCCGCCGGCTCGCGGCGAGCCGCCCCGAGCACCCGTACGCGGCGCTCGGCCCCGGCCTCGACGCGCTGGAGGAGGCGCTCGCCTTCGCCGCCGCGGAGCTCGCGGACTTGCTCGCCCCGCCCTCGGGCCGCCCGCTCTTCCTCTCCACGCCCTACGGCGCGGTCGTCACCGCCGCGCTGGCGCAGCGGACCATGGTCGCCGCCGACCTCGCGGCGGTGCGCGGGACGCTGGCGGTGGTCGGCTTCCGGGGGCACCTCGGGTTCGACGCGCGGCTGGTGGCGGGCGCGCTCGCGCCGTGGGAGGCGCGGGGCGGGCCGCGGACGACCGCCGTGGAGCTCGACCTCTTCATGAGGGGAGACCTGGCGCTGGCGCGCCCCCACGAGCTGGCCCGGGCCCTGGAGGCGCCAGGCGCCGCCGAGGAGGCCGGCAGGCTCCTCGGCCGGGCGCTGCCGGCGGGCGCCGCCGCCGCGGTGTTCCCGCCCGTGCTCGGGCGCGCTCCCGCCGCGCGCGTCATGGAGCGCATCGCCGGGGCCGCCGGCCTGCCCGTGGCCGAGACCCTCTCCGACGTGCCGAGCGTGCCCGGCCTGCGGCTGCAGGCGGCGCTCGAGGCGCGGCTCCTCGCCGCCGGGGTGGAGCTGGTGTCGGGCGAGGTGGCCGTCGAGCGCGGCGGGCGCCCCGGCGACGAGGTCCGCGCCGGCGGCCGCGAGGTGCGGGCGCGCAGCTGGGTGCTCGCCAGCGGGCGGTTCGTCGGCGGGGGGATCGTCCGCCGCGGCGCGCTGGTGGAGCCGCTCCTCGGCCTCCCGGTGCAGGCCACCGAGGCCGGCGCCCCGGACGGCGAGCTCGCGAGCCGCCCCGCGGCCTCGCTCACCGTCCGCGCCCGGCGCGCCGCGCAGCCGCTCCTCGCCGCCGGCGTGCGCATCGACCGCCAGCTCCGGCCGCTCGACGCCTCGGGGGCCCCGCTCCACCCGCGGCTCTTCGCCGCCGGGGCGGTGATCGGCGGCCACGAGGTGGCGGCCGACGGGACGGGGCTCGGGGTCGGGGTGCTCACGGGCTATCTCGCCGGGAGCGCGGCGGCAGGCGCACCCGGGTAGACGCTCCGGCCCGAGGCCGACCCGACGCAGTCAGGCCGCTGGCGACCGCCAATTTTCTGGCGATCCTTCGAGAAACGCCCAGCGAAATCGCCGACGTCAAGCTGGCGCGCGCATTGCTATGCCTCCGAGGGTCGGAAGTGACCTCCGCCCGAGGAAGTGGAATGAACGACACCAGTCCCGCCCAGCTGCCGGCCTATTACTGCCTCCCACGTCCGGAGCTCACGCAGCTCGTCGCGGCCCGAGGCCTGCGCATCCTCGAGGTCGGCTGCGCCGCCGGCGCGATGGGCGCAGCCTTGCTGGAGAAGGGAGCCGCCGAGGTGGTGGGGCTCGACATCTTCGAGCCGGCGCTCGCGCTCGCGCGCACCCGGCTCTCCGCGGCCCACCGGGTCGACCTCAACGGCCTCCCGGAGCTGCCCTATCCCGACGGCCACTTCGACCTCATGACGTTCGCCGACGTCCTCGAGCACCTCGTCAATCCCGCGGCCGTCCTGCGCCACCTCAGCCGCTGGTTGAGCCGCGACGGGAAGCTGCTCCTGTCCTTGCCGAACATCCGCCACGAGTCGGTCGTCCTCCCGCTGCTGGTCGAGGGGCAGTGGGAGTACGCGGACTCCGGGATCCTCGATCGGACGCACCTCCGCTTCTTCACGCGGAAGGGCATGCTCCGGATGCTCGACGAGGCGGGCTTCGAGGGGGTCGGGAAGATCGCCGGCTCGCAGACGGCAACCCCCGTCTACGTCCAGAAGGCGGCCGAGCTGGTCAAGGCGCTCGGCGGCGATGCGGCGAAGTTCATCGAGGAGTGCAACGTCGTCCAGTTCATCACCTTCGCCGCGCGCAAGGGGGCGGAGGCGCGCGACGGCGACCGGGCGCCCCAGGTCGCCGCGCCGGCGTCGGCCCCGGTGGCCCCGGCGCCAGGAGCCGATCCCTGGGCCGGCTCGAGGGCGCAGCGGGTGCTCCTGGCGCCCGACGTCGGGTCGCCCGAGGACCGCTGGGCCGCGGTGCTGCCGAGGCTCGCCGAGCAGCTGAGCGGCAAGGCCGCCGTGACGCTCGGCCTCGCCCTGCCGCTGGAGCACGTCCAGAAGCCTCCCCAGCCCGTCCAGGCGCTGCCGTCCACGCTCGACCTCGATCTGCTGCTGACCGAGCAGCCGAGCTCGCTCGCCGGCTGGGAGACCCTGCTGCGGGGCGCGGGCGTCCTGGTGCTCACCGGGGCCCGCCCCGAGATCGCGGATCTCGCCACGCGCATGGGCGTCGTGATTCACGACGCCGCCGCCGATCCGAAGCTTTGCCCCGCCCCGGTCGCGCCGAGCGCCGAGGCGGCGCGCTTCCCTGCCTAGCCCCGAGGACGCCGTGACCGACCGCCCCACCGCTTCGTCCGCCGGCGCGCCCGTCCGCGCCATCGCTTACTACCTGCCCCAGTTCCACCCCATCCCCGAGAACGACGCCTGGTGGGGCCGCGGCTTCACGGAGTGGACGAGCGTCACGCGCGCCAAGCCGCTCTTCGAGGGGCACTATCAGCCGCACCTCCCGACCGAGCTCGGCTTCTACGACCTGCGCCTGCCGGAGGTTCGCGCCGCGCAGGCCGAGCTGGCGCGCGAGCACGGGATTCACGGCTTTTGCTATTACTATTACTCCTTCGGGACGAAGCGCCTGCTGGAGCGCCCGCTCCTCGACATGCTCGAGAGCGGGAACCCCGACTTCCCGTTCTGCATCTGCTGGGCGAACGAGAGCTGGTCGCGCCGGTGGGACGGCAGCGAGGCCCAGGTCCTCATCGCCCAGGATGATTCGCCGGAGCGCTATCGGCAGTTCATCCACGAGGTGCTCCCCATCCTGAAGGACCGCCGGTACATCCAGGTCGGCGGCGCGCCCATGCTGCTCGTCTACCGGGTGGGCAGGATGCCGGACGCCGCGGCCGTCGCCGCCTACTGGCGAGAGCAGGCCGAGGCCGCCGGGCTGCCGGGGCTGTACCTCTGCGCCGTCCAGAGCCACGACGCGACGTTCGATCCGCGCCGGGCGGGCTTCGACGCGGCCGTCGAGTTCCCGCCCTCCCCCTGGCACGGAAGGAAGATCGATCCCAGGACGCTCCCAGGCCTCGATCCGGACTTCACCGGCACCGTCTTCGACTACGAGGACTTCGTGACCCACAGCCTCGCGCGGAGCGCGCCGGACTACCGCCTGCTCCGGGGCGTCATGATGGGGTGGGACAACACGGCGCGGCGCGGGCCCGCCTCGTTCCTCTTCCATGGCGCGACGCCGCGCGGATACGAGGCGTGGCTCCGGGGGGCGGTGGCCTGGACGGCGGCGCACAACCCTCCCGACGAGCGCGTCGTGTTCCTGAACGCGTGGAACGAGTGGGCGGAGGGAACGCACCTCGAGCCGGACGAGCGTCACGGCCGGGCCTGGCTCGAGGCGACGCAGCGGGCGCTCTCGCGCGCGGAGGCCTGGCGCGGGGCGCTGGAGGCGCTCCGCCGCGAGGGCACGATCCCCCCGGAGGTGCTGCGGGCCCACGTGGAGGATCTGCAGCACGCGCTGGAGCGGCTCGAGCGCGTCGAGAGCGTGAGCACCGCCTCTCGGGGCTCGTTCACGGAGGGCGTGGCCCCCGCGTTCGCCAGCAAGCCCCTTCACCTCGGCGGGCTCACGCAGCTGGAGTTCGTGCAGGGCCGCCCGCCCGGCGGGCGGATCAAGCTCCGGGACCGTGAGCCGCTGAAGGTCTCCGGATGGGCGGTCGCCCCCGGGCTCGACCTGCGCGGCGCGCCGGCCTTCCTGGTCCTGCGGTCGCCCACCGGGGAGCGCATCTACAGCGCCCCGCTCGGCGAGCGGACGGTCCGCCACGACGTGGCGTTCCAGCTCCGCCAGCTCGATCCGCGCTCGGTCTGCCTGGCCGGGTTCGACGTCGAGCTCGCCACCGACGCGCTCGCCCCCGGCGAGTACAAGCTCGGCGTCGTGCACGCCAGCGACAAGGCCGCCGTGGCGGGGTTCTCCGAGCACCGGATCTCCGTCGAATGAGCCACCCGACCGGAGGCGAGGTCGCCTGGCGCCCCGACCCGCTCGACGTGTCCATCGACATCGTCGGGGCGTGCAACCTGGCGTGCCCGGCGTGCGGTCACGGAAACTCCCCGGGTGCGAATCGGTCGATGGGGGCGATGGGGCTCGAGCTGTTCGAGCGGATCCTGGACAAGGTGGAGCGCGAGGCGGCCCCCGCGCGACCGCGGATCCACCTCTTCAACTGGGGCGAGCCCTTGCTGCACCCGCAGGCTCCCGAGTTCATCCGGCGCGTGAAGGCGCGCGGGCTCTGCTGCCGGCTCTCGTCCAACCTCGTCCGGCCGAGGGACCTGCGCGGTGTCGTCGCCGCGCGCCCAGACTGGCTGAGGGTCTCGGTGTCCGGCTTCACGCAGCCGGTCTATGGCCAGACCCATCGCGGCGGCGACGTCGAGCGCGTGAAGGAGAACATGCGCCTCCTCCGGTCGTACATGGACGAGCTCGGCGCCCCGATCGCGGTGGAGGTGAACTACCACGTGTACCGGCACAACTGCGGGCCGGAGTACACGGCGATGCAGGCGTTCGCCCGCGAGCTGGGGTTCCACTTCGAGCCGATCTGGTCGGTCGCGGGATCGGCGGACAAGGTGCTCGCCTGGCTCGAGCACGGCGTTCCGGAGTCCGACCGCCCGCACGTCGAGCGCCTGGTGCACCGGCCCGAGGAATCGCGCGACATCTCCAACCGGTACCGTCACTTGCTCTCCCCCGGTGAGTGCGCGTTGCGCAACTCCGTGCTGATCAACTCGGACGGGAGCGTCGACCTCTGCTGCGCAGTGTACGACGTGCCGCCCGTGGCGGAGAGCTTCCTCGAGACGACGGCCGAGGACCTCCAGGCCGCGAAGCGCCGGGCGCCCATCTGCGAGCGGTGCATGGAGCAGGGGCTGCACCTCACTTACCTGTACGCCGGCAAGGCGGAGCGCGATGCGCGAGGGCTGGCCATTCTGGCCGCGGAGCAAGTCGCCGGGACCCACGCCAGCGTCGTGACACGGGAGGAAACGATGAGCACTACGCTTCCAGTCGAGCGTCGCCAGGATTCGGTCGAAGCCGCGCGGGGCGGGGCGAAGGCCACCGAGGCGGACGAGCTCCTCCCCGCCGGGGCCGGCGTCGAGCGTACGGCGCGGTCGGTCGCGGGCGGGCTCACGGCAGTCAGGGCTCGTTACCTCGATCTCATGAAGCGCTGCATCCTCAACCTGATCTACGAGGACGACGACATGCTCCGGAAGCAGTCGTTCTCCGCGGCGATGCGCCGCGACGGCCAGGACTGGCCGGCTGTCGCCCACTCCATGATCGGCCAGCGGAGGATGGACAACGTGCAGGCCTGCGTCGAGGACGTGATCCGGCGGGGCGTGCCAGGCGACCTCATCGAGACCGGGGTCTGGCGGGGCGGGACCACCATCCTCATGCGCTCCATCCTGGAGGCCTACGGCGTCTCGGATCGGCGCGTGTGGGTCGCCGATTCGTTCGCGGGGCTCCCCGAGCCGGACGCGGAGAAGTACCCGCACGACGCGGGCGACACGTTCCACACCTATCCAGAGCTCGCGATCTCGGTGGAGAAGGTCCAGGAGAACTTCGCTCGCTACGGGCTGCTGGACGATCAGGTCCGATTCCTCGAGGGCTGGTTCAAGGACACGCTGCCCACGGCGCCCATCGAGCGCATCGCGGTCGCCCGGCTGGACGGCGACATGTACGAGTCCACGATGGACGCGCTCCAGGCCCTCTACCCGAAGCTCTCGATCGGCGGGTACCTCATCGTCGACGACTACGGCGCGGTGCCCGGCTGCAAGGAGGCGGTGGACGGGTATCGCCGAGCGCACGCCATCACCGAGCCGATCGAGCGGGCGGACTGGACGGGGGTCTACTGGCGGCGCGAGCGCTGACAGGTCGCGTGCGCCCTCTGCTATCGTGAGCCGGTGTCAGCCTCCCGCCCGCGCGCCCTCTCCTACCTCGCCTACCGCGCGCTGCTCGCTCACCCGCTGAAGCGCCTGCGCCAGCGGGGCACCGGGCTCGACCGGTTCCTCGCGAACTACGCGGGCGAGGGCCTGGTCCCGACGCACCCGGACGACCGCGCCGTCGGGGAGGCGGCCAGCGCCTGCGTCGGGTGCGGGCTGTGCGAGGCCGGGTGCGAGCTCGCCACCGCGGTGCCGTCGATCCGCTCGCTCGGGCTCCACGCCGCCTTCCGGCTCTACGGGAAGAGCAGCGCCGAGCTCCCGCACGCGGCCGAGGCGCTGCGCGCCTGCGCGGCGTGCCAGGGGTGCGACCCGCTCTGCCCGACGGGCGTCCCCATCGCGCGCGTCGTGCGGCACCTGCTCGCGCGCGTGAGCGCGCCGCCCGGCCCGGGGTATGCTCCGGGGGGATGAAGCCCCACCTCATCGTCAACCCGGCCAGCGCGTACGGCCGGACCGGCCGCCACTTCGACGACATCGCGCGCGCGGTGCGCGGCGCGGTCGGCGACTTCGACTGCAGCTTCACCGAGCGCCGCGGCCACGGGGTGCTCCTCGCCCGGGAGGTCTCCCGCGCGGGGGCGAACCTGGTGGTGGCGGTCGGCGGGGACGGCACCGCCAGCGAGGTCGTCGACGGGCTGATGCTGGAGCGCGCGGCGGCGGGCGGCGGGGGCGCCGCGTTCGGCTTCATCTCGCGCGGGACGGGCGGCGACCTGCGCCGCTCGCTCGGGTGCCCCACCGACGCGGCCGGGGCGGCCCGCGTCCTCGCCGGTCCGGCGGAGCGCGTCATCGACCTCGGCCGGGTCGAGTTCGTCGGCCACGGGGGGAAGCCGGAGGCGCGCCACTTCGTCAACGTGGCGGGGTTCGGCGTCGCGGGCCGGGTGGTGCGCGACGTGGAGCGGATGGGGAAGCTCCTCGGCGGGAAGGCCACGTTCATGCTGGCCTCGGCCAAGGCCCTCATGGGCTGGCGCGACCAGCCGGTGCGCTGGCGCATCGACGGCGGGCCCTGGCGCGAGGACCGCGTCACCTCGCTCGCGGTGTGCAACGGACGGTTCTTCGGCGGCGGGATGATGGTCGCGCCGGCGGCGCGGCTCGACGACGGGCTGTTCGACGTCACGCTCTGGAAAGGCCTGGGCCTCGCGGACTTCGCGCTGAAGAAGGGCATGCTCTACGACGGCTCGCACCTGCGGCTCCCCAACACGAGCACGTTCCGGGGCCGGGTGGTGGAGGCGGAGCCGCTGGGGAAGGAGCCCGTCCTGCTGGACGTCGACGGCGAGCAGCCGGGCGTGCTCCCCGCGCGGTTCACCCTGCTCGCTGGGGTGTTGAGGGCGCGCGCACCGGGGGTGGATGCATAGCTTGCGGGCATGCTCCTGCTCGCTCTGACCCTCGCCCTGGCCGCGCCCCAGACGGCGCCGGGCGCGGCGGCGGTGGATGCCGCGCCCGTCACGAACGGTCAAACCCCGCCGGTGCAGGTGGTGGCCGACCCGCCCCAGGCGCGCGCCTTCTGCGAGTCCCTCACGCCCGGGGAGCGGCTCCGCGGGGGGAGCGACGTGGTGGCGCAGGCGCGGGCGGAGGCGCAGCAGGACGCGCGCCGCGAGGCGGCGCTGCTCGGCCGGTACCGCGTCACCGTCCCGGGGGCGGCGCTCAAGTTCGCGCCGTACGACCGCGAGGAGCAGGAGCTGTCGCTCTCGGAGCGCACCTTCCTCGCCGGCGCGGGCGGCACGCTCCACCTGTGGCTGGTGAGCCGCGCGGGCCTCCCGGTCGCCGCCGACGAGGCGGCGGCCTCGCGCATCGTGCAGGCGGCGGCCCAGAAGAAGCTGGCGCTCGTCCTCACCTTCACGCTCCCGGACGACGAGGACGAGGCTGTCTGCGCCAACGCGACCGGCTCGCGGCACTACGCGCTGGGCGTCGAGCCGTTCTCCTGGGAGTACGTGGCGGACGAGCAGGTGCTGGCGCGCGGCGGCGAGGGCGGCGACCGGCCGCTCGTGACCGCGGCGCAGGGCGCGCGGCCGCGCGTCGAGGTGAGCGATCCCTACGGCGCGGGCGGGCGCGAGGCGCGGCAGGCGCTCGAGGGGCGCCTCCAGGAGCTCCAGGGCTGCTACGAGCAGGCGCTCCGGCAGAACCCGGGGCTCGACGGCACGCTGGTGGCCGAGGTCGAGCCGGGCCGGGGGGTGCGCCTCGCGGCCGACTCGGTGGGGGACGAGGGGCTCGGCGCGTGCGTGCAGGGGATCGTCTCGCGCGTCCGCTTCGCGGGCGGCGGGCGGCTCGACCTCCCCATCCACTTCTTGCTCGAGCCGCCGACCGCCGCGCGGTAGGGCTACACGCAGCGCCAGTACGCGGTCGCGACCAGCGTCCGCTTCTCCTTCGGCTCGGCGCGCCTGCGCAGCTCCGTCACCGCCCGGTCGCGCTCGCCGTAGCGGAGCGCCTCGGTGGCGCGCAGGTCGTCGAGCCGGCGGCGGTACTCGCGCTCGGCGCGCTCGAGGAGCGCCCGCCGATCCCGCTGCGGCAGGTCCACCTTGTCGTGCAGCGCGGAGCGCGCCTTCGCCCACGCCTCGCGCGCCTCCTCGACGTGGCGCCGCGGGGCGGCGAGGACGTCCTCGACCGACCGGTCCCAGCGCTCGCGCTGCTCGTCGTAGCTCGCGCCGGCGCGCTCGGCGAACTCGGCCAGGAGCCGCGAGGAGAGCGCCGCCAGCGCCTCCTCCTGGGCGGTGCCCATGGAGATGGCCCCGCCGCGCGGGCCGCCCTTCGCCTCGCGCGCCGGGAGCTGGGCGAAGAGCTCGCTCGCCTCGGCGGGCAGGGCGCGGTACCGGTCGCCGTCCGCCCACAGGATGACGTGCGCCAGCTTGTCCTCGGAGGCGAGCGCGTCGAAGCCGAACTTGTAGGCGAACCACCAGCCCTCGCAGCCCGCCAGCTCCTGAAGCTGCGGCGGGAGCGAGCGCGCGTCGAGCTCGACCAGCGACACCGCCTCCTGCGGCCGCGTCTTGACCGCCTCCGCGGCGGCCTTGGCGAGCCGCGCGCGGCGCGCCTTCGACCGCGCCTCGCCCGGCGGCGGCTCGGGGACGGGGAGGGGGGCCTCGCCCTCCTCGAAGACGCTGCGCACCAGCGCCTCCTCGTCCGCCTCGCGCCGCGCGACCGCCTCGCGCGCCGCCTTCTCCGCGATGCGGAGCTTGCCCCGGACCTCGCCGTCGAACTTCTCGAAGAGCAGCGCCCGCGCGGCCGCGAGGCGCGCCTCGATGCGCTCGTCGAGGTCCTTGCGGAGCGCGTTGAACGCGACGTCGATCTCCTCGCCCGAGCGGCACGACTGGTAGATGTCGAGGACGCGCGCCTCGAAGTCGATGCCGCTCCCCAGCGCGCCCAGGATCTCGTCGGACGATCCGAACACGCCGTCGAAGAGCGCCAGCTTCTGCGAGAGCAGGTCGTAGAGGCGCGCGTCGGCGGCGTTCTGCCGGTTGAGGAAGTTGAGGACCAGGACGTCGCGCTGCTGGCCGTAGCGGTGGCAGCGCCCGATGCGCTGCTCGACGCGCTGCGGGTTCCAGGGCAGGTCGAAGTTCACGACCAGGTTGCAGAACTGGAGGTTCAGTCCCTCCGCCCCCGCCTCGGTCATGAGCAGGATCTGGGTCTTGTGCCGGAACTCCTCCACCAGCGCCTGCCGCTTGTCGGGGCCGCCGGCGTCGCCGGAGAGGCTGGTGGTGGTGTAGCCGCGCGCCTCGAGGATCTTCTTCAGATAGTCCTGCGTGCGGCGGAACTCGGTGAAGACCACCGCCTTCTGCGGCCAGCCGCAGGCGCGCGCCACGGTGAAGGTCCGGTCGAGGCCGCGCACCAGCGCGTCGCCCTTCGCGTTCACCTGGATGGAGGCCGCCAGCTTGGCGCAGGCGCGCAGCTCGGCCAGCTCGTCGCGCATCTTGGAGACCGCGGCGGCGCCCTTCGGCCGCCCGTCGTCGCGCCCGCTCCCGCCGAGCTCCTCCGCCTCCTCCTCGAACCCGGAGAGATCGAGGAAGGCGTCGGCCTGCGCCGCGCACTCCGCCCCGGCCAGCTTGCCCTCGAGCGAGTCGGCCAGCTTCCCCAGCGTGTGCGCGAGGGCGAAGGTCGAGCTGGCGAGGATCTTCCGGTAGACGAGGACGAGCAGGGCGCGGCGCGACTGCGGGATGGCGACCGCGTCCTCGCGGCGCAGGTACTCCGAGACGCGGTCGTACAGCTCCTGCTCCTCGGGCGTCGGCGCGAAGTCCTCCACCAGCGAGCGCCGGGCGGTGAACTTCACGTACTCCTTCACCTGCCGGCGCAGGGTGCGGATGACCACCTGCCCGAGCCGCTCCTTGAGGTCGGCCGCCTTGTCCTCGGTGAGCTCGCCCGAGGCGAACTGCATCCGGAAGGCGTCCTCGGTGCCGAGCAGCGCGTCGTCGATGAAGGCGGTGAGCCCGAGCAGCTCCATCACGTCGTTCTGGAGCGGGGTGGCGGTGAGGAGGAGCTTCGGGCACTTCCGCAGGCCCTTGCGGAGCGCCTGGCCGGTCTTGTGGTCGCGGCGGTAGGCGTTGCGCAGCCGGTGCGCCTCGTCGATGACCGCGAGGTCCCAGGGCACCCGCGCCACCTCGTCCGCGCGCAGCGCCGCGAACGGGTGCGAGGCGATCACGATCCCGCCGGTGTCGAACGGGTTGAGCTTCAGCCCGTGCCTCTCCTGCGCGCGCGCGGTGTTGCCGTCCACCACCTCGGAGTCGAGGCCGAACTTGGAGCTGAGCTCGTCGCGCCACTGGTTCCGGAGCGACGCGGGGACGAGGATGAGGATGCGCCCGCGCCCCTCGGCGGCGAGCTGGGCGAGCACCAGGCCCGCCTCCACCGTCTTGCCGAGGCCGACCTCGTCGGCGAGGACGCAGCCGCCCGTGGCCATGGACGAGAGGGCGAAGGCCGCCGCCTCGATCTGGTGCGGGTTCAGGTCCACCGCCGACTGCGCCAGCGCCGGCGCCAGGCGCGTGGCGCCCTGGCCGCTGCGCGCGGTGAGGGCCTCGGCCGCGATGCGCTGGTGGAAGCGGGTGAGCGACGCCGCCTTGACCCTCGGCGCGTCCTGCTCCCCCACGGCCGTGCGCTCGCGCACGGCGACCCCGGTCCCCACGACGCCCATCCCCACCACCTCCGCCTTCCCGCCCAGACGACTTCCGCCCGCGCCCCACGAATGGGCGCCCGAGGCGGAGCCGATATCCTAGCGCAGATCGCCCCGCGCTGGCGATGGGCTGAGGCCTGCGCGGGCGCGCCGCGCCGTTTGACGCCACCGCGCCGCGGGGGCTACATACCCCCACCATGCAGGTCAAGCTCAACGGCGAGATCCGGGAGCTCCCGGACGGCACCACCGTCGCGGCGCTGCTCGCCCAGCTCGGGGTGAAGGCGCAGCGGGTGGCGGTCGAGGTGAACGAGGCGGTCGTGACGAAGGACCGCTACGACGCGCACGCGCTGCGAGGCGGGGACGCGGTCGAGATCGTCGCCTTCGTCGGAGGAGGGTAGCCATGGCGGACACCTGGTCGCTCGGCAAGCACACGTTCACGAGCCGGCTCCTCGTCGGCACCGGCAAGTACAAGGACTTCCCCACCATGCAGCGCGCGCTCGCCGCCTCGGGCGCGGAGGTCGTGACGGTGGCCGTGCGGCGCCTCGACCTCTCCAAGAAGGGGGCCGAGTCGCTGCTGGAGTGGGTCCCGAAGGGGATGACGCTGCTCCCCAACACCGCCGCCTGCTTCACCGCCGACGAGGCGGTGCGCACGGCGCGGCTCGGCCGCGAGCTCGACATGGGCGAGCTCGTGAAGCTCGAGGTCATCGGGGACAAGCGCACGCTCTTCCCGGACGTCGAGGGGCTGGTGCAGGCGGCCCGGATCCTGGTGAAGGAGGGCTTCACGGTCCTCCCCTACACGAACGACGACCCGGTCACGGCGAAGAAGCTGGAGGACGTCGGCTGCGCGGCGGTGATGCCGCTCGGCGCGCCCATCGGCTCGGGGCTCGGCCTCAGGAACCCCTACAACCTCCGCATCATCATGGAGACGGTGAAGGTGCCGGTGCTGGTCGACGCCGGGGTCGGCACCGCCAGCGACGCCGCCCTGGCGATGGAGCTCGGCGCGGTGGCGGTGCTCATGAACACCGCCATCGCCGAGGCGAAGGAGCCGGTCCTCATGGCCGAGGCGATGCGCGACGCCGTCGCCGCCGGCCGCAAGGCGCTCCTGGCCGGCCGCATCCCGATGAAGCTGCACGCCTCCGCGTCGAGCCCGATGACGGGGCTGATAGGATCGTAGGGGGCGCTACCTCTTCACCGCCGGCCCGGTGGGCGCGATGCGCTGCCAGGTCTCCGCGAGGAAGCGGAAGGTGCGCGACGGCTTGCCCCAGCTGCCCGCCGTGAAGCCCCCGCAGATCTTCTCGTAGGCCTCCGGGTGCTGGTGGGGCTGGAACTCCTCGACCGTCCCGCGCACCGCGTAGCCGGTGAAGTCGTCGAGGTCGAGGATGAGCCGCGTCTCCTGCCGGTTGGTCTTGAGGTTCATGTACGTCTTCAGCGCGAGCCCGTCGCCGTGGTAGAGCGCGAGCCGCCCGCCGACCACCTCGCTGTGGAAGATCCAGCGCGGGGAGAGGTTGGCGTGCTCGCCGACGGCGGTGAGGGCGTAGCGCAGCCCGCCCACGATCTCCTGCACCTCCTCGAACGGGATCTGCTCGAAGAACTTCATGGTGTAGGGGCTGTGGTGGACGGTGAAGATCTGGCTGCCGTGGACGGTGAGCTCGTCCCCGCGCGACTCGAAGAGCGCGCTCGCGGACTCGGCGGACGCGAGCGGCCGCGTCTTCACCTGGAACCCCTGGTACTGCTCCACGCGGGTGAGGTGGACGGTCACGCACTCGCCGCGGGTGGGCTGGCGCGGCAAGGTCCCCCGCAGCTGGACCCGCAGCTCCCGGTCGCCGTCGGCCGGGTCGAGCCGGACCACCGGGCAGATCCCCACCGCCGCGTAGCTGCCGGCGAGGCTGGTCGTCCCCATGAAGCTCAGCACCTTTTCGTAGCGGACGGCGGGGAAGTGCGGCGCCTGCTTCGTCCGCTGCTCCGCCAGGAACGCCACGAGCTGCTGCAGGTCCGTGTCCACGATCTTCTCCGAGGTGCGAGGGTCACCGAGGTGGCGGAAGGACACCCACCTCTGCGAGACTCGAATGCCGACCATGCTAACGCCGCTCGTCCACCTCGTCACGGACCGCCGGCTGGTGCCCGAACTGGGCGCCGCGGTCGCGGCCGCCCTGAGGCGGGCACCTCCGGGGACCGTGGCGGTCCACCTCCGGGAGAAGGACCTCGGCGGCCGGGAGCTCCTGGCCCTCGCCCGCGCCCTCGGCGCGACCTGCCGGTCCGCCGGGCAGCGCCTCCTCGTCAACGACCGCCTGGACGTGGCGCTCGCCGCCGGCGCGGACGGCGTGCACCTGCCCTCGTCCGGCGTGCCGCCGGCGGAGGCCAGGCGGCTGCTCGGCCCGGGGCGCCTCGTCGGCGTCTCGTGCCACGGCGAGGAGGACGTGGCCCGCGCCCGGGGTGGGGGGGCCGACTTCGCCACCTTCGGCCCGGTCTTCGCGACACCCTCCAAGGCCGCCTACGGCCCGCCGGTGGGGCTCGCCGCGCTGGCGCGCGCGGCGCGGCTGGGGCTCCCGCTCGTGGCGCTGGGCGGGATCGAGTTGGAGACGGCGGGCGCGGCGCGGGAGCACGGCGCGCGCGGGGTGGGGGTCATCCGGGCCTGGCTCGGCGCGCCCGACCCGGGCGCCGCGGTGCTGGCGCTCTGGCAGGCGATCCGCGCTTGAGGCGGCGCGCGCACGGCGCTACACCGCCCCCCGTCCCGCCGCCTCGAGGAGCGCCGCGCATGCACGACCGCCACGACCACGACCGCGACCACGGCCACGACCTCGACCGCGGCCACGGCGGGCCGGCGCACGGGCGGCGGGCCCACGGCAACCCGGACGACCTCGACGCCTACGTCGCGCGCCTCACCGGACCGGAGCGGGACGCGTGGCAGCGGCCGGACGAGGTGCTGGCCGCGCTCGGCGTCGAGCCGGGCCAGACGGTGGCCGACGTCGGCGCCGGGCCCGGGTACTTCACGCTGCGCCTGGCGCGGGCGGTGGGGCCGCGGGGCCGGGTGTACGCGGTCGAGGTGGTGCCCGAGCTGCTGGGCGTGCTGCGGGCGCGGCTCGACGGCGCCGGGGTCTCGAACGTGGTGCCGCTCCTCGCGCGCGAGCGCGACTCGCTCCTGCCACCCGCCTCGTGCGACCGCATCCTGGTGGCGGACACCTTCCACCACTTCCCGGACGGCGTCGCGTACCTGCGCCACCTCGCGGCGGCGCTCCGGCGCGGCGGGTTGCTGGCGAACGTCGACTTCCACCGGCGCGAGACGCCGGTGGGGCCGCCGCTCGAGCACCGCGTCTCGCGCGAGGACTTCCTCGTCGCCGCCGACCGCGCCGGGCTGGCGGTGATCGGCGAGCCGACCTTCCTGCCCCATCAGTACCTGGTGCTGATGCGGCCGAGGTGAGCGCCGCCGGCCGAGGGCGACGAGGCCTCCGCCGCGGGGCGTCGAGCGCGGCCCAGCGCGAGCACGATCCCGGCCGGCACCAGCATGAAGAGGTCGCGCACCACCGTCCACCAGTCGGCCGGCTCGTCGCCGCCGAAGCAGCCGCAGCGCAGGTCGATGCCCCGCAACAGCGCCTGCGACAGCCCGGCGATGAAGACGACCAGCATGCCCGCCGCCACCAGGGCGGCGGCGCGGGCGTAGAAGCCGGTGAGGAGCGCCAGCCCGACCACGATCTCGATGCCGACCACCGCCGCCGCCGCCCACGGCACCAGCGCCGCGGGCACGAGCCGGTAGTTCGCGACGTCGGTGGCGAAGGCGGCCAGGTCGGGCACCTTGGTCGCGGCGGCGTAGAGGAAGATGGCGGCCAGCGCGAGCCGGCTCGCGAGGACGAGCCCCGCGCGCGCGAGCGAGCGGCTCACGGCGACCCCTTGGCCGCCGTCGCCGGGGGGCCGCAGGAAGCGCAGCTTCCGGCCGCGTTGGGCGCGCGGGCGGCCGTCCAGGCGGGCCAGGCGCCGGTGAGCACCCGGACGTCCTGCACGCCGTGCTCGAGGAGCTTCTTCGCCACCTGGTCGGCCACCGAGCAGTTCGGATCGCGGTCGTAGACCACCACCGTCTTGTAGACCCCGAGCCGCCACAGGACGGGGTCCACCGCCTCGCCCGGCGCGAGGTGCAGCGCGCCGGTGATGTGGCCCGCCTCGTACTCGGCGCTGCTGCGCGCGTCCACGAACAGCGCGGAGCAGGCGACGCAGAGGGGCGTCGCCTCCTCGACCGAGATGCGGGGGATGGCCGCCTGGAGGCCCTGGATCTGGCAGGCCGCCCCGGGCGCGTCCGCGGCCGCCGCCACCTCGTGCCCGAGCGGCGCCGGGCGCGGCGTGAGGGCGTTGGCGCCGAGCCCGAGCAGGGATCCGGCGGCGCAGAGCGCGAGCGCGTGGCGAACGAGGGCCATCGCTCCCATGGTAACCCGAAGGCGCCCGCGAGAAAGCGCGAACGCCCGCGACACGGCGCCAGCGGGGTGGACCGGCCGGCGGCGGCCCCGGGGGTGCGCCCCGCCGGGCCGGCGGGTATATTGCGCGCCCCATGGGCGTCCCGGTCTACGAGGTCTCCAAGGAGTTCGT
Organism: Anaeromyxobacter diazotrophicus; assembly: GCF_013340205.1. NCBI lineage: Bacteria > Pseudomonadati > Myxococcota > Myxococcia > Myxococcales > Anaeromyxobacteraceae > Anaeromyxobacter > Anaeromyxobacter diazotrophicus. The sequence goes on from NZ_BJTG01000006.1 coordinate 135,378, forward strand.
CTTCAGCGCCGCGCACCAGATCCGCATGCACGGCGGGAAGTGCGAGCGGCTGCACGGCCACAACTGGCGGATCCGGGTGCACGCCCGCGCCGGCGCGCTCGACCGCATCGGCATGGTGATCGACTTCGCCGACCTGCAGAAGATCGCCGCCGAGCTGTGCGCGCGCTTCGACCACCAGAACATGAACGAGGTGCCGCCGTTCACGGAGGTGAACACCACCGCCGAGAACCTGGCGCGCTTCTTCTACGTCGAGGGCAACCGCAGGCTCGCCGGGGTGGACGGCGGGCGGGTGACCGTGTCCAAGGTCGAGGTGTGGGAGAACGAGGGCTCGCTCGCCGTGTACCGCGAGGAGTAGGCGAGCGCGCGGGCCGGGGGCGTCAGGCCGTCCGCGTATCATCCGGCCGTGCCGGCCCTCTGCCTCGTCCCGACGCCGCTGCGGGCGGCGCGCGCCGCCCGCCGGCTGTGCGACGCGCAGGGAGGGGTGCTCCTCGGCGCCCACCTCACCACCCTCGACCGGCTCGCCCCGGCGGTGCTCGCGGCGGCGCGCGACCCCCGGCCCGTGCTCTCCCCGCTGGCGGAGCGGCTCCTGGCGGCCGAGGTGGGCGAGGCGACCGGCGGCCCGCTCGCGGGCGCTGGGCCGGGGAGCGGCCTCGCCGACGCCCTGGCCGCCGCGCTGGGCGAGCTGCGCCGGGCCGAGGCGAGCCCCGGCACGCTCCGCGCGGCCGCCGGCGCGCTCGGAGGCGCCGCCGGCGCGCGGCTGGCGCTCCTGGCGGGCGCGCTCGAGGCCTACGAGGCGCGCCTCGAGGCGGCGGGCGCCCTCGACCGCGCCGGAGCGCTCCGCGCGGCCGCCGGCGCGCTCCAGCGCGGCGCCGCCCCCGAGGAGCTCCGCGAGCTCGACGTGCTGGTGGTCGAGGGCTTCCGCGCGCTCGCCCCCGCGGCGCTCGACGCCGTCGGGGCGCTGGCGCGGCGCGCCCGGAGGACCGAGCTGCGGCTGCCCTTCTTCCCGCTGCGCCCGGAGCTCTGCGCGCCGGTCGAGCCGCTCCTGCGGCGGCTCGAGGGCTGGCACGAGCTCGCCGGCGAGCGCGACGTGACGCTCGCCCTGGAGGACCTGGAGCTGGCCGGGCGCGCCCCGCGGCTCACCGCCGCGCTGGCCGCCCTCGCCGGCGGGGCGGCGGGCGCGGCGGGCGGCGACGGCGTCCTCCTGGCGGCCGCCGGGGCGGGGGAGGAGGGCGAGGCCGAGGTCGCGGCCGAGCTGGCGGCGCAGCTCGTCGAGCGCGGCTTCGCGCCGGACGAGATCGCGGTCGTGGCCCCGTCCGCCGAGCGCGCCGCGCCCGCGCTCGCCCGCGCCTTCGCCGCCGCCGGCCTGCCGTTCGCGCCCGGCTGCGGGCCCGCGCTGGCCGAGGCGGCGCCGGTGCGGGCGGCGCTCCAGGCGCTCGCGGCGGCGGTGCGCCCGGGCCGCGCCGCGCTCGAGGCCGTGGCGGCCTCGCCCTACCTCGGCGCCGCGCGCCTCCCGGCGCGGCTCGGCTACTGGCTGGACCGCGCCGGCGCGCTCGACGGGCGCGGGGATCCCGAGGCGGCGCTCCGCGCCCGGGCCGCCGCGCTGGGCTCGCCGGCGGCGGCGCGCGAGCGCGCCGAGCTCCTCCGGTCGGCGGACGCGCTGCAGGGGCTCTCCGCCTCGCTGCGGCCGCTCGGCGCGCCCGGGCTGCCGCGCGAGCACGCGGCCCGCCTCCGCGGCTACCTGGCGGCGGCGGGCGCCCGGCGCCGCGCCGCGCGCGCCCCCGCCGAGGTGGCCGCGCGCGACCTGGCGGCGCTGGGCCGGCTCGAGGACGCGGCCGACGAGCTCGCCCGCGCGCTCTCCGCGCTCGGCCGCGGGGAGCGGCGGCTCGAGGCCGCCGCGTGGGAGGCGCTCCTCGGCGCGGCCGTGGCGGGCGCCGCGGCGCCGCCGCCCGAGCCGGCGGCCGGAGCGGTGGAGCTGTGGCCGCTCTCGGAGGCGCCGGGGCTTTCGGCGCGCGCCGTCCTCGTGACCGGCTGCAACCGGGGGGCGTTCCCGGCGGCCGGCCGGGCGGATCCCTTCCTGCGCGACCCGGAGCGCGCCGCCGTGAACCGCGCGCTGGGGAGCGCCGCGCTCGCCCCCGGGCCGCTCCGCCGCGCCGAGGGGCTGCACGCGGCGTTCTGCGCGCTCGCCGCCGGGCGGGAGGCGCTGGCGCTCACCTGGGCCGCGCCGGGGCCGGACGGCTCCGGCGGGCCGGCCTCGCCGCTCGCGCTCGAGCTGCTGGCGCTGGCCGGGGTCGCGCCGCCGGGCGCGCCCGCGGGCGAGCCGGCGCTGGCGGCCTGCCGGACCCCGGCCGGCGCGCTGCGCGCCGCGGCGCGCCTGTGGCGCGAGGGCCAGGGCGCCTCCGCGCTGGCGGCGCTCGCCGGCGCGGGCGACCTCGGGGCGCGGGCCGCCGCGGCCGGCGCCCGCGGAGCGCTGGAGCGCGAGCGGGGCGAGGCCATCGCCGGCCGCCGCGCCCACCCCTACGCCGGCGCGCTCCCGCCCGCGCTGCGGGCCGAGCTCGCGCGCGCGCTGCCCGCCGAGTGGACGCCCTCGCAGCTGGAGAGGCACGCGCGCTGCCCGTTCCAGCTCCTCGCCGCGCTGGTGCTCGGCCTGGCGGACCCCGAGGCGGCGGAGCTCGACATCGACCCGCGGGACGAGGGGCGGCTGGCGCACGCGGTCCTGGAGCGGTTCCTGCGCGCGCGGCTCGCCCGCGGCAGCGGGCCGCTGCGAGGCGGCGAGGACGAGCGCGCCGAGCTGCGCGCGGCCGCGGCCGCGCTCTTCGGGAGCTTCGAGCGCGACGGCCGGACCGGCGACCCGGCGCTGTGGGCCGGGCGGCGCGCGGCGGTGCTGGCGCGGCTCGAGCGCGTGGTGCAGGCCGAGGCGGAGGCCGCCGGGGGCGCGGCGCCGGCGCTGCTCGAGTACCGGTTCGGCGGCGACTCCGGGGTGCCGCCGCTCGCCTTCCAGGGCCCCGACGGCGAGGTGCTGCTGCAGGGCCGCCTCGACCGCGTGGACGCCGCCCCCGACCGGCTCGTCCTCATCGACTACAAGAACTCGGCGAGCCCGCTCTGGAAGCAGAAGCTCGAGCCGGAGGCGCTCGGCGAGACGAACTTCCAGGTCCCCGCCTACCTCCTCGCCGCCGCGCGCGCGCTCCCCGGCCGCGTCCGCCTGGAGGCCACCTACCTGCTCCTGCGCTCGGCGGTGCGGCTCGCCCCGTTCGCGGGCGGCGCCGACGAGCCGCTGCTCGCGGCCAGCCCCGCCGCGCGCGAGGCGGCCCGCGCGCTGGGGGTGCGGCCCTTCGGCGACGCGGTGGTGGAGGCGGTGGGGCGCATCCGGGCCGGCGAGCTCCCGATCGCGCCGCGCGACTGCGCCGGGTGTGCGTTCGGGGCCGTGTGCCGGGCCGAGGCGGTGGCGGAGGAGGCGCCGTGAGCCGCATCGTCTGGGGCGAGGCGGCGCTGGCGCTGTTCCAGCTGACCGGTCCGACCGCGGTGTCGGCCGGCGCCGGCTCGGGCAAGACCACCTGCCTCGTCGAGCTCTGCCTGCGCCTCCTCTCGGGCGAGGCGACCGGCACGCCCTGCGAGCCGGGCGAGCTCGTCGCCATCACCTTCACCGAGAAGGCGGCCGCCGAGCTGGAGGAGCGGCTGCGCGAGGCGCTGGCGGCCCGCGCCGCCGCGGCCCCGGCCGGCTCCGAGGAGGCGCGCGCGTGGCGGCTCCGGCTCGCAGGCCTGGAGCGGATGGCGGTGGGCACCATCCACGCCTTCGCCGGCCGGCTCTTGCGGGAGCACGCGCTCGAGGCGGGGGTGGACCCGGCGCTGGAGGTCCTGGACGAGGAGACCTCGCAGCTCTGGCGCCGCGAGGCCGCGCGCGCGGCGCTCGTGGCGGCGCTCGACGCGGGTCGCCCCGAGGCGCGGCGGCTCGCCACCGCGCACGGCGCGGGCGGCCGCCGCGGCGGCCTCGCCGAGCTGGTGGCGGAGCTCGCGCGCGAGCGCGCCACGCTGGGCGAGGAGGGCCCGGCGCGCCCGGCCGCGAGCGACGAGGGGGCGGCGCGCGCCGCGCGCGCGGCGGCGATCGCGGCGGCGGAGGCGCTGCTCGCGGCGCGGTCCGAGGTGAAGACCGCCACCGGCGCCCGCGCGCTGGGCGCGCTGCGGGAGGCGCTGGACGCGCTCGGCGAGGACCGGTCCGGCGCGCTCCGGGCGGAGGCCCTGAGCCGCTTCGATGCGCTCGCCGGCGCCGTCCGGCCCTGGCGGGTGGGCGCGAGCGACGGGCCCGACGCCCGGGGCCGGAAGGCGGCCCTGATCGACGCCTGCGAGGCGTTCGGGCCGCTCGCGGCCGAGGTGCTGGCCGACCCGCAGAAGCTGGAGCTGGCGGCGCTCGTGACCGAGGCCGAGGCGCGCTACGCGGCGCGCAAGGGGGCCGGAGGCGCGCTCGACTTCGACGACCTCCTCGCCCGCGCGCGCGCGCTGCTCCGGGGGGACGCGGCGCTCCGCGCCGAGCTGCGCGGCCGCGTGCGCGCGCTGCTGGTGGACGAGTACCAGGACGTCAACGCGCTGCAGGAGGAGCTCTTCCAGCTCCTCTCGCGCGACGAGCCCGGGCTCGCGCCGGGCCCGGTGCTGGTGGCGGTGGGGGATCTCAAGCAGTCCATCTACCGGTTCCGCGGCGCCGACGTGGCCGTCTTCCGCGGCGTGCTGGAGCGCCTGGCCGCGACCCCGCCCGGGCGGGCGCTGCACCTCTCGGTGAACCACCGCTCCGGCCCCGGGGTGCTGGCGCTCGTCAACGAGGTGTTCGCGCGCTGCATGCAGCCCGCCGCCTCGGACCCGCGCCCGTACGAGCTGGCCTTCTCCGAGGCCGATCGGCTCGTCCCGGTGCGGCCTCCCGGGCAGGCGCCGGCGTGCGAGCTGCTGGAGGACGGGGAGGGCGGCCCGAGCGCCGAGCGCCGGGTGCGCGAGGCGCGCGCGGTGGCGGCCCGGGTGCAGGCGCTGGTCTCGGGCGCCGCCGGGGTGGAGGTCCGCGAGCGCGGGGAGAGCGGCGCGGAGCGCGGGCGGACGCCGCGCCACGGCGACGTCGCCATCCTGTTTCGCCGCCTGACCGAGGTCGAGACCTACGTCCGGGCGCTGCGCGAGGCGGGGGTGCCGTTCCGCCTCGGCCGCGGCGGAGGCTTCTACCAGGCGCCCGAGGTGCGCGACCTGGGCGAGCTGGCGGCCGCGCTCACCGCGCCCGACGACGCGCTGGCCTGGGCCGCGCTGCTGCGCTCGCCGCTCTGCGGCGTGTCGGACGGGGTCCTGTTCGCGCTGTCCAGGCTGGGGCTCGGGACGCTCGCGCGGCGCGAGCCGGAGGCGGTCGTGGAGGCGGTCTGGGCGATGTTTGCGACCGCGAACTCGACCGCGACCTCGGCCGCGACCTCGACCGCGATGGCGACCGCGACGGCGACCGCGACCTCGACCTCGACCGAGGCGGAGCGCGCAGCCGAGGGCGAGCGGCTGCTCCGGTTCCTGCGCGCCTGGCACGCGCTGCGGGCGCTCGTCGACCGCGTCCCGGTGGACGAGCTGCTCCGGCGGGCGCTCGCGCTGCTCGACCTCGAGGCGGCGCACCTCGCGAGCCCCGACGGCGAGCGGCGGTGCGCGAACGTGCGCAAGGCGGTGGCGCTCGCGCGCCGCTTCGCCCAGCGCGGCGGCGGCGCGGCCGGCTTCGCGGCGCGCCTGCGAACCCTGGCGGCGCGGGAGGCGCGGGAGCCCGAGGCGGAGGTCGAGGCGCCGGACGCGGTCGCGCTGCTCTCGGTGCACCAGGCGAAGGGGCTCGAGTGGCCGATCGTGTTCGTGCCCGATCTCGGCGCGACCCCGCCGCGCGACGGCCGCCGGGCGGCGCGCCACCCCACGGGCGCGCTGGCGCTGGCGTTCGCCGACCCGGAGGCCGATCGCCACCACCCCACCGCCGCCCTCGAGGCGGCGCGGGAGGAGGGGCGAAGGGCGGCCGCCGCCGAGTCGCGCCGCCTCCTCTACGTGGCGCTCACCCGGGCCCGCGATCGGCTCGTGCTCTCCGGCGAGGCGGGGAGGGCGGGCGACACCTGGCGCGCGCTGGTGGAGGCGGGGCTGGCCGCCCGGCCCGAGCTGGCGTCGCGCGTGCCGCTCGCGGAGGCGGGGGCGTTCCGGGTCGGCGCGGGCGCGACCGCGACCGCGACCGCGAACGTGACCTCGACCTCGAGCTCGACGGCGACCGCGACCTCGAACGCGACCTCGACCTCGACCGCGACCTCGACCGCGACCTCGAATGCGACCGCGATCGGAGCGCGGGGCGCGGGGGACGTGGCGCCTCCTCGCCTGGCGAGGCCCGCGCCGCCGCCCGCCGTGCGCGTCGCGGTGACCGCGCTCGCCGAGCACGCGCGCTGCCCGAGGCGCGTCCACTTCTCGCGGCAGCTCGGGCTGCCCGAGCTGGCCGGCGAGCGCGGCCCGTCGCAGGACGACCCGGACCGCGCCACCGCCCGCGGGACGCTGGCCCACGCCATGCTGGCCGAGGTCGATCTGGCGGCGCCGCCGCTGGAGCGGCGGGTGCTGCTCGCGGCGGCGGCGTCGCGGCGCGGATACGACCCGCGCTCGCCGGGTGTCCGCCGCATCGCCGCGGACGTCTCGCGCTTCCTCGACGCGCCGTCGGCGCGGCGGCTGGCCCGCGCGGCGGCGGAGGGGCGCCTCCGGCGCGAGGTGCCGTTCCTGCTCCGGCTCGGCGGAGACGGCGCGCCCCTCTGCTATCTCACCGGGGCTATCGACGCGCTGCTGGAGGAGCGCGGGGGCCTGGCGGTGGTCGACTTCAAGTACGCGCTGTGCCGCCCCGGCGCGGCGGAGCGGTACCGGCTGCAGCTCGTCGCGTACGCGCTGGCCGCGGCCCGCGCCTTCCCCGGCCAGCGGGTCACGGCCAGCCTCCAGTTCCTGCGCGGCCCCTGCGCGGCGGTGGACGTCACCCCCACCCAGGCGGAGCTGCGACAGTTCGCGCGCGAGGCGCCGCGGCTGGCGCAGGCCGTCCAGGCCGGCGAGGGGTACGCGAGCACGCCGGCCGCGCTCGGCCGCGACGCGGCGCGCTGCCGGTCGGAGGGGTGCGGCTACCTCGCGCGCTGCTTCCCGGGCGACCCGTCTCCGGCGGACGCTCCGCGCGGCTAGGGGTGGCGGGTGGGGTTGTCCCCGGTCTCGACCGCGTCGCGCCCCAGGTCGCCGCGGTGGCGGACGTCCCGCGTGCCCATGCCGAACCGCGCCTCCGCCTCCCCGAACTCGCGCAGCACGTCGGCCGGGCTCTGGTAGATCCCGTCGGGCAGCGACTTCAGGAAGTTGATCGCGTCGCGCTCGTACCCGGCCTCGGCCGCGGCGTTCGCGAGCTCGTCGCGGCTGATCGGATACTCCACCTGGCCCAGCAAGGCCGAGGGGCTCCTCTCCAGGGGTTCGCCCGTTCCACGCGCCATGAAAAACCTTCCTTGAGAGCGTTCTCGGAGAGGATATACATTCCGCGGCGGCGGGCCCCGACGCGGAGGGCTCGCCTTCCCGCCACCACCCTCGACCCGGAGCCGTCCATGGAACCGAAGATGACGGAGCGCGTGAAGCAGATCCTCTCCTGGTACGCCTCCGACAACCCCGGCACCCTCACGAACCTGGCCCGCCTGCTCATGCACGGCAAGCTGGCCGGCACGGGCAAGCTCGTCATCCTGCCCGTCGACCAGGGGTTCGAGCACGGTCCAGCCCGCTCCTTCGCGCCGAACCCGGACGGCTACGATCCGCGCTACCACTTCCAGCTCGCGATCGACGCCGGGTGCAACGCCTACGCGGCGCCGCTCGGCTTCCTCGAGGCGGGCGCGGCCGAGTTCGCCGGCCAGGTCCCGCTCATCCTCAAGCTCAACAACTCCGACTCGCTCTCGAAGCTGGGCGGCGCCCCCATCTCCGCGGTGACCGCCTCGGTGAAGGACGCCGTGCGGCTCGGTTGCGTCGCGGTGGGCTACACCATCTACCCGGCGTCCGACGCGCGGAACCTCCAGTACCAGGCGCTCCGCGAGATCACCCTCGAGGCGAAGGAGCACGGCCTGGCGGTGGTGGTGTGGAGCTACCCGCGCGGCTCCGGGGTGTCGAAGGAGGGCGAGACGGCGGTCGACATCGCCGCCTACGCCGCCCAGATCGCGGCGCAGCTCGGGGCGCACGTCATCAAGGTGAAGCCGCCGAAGGACGGGGTGGAGCTCGCCGAGGCCAAGAAGGTGTACGAGAAGCACGCCATCCCGACGAAGACGCTCGCGGAGCGCGTCCGGCACGTCGTGCAGTCCGCCTTCAACGGGCGGCGCATCGTCATCTTCTCGGGCGGCGAGGCGAAGGGCACGGACGAGATCCTGAAGGAGATCCAGGCCATCAAGGAGGGCGGCGGCTTCGGGTCGATCATGGGCCGCAACTCCTTCCAGCGGCCGCGGGGCGAGGCCCTGAAGCTCCTCTCCGACGTGATGGCTATCTACGCCAAGTAGCGGGCGCGCGGGCGGGGCACCGCCCGCGGGCCATTTTGAGCGGCTGCCCGAAAGGGCAGCCGCTCCGCTTTCGCGGCGCTGAGCAGATTCCGACCGCCATGTGGCGAACCGAGCCTGGCGGGCCAGCCCGCGTCTCGTCCCTGCGCGGGAGCCCGCCCGAGCACCGACACGCAACGTCAAACCGTCCCGACGGACCGCGGATTTTCGAGTCGCGGGGGCCTTTTTCCCTTGCCACCCCCGGCGGGCGGGGTTTATACGATTTTACCTTTTGATTCGCGGAAGTGCGCGTTTCGAGCTGGTCGCGCCCGCCGCCGCCGAAGGCCCCGTCACGGGGCCGAGGAAAACCGGAAATGCGCCTCTACCCCAAGGTGATCCCGACCATCGCACGCGAGGTCATCCAGACCTTGATGCAGGACGGTGACGTCGAGATCGAGACCCTGCGCATCTCGGACGCCGAGATGGACATGGCGGCGATCATGAAGGAGTACCTCGCGGCGGAGGAGCGGGTGAACGCCGCCACGCGCGAGGCGCTGGAGCGCCGGGGCTACGACCACTCCCGCTTCAACCAGGTGAAGCGCGAGATGGCGGACGTCCGCGGCTTCAAGATGGGCGACGAGGGGATGGAGTACGTCATCGGGCAGATGATCGAGTTCCTCCTCATCTCGCGCAACGTGGAGGAGGTCTACGCCGAGGACACCTCCCTCCGGAAGAAGATCTTCGGGATCTTCAAGAAGCACCTCGACGTCGACGAGGAGATCGACCGCGAGGCGCGCGCCCGCCTGAAGCACCTCCAGGAGGGCACGAGCGCCTGGGAGGTCGAGTACAACAAGACCGTCGACCTGCTGCGCCGCTCCCGCGGGTTGATTTAACGCCCGCCGCGGGGAGCGCCCGCGCGCCTTCGCCCGCCGTTTTCTTGACCCGCGATAGCGACCGCTTACGCTCTCGGGCGTGAAGCGGACCGCGCTCGCGCTGGCGCACGCCCCGGCCCAGGCCACCCGCCGACCGGAGGGCGCCCTCGATCCGCTGCGGCGCCGGCTCGCGGCCGCGGGCGGCTCCGCGCGCGAGGCGGTCCTCGCCGACCTGCTCGAGGACGATCTCGACGAGACGGCCGCCGCGCTGGCCGCGCTCGACCGGTACCTCGGGATCGTCCGGGCCGAGCTGGGCGCGGCGCGGGCGGACGGCCGGCGCCTGCTCGCGCTGAGCGCCCTCGCCGACCCCGCGCCCGCCGTCGACCGGCTCGACACGACGCTCTCCGCGCTGCGGCGCCGGATGGCCCAGCTGTCGCGCCGCCTGCCGGGCTGACGCTGCGCCGCCGGTGCGGCGCTCCGCAGGCCTGCGCCGTCAGTCGGCCGGGGTCACCTGCGGCGCCGTCACCCGCGCCAGCATGGCGCGCGCCGGGCCCAGGTCGATCTCGCTCACCGCGGCCACCGGGAGGTGCCGCGCGCCGCGGTCGTACCAGAAGTGCACCGGCCGGCGGGGGCCCGCGCCGTCGGCCCGGGTGAGGACGGCGTCCACGCGCACGGTGTCGAAGGTGCCGGCCGCCGACTCCACCTTCTCGCGCCCGGGCGCGACCTCGCCCTCCAGCCGCCAGATGCGGCGGTTGGCGACGAGGTCGAAGCAGAGCCGCGTGCCGGGCTCGAGCCGGACGGCGCGCAGGTAGTAGATGGTGGAGAGGAGGTCCATCACCTCCGCCGCGCGCGGGGCGCTGGTGGTCCCGCGGCGGTCGCCGAGGCGCCACTCCATCAGGATCGGCCCCGGGCGGTCGAGGCGGGTGTCGGTGCTCTTGCGCACCCCGTCCTCGTCCACCTCGTCCCGGTAGCGCTGCGGGCGGAGCGTGGACGCGTCGACCCAGGAGAGCGCGTACCCCTTCACCCGCCGCGCCTTGGCGAACACCGAGGTGTTCCGGACCCGCGCGCGGAGCGGCAGGAGCGTGCCGCGGGCGATGGGCGGCTCGACCGAGAGCGTCACGGTCCCCGCCTTCACCACGCCCATGACGTCGAGGTCGTAGGCGAGCGACTCGCCGACGACGAAGGGGGCCTGGCCGGCGACCGGCGGGAGCCCGCAGCCGGCCGCGGCGAGCGCCAGCGCGAGGGCGGCCGAGATCATCCCGCGAGTCTACCGCGAGGCCGCCTGCGCGCCACCGGGGCGATAGCCGCTCACCGTGACCACCACGCTCCCCACCGCGAAGTCGGCGGTCATGCGCACCGGGATGTGCCGCGGGTCGCGCGAGAGCCACAGGTGCGCGTCGCGCTGGCTGCGGAACTGGTCCTTCAGGCCGAGCTGGACCTTCAGGCGGGTGGTGTCGAAGCGCCCGGCCGGCGTCTCGAGCGTCTCGTCCCCTTCCACCTCGGCGCGGAGCGTGAAGACCTCCTTCCCCGAGAAGACGGGCAGCTCGTAGCGATCGCCGGGCCGCAGCGGCGCGAGGCGCAGGGCGAGGAGCACGCTCGCCAGATCCTGGATGTCGCCCGGTACGTCCTGCGTGGTCCGGGTCAGGCGTCCCTTGCGGAGCACCTGCACGAGCGCCTTCCCGCTCTCCCGGTCGAAGCGCGCGCGGTCGGTGTGCCGGTCTCCAGGCTCGATGGCGTTGAGGTCGGTCCCGCGGGAGGCCCGGCGCTCGGCGTCCCAGTAGGAGACGTAGTGCTCCCGGATGTCGAGCAGCGAGGCGAGCCCCCCGGTCTTGCCCTGGCAGAAGATCGGCCACACCGGGCCCTCGGGCTGGCCCACCGAGAGGCGCGCCTCGCCGGCGCGCACGTGCAGGAAGTCGATGACGAGGTCGATCTGCTCACCCGGCGCGAACGGAAGCTCTCCGGTCGCGGTCGCGGTCGCCGTCGCGTTCGAGGTCGAGTTCGAGTTCGAGTTCGAGGTCGAGGTCGCGGGGCCCGCGGTCGCGAGCGCAGCTGCCAGGAGGGCGGCGGTGATCGTCATGGGCTCGTGGCGCAGACGGCGCCGACTCGGGCATATTCGACCGGGCCGGTCCGCGCCAGGCCGCGGCGCACCAGGCCCCACACCGGGAGGCGTGGTGGGGAGCGCTCGCCCGAGCGCCCGCCGCCGGCCCGTCGTAACATCGCCTCGTGCCGACGAACCCCTACGACTTCGACGAGGACGACGAGCCCCGCGAGCACGACCGCCGGCGCCGCTTCACCGAGCTCGAGTGCCCCTCCTGCGACGCCGTCACGCCCTGCGACGAGGGCTTCGGCGACGGCGACGACGTGCTGTGCTGCTACTGCGGCCAGGAGTACCGGGCCAAGGTGTCGGACGACGGGCGGCTGAAGCTGGTCGAGAGCTAGCCGCGCTCGCGGGGACGAGCGCGGCGGGCTACGGCTGCGGCCGGCGCTCGCCGAAGATGGCGGTGCCGACGCGGACCAGGGTCGCGCCCTCCTCGATCGCGGCCGGGTAGTCGCCGCTCATCCCCATGGAGAGGTCGGGCAGCGCCAGCCCGAGCGCGTCGCGCAGCGCGCGCAGCCGGGCGAAGTGCGGGCGCGGGTCCTCGGCCGCCGGGGGGATGCACATGAGCCCCCGCAGCTCCAGCGCCGGGAGCCGCGCCACCGCCTCGGCGAGTCGCGGGAGCTCGCCCGGCGCGCAGCCGGACTTCGAGCCCTCCTGGCCCACGTTCACCTCGAGCAGCACCCGCGCCGCGCCGCCGCGCGCCGCCGCGCGGCGCGAGAGCTCCTGGGCGAGCGCCAGGCGGTCGACGGTGTGCACCCACCCCACCGCCGGCGGCGCCGCGGCGCCGGGGCGCGGGGCGGGGAGGACGTACTTCACCTTGTTCGTCTGCAAGCCGCCGATGAAGTGCCAGACGAGGTCCGGCAGCGCTGCCAGCTCCGCTGCCTTGGCGCGCCACTCCTGGGCGTAGTTCTCGCCGAAGTCGCGCTGGCCCGCCTGGTAGGCTTCGCGGATGGCGCTCGCCGGCTGCGTCTTCGAGACCGCGACCAGCGTCACGCCGGGCCTGAGCCGGGCGCGCACGGCGGCCAGCCGGTCGGCCAGGCCGCTCACCCCGCCGCCTCGCGGTCCCAGGGCAGGGGAAACCCGAAGCCCCGCAGGAGCTCGAGCGTCTCGGCGAGCGGCAGCCCGATGACGTTCGAGACGCTGCCGCGCACCGCCGTCACGAAGGCGGAGGCGACCCCCTGCACGGCGTAGGCGCCGGCCTTGTCGCGCGGCTCGCCGGTCGCCACGTACCAGGCGATCTGGCGCTCCGAGAGCGCCGCCAGCTCGACGGCGCTCGTCACGGCCACGAGCTCCTGCCGCCCGGCCCCGCGGGCGCAGACGCCCGTCATGACCTCGTGGGCGCGCCCGGAGAGCGCCCGCAGCATGGCGGCCGCCTCGGCGTCGTCGCGCGGCTTGCCCAGGATCCGGCCGTCCAGGACCACCGCCGTGTCCGCGGCGAGCACCACCCCCGGCGCGTCGACCGCCCGCGCCTTGGCCTCGGCCACCCGCAGCACGTAGGCGCGCGCCTCCTCGCCCGGGCGCGTGCCCTCGTCCACGTCCGCCGGGCGGACGTCGAGGGCGAGCCCGAGCCGCGCGAGCAGCTCGCGCCGGCGCGGGCTCTGCGAGGCGAGGGTGAGCGTCATCCCTTCCGCCGGCGCGACCCGCGCTAGTCCAGCTCCACCGGGGCGGCGCGGGCGGTGCCCTGCACGAAGGCCTCGTTCGTCTGCACCTTGGCCTTCTTGCGGAGGCTCTCCACCCAGGCGCGCTCCAGCTCGGACTCCCGGCGCAGCCTGAGCCGCGTCTCGACCTCGGCCTGGTGCTCGGCCAGCTTGGAGAGGTCGGCGCGCTGGCGCTCCTTCACCCGCGCCACCACCGGCCCGCCCGCGGTCTCGTACACGCGCGGCAGCACCTGCCCGGCGGCCGCCTTGACGGCGTCGGCGAAGAGCTCCGGCGCCGGCCCCAGCCTCGGCACGCTGGGCGCGCTGGAGACGGGGAAGGTGCCGGTGTCCTCCGCGACGATGGGCTGCCCGCCCAGCTTCACCTGCGCGCCCTTCGCGGGGAGCACCTCGGCGAAGCTCTTGCCGGACTGGAGCTTCTTGAGCGTCTCCTCCGCGCGCTGCCCGGCGAGCTTCTTGGCGGCCTCGGTCTCGAGGAGCTCGCGCGCGATCTCGGGCTTCGCCTCGTCGAGCGTCTCCTTCTTGGCCGGCTCGATCCCCTCGAGCTTCACGAGGTGCCAGCCGAACTCCGTGCGGACCGGCTCCGAGACCTGGCCCGGCGAGAGCTTGCCGGCGGCGTCCTCGAACGGCTTCGCCATCACGCCCGGCCCGAAGAAGCCGAGGTCGCCGCCCTGGGCCTTGGAGCCCGGGTCGTCGGAGGCCTCCTGCGCCAGCTTGCCGAAGTCCTCGCCCTTCTTCACGCGCTCCGCCAGGGCGTCGATCTTCTTCTTGGCCGCCTCCTGCGCGTCCTGCGGCGCGCCCGGCGCCACCGCCACCAGGAGGTGCCGGGCGTGCAGCCGCCGCGGCCGGTCGAAGCGGGCGGGGTGATCCTTGAAGTACTGCTCCACCTGCGCGCCGTTCTTGGCCAGGAAGGCCTTCACCTCGGCGTCGGTCACCTTCACCTCGGCGCGCGCCAGCGCGAAGGGGAAGCGGGCCAGCTCGAGCGCGAGGCGGTCGTTCTCGGCCGCCCAGGCGTCCTTCACCTCGTCCGGGGTCACCTTCGCGGTGCCGCGCAGGAGCGCCACCATCTTCTGGTAGGCGAGGTCCTTGCGCATGCGCTCCTCGAACTTCCCGGGCGAGCCGTAGGTGCTCGTCACCGCGCGCCGGTACAGCTCCATGTCGAACCGGCCCTCGCTCTGGAAGGAGGGGATGTTCTTGATGGCGTTCGAGAGCTCGTCGTCGCTCACGACGATGCCCTGCCGCTGCGCCTCCTGGTCGATGAGCTCGCGCTGGACGAGCTGGTCCATCGCCATCTGGCGGAGCCGCGTCTGGAGGAGGGCGTTCAGGTCGGGCGCGCCCTGCTGCTGGTAGATGCGGAGCAGCTGGCCGTACTGCTGGTCGAACTCGGTGGGCGAGACCGCTTCACCGTTCACCTTCGCCGCCCACGCCTGGGTGGTGCCGATGTCGCCTCCGCTGCACCCCTTCGAGCCAGGCCCGAACGAGACGACGAAGACGATGATGATGATGCCGAACAGGACGTAGGTGAGGACGCTGCGCGAGTTCGCCCTCAAGGTGTCGAGCATGGAACGGCGCTCCGGATTGTTGAACGCGGCGAAACCGCGGGTGCGGGCCGCTTTTGGAAGGTTGCACCCTAGCCGAGATCGGCTAAAATGCAAGGGTTTTTGGAACCGCGGGGGGCGGCGGACGGCCTCGCCTGGGAGCCGGAGTGGTCGGACTGCTGAAGCGTCACCGCGAGATCATCCTCGTCGTCCTGCTGCTCGTCCTGCCGCTGGGCGTGTACTTCGCGCACGCCAAGCACCCGAGCGAGCGCACGCGCCTCGACCGGGTCATCCTGGCCGTGACCGGCCCCATCGAGAAGGCCATCGGCTGGACCGTCACCGGCGCCCTCCAGGCCTGGAACGGCTACGTGGGGCTCCGCGGGGCGCACGCCCGGGCGGTGGCGCTGCAGCACGAGGTCACCGCCCTGAAGCTCGATCAGCTCGAGCTCGTCCGGACGCGGGACGAGAACGAGCGGCTGCGGCGGCTGCTCGGGTTCGCCCGCGCGGAGCCCGAGCGGCGCGTGGTGGGCGGGCGCGTCATCGGCGTGCGCCTCGATCCCAAGGGGCTGCAGCTCCTCACCCTCGACCGCGGCGCGCGCGACGGCGTGGCGCGGATGATGCCGGTGGTGGTGGCGCACGGAGTGGTGGGCCGCGTCCACGCCGTCACCGACACCACCGCCGACGTGCTGCTCCTGTCCGACCGCAACAGCTCGATCGCGGTGCGCGTCGACCGCTCGCGCGCCCGCGCCAACGTGCGCGGGACCGGCGCGCCGGACGCCTGCCGCCTCGAGTACGCGCTGCGGTCCGACGACATCCAGGACGGCGACGCGCTCGTCACCTCGGGCACGGACGGCGTCTTCCCGCGCGGCCTGCCGGTGGGACGGATCACCTCGCTGAAGCGCAGCGGGCAGGGGCTCTACCAGCGCGCGGACGTGGCGCCGGCGGTCGACATCACCAAGGTCGAGGAGGCGCTGGTCATCACCTCCTTCGACGCCCACCTCGACGAGGCGCCGCTCGCGGCCGCCGCGCCGGCGCCCGCGCCCGCGAGCGCGCCGACGCCCGCGCCGCGGCGGCCGGCCGCCGCCAAGCCGGCGCCCCCGCCCGCCGCCCCGGCGCCGGCCGCGCCCGAGGAGGACGACGCGCCCGCGGAGGCGCCGCCCGCGCCCGGCGCGACCGCCGCGGTGGAGGTGAGCCCGTGAGGCCCGTCGCCGCGTTCGCGGCCGCGCTGCTGCTCGTCTCGGTGCAGGCCGCGCTCCTTCGATACGTCGGCGGGGGCGCCTTCTCGCTCTCGCTGGCGCTCCCGGTCGTGGTCTACCTCGGGCTGTCGGCCGGCAACGTCGACGGCGCGGTGGGCGCGGCTGCGGTGGGGTACGTCCTCGACCTCACGGCGGGCGGGCCCAAGGGGCTCATGACGTTCCTCGCGGTGGCGCTCTTCCTCGGCAGCCGGCTCGCCGGCGCGGCGCTCTCCATCCACGGCAAGAGCGGCTTCGCGGCGCTCTCCGCGGTGGGCGTGTTCCTGTTCGGCCTGGGCGCGCTGCTCCTCACCCGCGCCGTCTCGCCGGTCGAGACCGCGCCGGGGCTCCGCCTGCTCGGCCGCGTGCTGGTCGACGCGCTCCTCACCGGGGCCCTCTCCCCGCTCGTCCTCCTCGGGATGCGGCGCCTCGACGGCCTGTTCGCGCGCGAGGAGCCTGGCCTCCTGCGATGAGCCGGGTCCCCGGAGAATCGCCGGCCGCCGCCCGTTGTTGGAGAGCCTGACTCGAGATGGTCCGCGTCCCCACCGCCACCGCCCCCAACACCTCGCAGGCCGAGCTCCGGCCGCGCACCGCGCTCATGACGGTGGTGGCGTCGCTCGCCTTCCTGGTGCTAGCCGTCCGCCTGTACCAGCTCCAGATCCTGCGCGGCGACCAGTACAAGGAGCGCGCCGACGAGAACTTCGTGAAGGAGCTGCGCGTCCCCGCCGACCGCGGCTTCATCCTCGACCGCAACCACAAGGTGCTGGTCGACTCGCGCCCCTCGTACGACGTCACCCTCACGCCCTACTTCTGCGGCAAGCAGTGCGACGAGCTCCTGGGCCAGCTCGGGAAGCTCCTCTCGCTGTCCGACGAGGAGCTCGAGCGCGCCCAGCAGCGCCTCCACGCCGCGCGCGGCCTGGAGCGCTTCCGCCCGTTCACCGTGAAGGTGGACATCGCGCGAGAGGAGCTCGACATCGTCGAGGCGAACCGCGTGCCCGGCGCGCTCTCCGGGGTCGACGTCATCCCCGCCCCGCACCGCAGCTACCGCTACGGCCCCTGGGCCGGCCACCTCTTCGGCTACATGAACGAGATCGGGGCCGAGGAGCTCAAGCGCGCCAACGCCGACATCGAGAAGCGCAACGACGGCGAGCTCCTCTACCAGCTCGGGGACTACGTCGGCCGCCGCGGCCTGGAGCGGCGCTGGGAGTCCACCCTGCGCGGCCTCGACGGGCGGCGGCGGGTGGTGGTGGACGCGAAGGGCAACGCCAAGGGCGGCGATCTCGAGGAGCTCATCCCGGAGGACCAGCGCTTCGAGGCCTCGCGGCCCGGGCGGAACCTCGTCCTCTCCATCGACTGGCGTCTCCAGGAGTTCGCCGAGAAGATGTTCCCGGCCACCGCCGGCTCGGTCCTCGCGATGGACGCGCGCACCGGGTTCCTGCTGGCGCTCGTCGACCGCCCCTCGCCCGATCCGAACAAGCTCTCCGGCCGCATCAGCCGGTCCGAGCTCAAGGCCATCCGCGACGACCCGCTCCGCCCCGAGCTGTTCCGCGCCATCCAGGAGCACTACCACCCGGGGTCGACGTTCAAGGTCGTGACCTCGATCGCCGCCCTGGAGGAGGGCGCGCTCAAGCCGGGCGGCACCATCAACTGCCCCGGGCACTACACGCTCGGCGGCCACCGCTGGCGCTGCGACAAGGAGAAGGGGCACGGGAACGTCGACCTCGAGCACGCGCTCGGCGCCTCCTGCGACGTCTTCTACTACGCGCTGGGCGACCGGCTCGGCACCGACGCCATCGCGAAGTGGGCGCACCTGCTGGGCCTCGGCAGCCCGACCGGCTTCGACCTGGGCGGCGAGATCTCCGGCGTCATGCCGGACGAGGCGTGGCACGACCGCCACCTCGCCGGCGGCTACCAGCACGGCATGTCGCTCAACATCGCCATTGGCCAGGGCGACGTGAACGTGACCCCAATGCAGCAGGTGGTGCTCTACGGCGCGCTCGCGACCGGCAAGGTGTGGAAGCCGCAGGTCGTGCAGCGGATCGAGGACCCGGGCGGCGAGACCGTCCAGGAGTTCGGGCCGGTGGTGAAGGGACAGCTCCCCATCAAGCCCGAGACGCGGGCGGCCGTGCTGAAGGGCATGGAGGCGACCGTCAACGAGCCGTTCGGCACCGGCTACGGCTCGCGCCTCAAGGACGTCGTGGTGGACGGCAAGCCGGTGCTGATGGCCGGCAAGACCGGCACCGCCCAGGTGGTGAAGCTGGGGGCGAAGCGGCTCAAGGCCTCGCAGGTCACCTACTTCGAGCGCGACCACGCCTGGTTCGCCTCGTTCGCGCCGGCGGACGACCCCGAGCTGGTGGTGGTGGTGCTGAACGAGCACTCCGGCTTCGGCGCGTCGAACGCGGCCCCGACCGCGGCCGCCGTCATGCGCTACTACTTCCAGCTGAAGCGGACCGACGCCCTGGAGCGCGCGGGCGTCCAGCTCGGCCCGCCGCCGCCGCCCGGCCTCGAGGTGCCGGGCGCGAAGCCGGCCGCCGCGCCGGTCCGGACCGGGGCGCCGGGCGCCCCCACCATCGAGGCGCCGGCCACCGTGCCGGCCGCCGTCCAGGGGGAGAAGCGTGGCGCTTGACCTGTCCTTGCCGCGCGCCGGGGTGCCGTCGCAGCGGCGCGCCTTCACGCACTACCCGTGGCACGTGGCCTTCCTCGTGCTCGGCATCGCCGCGCTCGGCGTCTGGAACCTCGCCTCGGCCTCGCGCAGCGCGCACGCGCCGGTCTGGATCTCGCAGCTCTCCTGGATGGGCGCCGGCGCCGCCGTCGCGCTCGCCCTCGGGCTCGTCGACTACCGCCGCTTCATGCGCGGCGCGTACGTCTTCTACGCCGTCGTGGTGCTCCTGCTCGTGGCGACCGCGCTCAAGGGGCGCGTGGTCATGGGCGCCCGCCGCTGGCTCGCCATCGGCCCGATGAACCTCCAGCCCTCGGAGCTGGCCAAGATCGCGGTCATGGTGGCGCTGGCGCGCTGGTTCCACATGGACGCCGCCAAGCGCAAGGACGGCTACGGCCTGTTCGGCCTCGTCGTCCCGGGCGTCATCACCCTGGTGCCGGCGCTGCTCATCCTGAAGCAGCCCGACCTCGGGACGGCCCTCATCGTGGTGGCGGTGGGCGCGACCATGATCCTGTTCGCGAAGGTGCGCTGGCAGACCCTGGTGGCGGTGGGCGCGGTGGTGGTGGTGGGCGCGGTCTTCGCGTACCCGCACCTCAAGCCGTACCAGAAGAAGCGCGTCGAGACCTTCCTCAACCCGGAGGGCGACGTCCTCGGCGCCGGGTACCACGCGACGCAGTCGATGATCGCGGTCGGCTCGGGGCAGGCGCTCGGCAAGGGCTGGGCGCAGGGGACGCAGACCCTGCTCTCGTTCCTGCCCGAGCAGCACACCGACTTCATCTTCTCGGTGTGGGCCGAGGAGCACGGGTTCGTCGGCTGCCTGCTCCTGCTCGCGCTCTACTACGCGCTCGTGGTGTCGGCGCTGGGCATCGCCGGCAACGCCCGCGACCGCTTCGGCCACTTCCTGGCGGTGGGGGTGACGGCGATGCTCTTCTGGCACGCCTTCATCAACATGGGGATGGTGACCGGCGTCATGCCGGTGGTGGGCGTCACGCTCCCGCTCATGAGCTACGGCGGCTCGTCGGTGATGGCCGTGCTCATCGGCATCGGCCTGCTCAACAACGTCGCGAGCCGGCGCTTCGTGAACTGAAACGCCCGCCGGCGGAGGCGCGGGCGGGCGTTCCTGCTGAGGGGGGGGCCGCGCGCCGGCGGGCGCGCTCGACGGTCAGACGACCTTCTTCACCGCGTCGACGAGCTTCGCCTTGGGCACGGCGCCGATGATGGTGTCCACCACCCGGCCGCCCTTGAACACGAGCAGGGTGGGGATGGAGCGGATGCCGTACTTCTGCGGCACCTGCTGGTGGTGGTCGATGTCGAGCTTCGCCACCTTGAGCTTGCCCTTGTACTCCTTCGCCAGCTCCTCCACGGCCGGGGCGATGGCCTTGCAGGGGCCGCACCAGGTCGCCCAGAAGTCGACCAGCACGGGGGTGTCGCTCTTCAGCACTTCCTGATCGAAGGTGCCGTCCTCGAGGGTGACCACGTCATTCGATGCCATGCGGCTTTGTTTAGCGGACGCGCGACGGGGTGGCAAGCGGCGCGGCGAGCGTGCTAACCTCGCGGGCTCACGCGGTGTTTCGTCGCACTTGGGCCGATCGCATGGCGGGTCTCCTCTTCGTGAGTCAGGCGATGCTCGAGGCCTGGTCCGGGCAGGGGCGGATCGCGTTCGCCGGCCAGACCATGAGCCTGCGCGCGGGGCCGGGCTCCGGGCGCGCGTACGCGCTCGATCCGGCGGTGCGCTTCCTGCGGGTCGTCGGCGCCGAGTGCGACCCGCACGGGCTGGTGGCCAAGGTGAAGACCGACGCGCAGCTGCGCGCGCTCGGCGGCCAGCGGATGGGCGACTCGGTCCTCCTGGGAGACGTCGCCTACGAGGTCGAGCCGGGCTTCCTCGCGGCGGCGAGCGCGCCGCCCGCGGCCCCGGAGCAGCGCGACCCGGCGGCGGTCCTGGCGCGGTTCCTCTCGGAGAATCTCTCGTGACCGTCCGGTGTTACTGTGAGCGCGCGCGGAGCTCGTCCCGCGCCGCCGGCGCGGGCGCGAGGGCGCGCCGCGGGGGTGCTGGTGCCGAAAGGGTTGCGCCCGCCGGGCTGGCTGACGTAAGGCCGTGCGCCGGCTCGACGTCGCGAGGGGGAAGGCCACGCCGATGAGCATCCACGTCCTGAGGCTCGCCGCCGCGCTCTACGCCGCCGGCGCCGCGGCCTACATCCTCTTCTTCGCGCGCCCGCGCCACCTCCGGGCCGCCAGCACCGGCTACGCGCTCGTCGCGGTCGCGTTCGCGGTGCACGCCGTCTCGATCGGCCTCGCCTGCGGCGAGTTCGGCGGGAGGGAGTTCTTCAACCTGCGCGGCGGCTTCGGCCTCCTCGGCTGGCTCGCCGCCGGCGCCTTCCTGCTCCTGCAGCGCTTCTGGCGGCTGCCGTCGGTGGGGGCGTTCATCACGCCGCTCGTGCTCATGTCGGTGCTGCCCGGGGTCTTCGGGCTCGGTCCCAACGCGCGCGGGCCCGTGCCGGCGATCATCCGGCTGCCGTCGCTCAAGGTGCACATCTTCAGCGCCGCCGGCGGCGTGGTCCTGTTCGCCTTCGCCTTCGCGGTGGCGCTCATGTACCTGCTCCAGGAGCGCGAGGTGAAGGGCAAGCGGTTCGGGGCGCTCTTCTCGCGCCTCCCGTCGCTCGACGCGCTCGACCGCCTCAACCAGCGGCTGGTCCGCGGCGGGTTCGCGGTCTACTCGGTCGCGCTCGTCACCGGCGCCCTGGTGGCGAAGAACGCGTGGGGCAGCTTCTGGACCTGGGACCCGCAGCAGGTCGCGGCGCTGGTGGTGTGGCTGCTCTACGGCGGCATGGTGCAGCTGCGCCACCTCGGCGTCCACGGCCGCCGCTACGCCCTCCTCACGCTGGCCGGCTTCGCGCTGGTGATCGGCTCGATGATCGCCATGGGCGCGGTCCCGAACGTCACCCGGCACGGGGGCAACTTCCAGTGAGCGAGGTCTTCCTCGTCGGCCTGTCGCACCACTCGGCGCCCATCGCGGTGCGCGAGCAGGTGGCGCTCAAGGACGAGGTGCTCAAGGCCGCGCTGCGCGGCGTGCGCGAGGTGAGCGGCGTCCAGGAGGCGATGGCGATCTCCACCTGCAACCGGGTGGAGGTGTACGTGCTCGCCGACTCGGCCGAGCCCGCGCGCCGCTTCTTCCTCGACCGCGCCGCCGCCGCCGACGGGCACCTCTACGAGCGGCAGGGATCGCAGGCGGTGCGCCACCTGTTCCGGGTGGCGGCCAGCCTCGACTCGATGGTGCTCGGCGAGCAGCAGATCCTGGGCCAGGTGAAGGAGGCCTACGGGCTCGCCAGCGCCGCCCAGACCGCCGGCTCCTTCCTGTCGCGCCTGTGCAACCGCGCCTTCGCCACCGCCAAGCGCGTCCGCACCGAGACCGACATCGGGCGCGGGGCGAGCTCGGTGTCGCAGGTGGCGGTCGAGCTGGTGGCCAAGATCTTCGGCGACCTCAAGGGCCGCGCCATCCTGCTCGCCGGCGCCGGGAAGATGGGCGCGCTCTCCGCGAAGGCGCTCGCCTCGCTCGGCGCCGACCGCGTGCTGGTCGCGAACCGGTCGCGCGAGCGGGCGGTCGCGCTGGCCGAGCAGACCGGCGGCCACCCGCGCGACTGGGCGGA
Organism: Anaeromyxobacter diazotrophicus; assembly: GCF_013340205.1. NCBI lineage: Bacteria > Pseudomonadati > Myxococcota > Myxococcia > Myxococcales > Anaeromyxobacteraceae > Anaeromyxobacter > Anaeromyxobacter diazotrophicus. The sequence continues at coordinate 157,562 of NZ_BJTG01000006.1, forward strand.
GCTGCCCGAGCTGCTCGTCGAGGCGGACGTCGTCATCGTCTCGACCGGCGCGCCCACCTTCGTGGTCGGCGCCGAGCTGGTGCAGGCCGCCATGAAGGCGCGGCGGCGACGCTCGCTCTGCCTCATCGACCTCTCGGTGCCGCGCAACGTGGACCCGTGCTGCAGCGACGTCACCGACGTCTACGCCTACGACATGGACGACCTGCAGAAGGTCGTCCTGACGACGAAGTCGGCCCGCGCCGAGGAGGCGCTCCGGGCCGAGGCGATCGTCGAGGCGGAGGTGATGGCGTTCACCGCCGAGCGCGAGGCGCGCGCGGCGCTGCCGGTGCTGGCGGCGCTGCGCCGGCAGGCGGAGGAGATCGCGCTCGCCGAGGCGGAGCGCACCCTGGCGCAGGTGGGCCAGAAGCTGGACGAGAAGGGGCGGCGGAGCGTGGAGGCGATGGCGCGCGCCATCGTCAACAAGCTCCTCCACGGCCCGACCTCGCGCCTCAAGCAGGCCGCTTCGAACGGCGACAGCGCGCTGCCCGGCGCCGCCGCCGAGCTCTTTGGCATCGAGGAGGAGCGCGGCGAGCCGCCGGCTCCTCCCGCGGAGGCCGCCGAGGCCCCCGTCCACATGGTGGCACTCCCGGAGAAGAGATGATCCGCATCGCGACCCGCCGCAGCCCCCTCGCCAAGTGGCAGGCGAACCACGTCGCCGGCCTGCTCCGCGCCGGCGAGCCCGGGCTCGACGTCCGGCTGCACGAGCTCGTCACCAAGGGCGACAAGATCCTCGACGTGGCGCTGGCCCGGGTGGGCGGGAAGGGCCTGTTCGTGAAGGAGATCGAGGACGCGCTCCTCGCCGGCGACGCCGAGATCGCCGTCCACTCCATGAAGGACCTGCCGGCGGTGCTGGCCGAGGGCCTGGTGGTGGGGGCGGTGCCGGTGCGCGAGGACCCCCGCGACGCGCTCTGCTCCCCGAAGCACCAGACCTGGGACCGGCTCCCCCGCGGCGGGACGGTGGGCACCTCCAGCCTCCGCCGCGCCGCCCAGCTCAAGGCGCTCCGCCCCGACCTCCACATCGAGGTCATCCGCGGGAACGTCGAGACGCGGCTCCGGAAGGCCTCCGAGGGCCTCGACGCGGTGGTGCTGGCCTACGCCGGCCTGCGGCGCCTCGGCCTCGCCGAGCACGCCACCCAGGTCTTCTCGCCGGAGGAGATGCTCCCGGCCGTGGCGCAGGGGGCGCTGGCGCTCGAGGCGCGCGCGAGCGACGCCGCCACGCTGGCCCGCCTGGCGCCCCTCGACCACCCCGAGACGCGCCACCGCGTCGAGGCCGAGCGCGGGCTCCTGCGCCGGCTCGAGGGCGGCTGCCAGGTGCCGATCGCCGCCCACGCCACCGTGGCGGGGGGCCAGGTGACGCTGCGCGCGCTGGTCGCGTCGCTCGACGGCGCGCGGGTCGTGCGCGGCGAGCGCACCGGGCCGGTCGCCGGCGCGAGCGCGCTGGGCGAGGCGCTCGGGGAGGAGCTGCTGTCGCGCGGCGCGGCCGAGATCCTGAAGGAGCTCGAGGGCACCGCCGAGCCCGTGCCGCACTAGCCCCATGGCCCCCTCCCTCGCCGGCCGCCGCGTCGCCGTCACCCGCGGCGCGGGCGGGGACGACCCGCTGGCCCGCCGCCTGCGGCAGCTCGGGGCGGAGGTCCTCGAGGCGCCGGCGATCGCGCTCGCGCCGCCGGGCTCCTTCGCGGAGCTCGACGCCGCGCTGCGGGACCTCGGCGCCACCGACTGGATCGCGTTCGCCAGCGCGAACTGCGTGGAGCGGACCCTGGCGCGGGCCGCCGAGCTCGGCGTCGCGGCCGCGGCGCTGGCCCGGCCGCGCCTGGCGGCGGTCGGGCGCGCCACCGCCGCGCAGCTGGCGCGGCTCGTCCGGCCCCCCGACCTCGTCCCGGGCGAGGCGCGCGGCGAGGCGCTGGCGGCGGCGCTCGCGCCCCAGGTCCGCGGGCTCCGGGTGCTCGTCCCGCGCGCGGAGGAGGGGCGCCCCGAGCTCGTCGAGGGTCTCGTCGCCGCCGGGGCGACGGTCGTCGCGCCGCCGGCCTACCGCACCGTGCCCGCCCCCCCGGAGGCGCTCGCGGAGCTCGCGGCCGCGCTCGCCCAGGGCGCCGTGGACGCGGTCGCCTTCGCCTCGCCGTCGGCGGTGCGGAGCGTGGCCGCCGCGCTGGGGGCCGGCCGGGACCTGCTCGGCCGGGCGGCGCTCGCCGCCATCGGCCCGACCACTGCGGCCGAGCTGCAACTCCTGGGCTTCACGCGCGTGGTCCAGCCGCTCCGCGCCTCCGCCGAGGCGCTGGCCGAGGCCATCGCGGAGCAGCTGGGGCCCGGCCGGCAGCAGCCCTGAGGAGCTGGCCCCGTCCGGGGGTCGTCCTGCGATCCTCTGCCGCAGGTCTTCGGTGACCTGCTAGGCCGGGCGGCGTATGCTGAGCGCCACCTCGCTGCCCCAGGAGGCCTCCTGCGCACGGCGCACGCCATCGGAGAGGGCGACGGCCGCCGTGCCCGGCGCGCCTGGCGTCTCCTGGTGGGCCAGGGGGAGGATCCGGCGCTCTGGCGGTACGCCGTGGCGCTGGGGCTCGCCGCTGCCGCGGTCGCCGCGGGCGCCGCGCTCCAGGGCGAGCTGCGAGGCTACGCGAGCTTCCTCTCGTTCGGCGCGGTGCTCCTGGCGGGGCTGCGCGGCGGCGCCGGGCCGGGCTTCCTCGCGCTGGGGGTGTGCGCGGCCGCCTTCGCCTGGCAGATGGGCGGGCCCCGCAGCGCCACCTGGGTGGAGGAGCCCGACCCGCTCCACCGGCTCGCCTTCTTCGTGGGCTTCACCGCCCTCGGGGTGTGGGCGGCGAGCGCGGTGCGGGAGGGGTACCGCTACTCGCACGCGCGCCGCCGCCGGGCCGAGGCGCGCGCGGAGGGGCAGCGCATCGCCGCCGAGCTGGGGGCGCGGGCGCTCGCCGAGACCGACCTCGACGCGCTGCTGGCCGCGACCGTGGCGGCGGTCGAGCGCGCGCTGCGGTGCGACGCGGTGACCTTGCTGGAGCTGCAACCGGACGGAGAGTCCGTGCGGCTCCGGGAGGCCGCCGGGCTGGCGCGGACCGCCGCGGGCCAGGTCTTCCCGCGCGCCGAGGCGCTGCTCGCCTTCCGGGTGCTGGCGGCCCGCGAGCCCCTGGCGGTGGACGACCTGGCGGCGGAGCCGGAGGTCGCCTCGCCGGCGCTGCTCCGCGCGGGGGTGACCTCGAGCCTGGTGGCACCCATCGTCGCAGCGGGTCCCGGCGGGCGGTCCTTCGGCACGCTGGGCGCCCACAGCCGCGCGCGGCGCCCCTTCGGCCCCGACGAGGCGAGCTTCCTGCAGGCCGCCGCCAACGTGATCGGGACGGTGGTGGTGCGGGCCCGCGCCGAGGAGCGGGTGCGCCGCACGCTCGAGGTCGAGCGGTTCCTGGCCGAGGCAAGCCGGCAGCTCGCGCTCTCCATCGACTGGCAGGAGACGCTCACGCGGATCGCGAAGCTGGCGGTCCCGTTCCTGGGCGATTGGTCGCTGGTGGTGGTGCTGGACGGCGAGGGGCGGCCGCGCAGCCTGGCGGCCGAGGCGAGCGACCCGGCCCGCGCCGCCGAGGCCCGCGAGCTGCTCGACCGCTACCCCATCGACCTCGCCGCCCGGCACGGGGTGGGGCGGATCCTGCGCACCGGCGAGCCGGAGCTGCTCCCGGAGGCGGCGGGCGACGCGTTCGTGGAGGACGACCCGGGCGAGGGGACGCCGCTGCGCCGGGACATCCTGAGGCGCCTCGGGATGCGCTCCTACCTGGGCGCGCCGCTCGTGTCGGCGGGGCGCGTGCTGGGCGCGATCGCATTCGGGGTGGCCGACGGCCCGCGCCGCTACGGCCCGGACGACCTGGCCGTGGCGCAGGCGCTGGCGCAGCGCTGCGCCGCGGCGATCGAGAACGCGCGGCTCTACCGGGAGGCGCAGGAGGCGACCCGCGCGCGCGAGGAGGTGCTCGCCATCGTCTCGCACGATCTCAAGACGCCGCTGGGCGCGCTGCACATGGGGGCGCAGATGGTGACGCGCCTCGCCCCGCCGGGCGCGCCGGGCGACGAGCTGCGCAAGGCGGCCACCACGGTGCGCCGCACCGCCGAGCGCATGGGGCGCCTCATCCACGACCTCGTCGACGTGGCCAGCCTGGAGGCGGGCCGGCCCTCGCTGGCCCCCGCCGAGCAGGAGGCGGCCGCCGTCGCCCGCGAGGCGGCCGAGGCGCTGCAAGCGCTCGCCGCCGACCGCGGCGTCGCGCTCACCGTGGAGGCGCCCGAGGCGGTGCCGCTGCGGTGCGACCGCGACCGCCTGCTGCAGGTCCTCACGAACCTGCTCGCGAACGCGCTCCAGGTCACGCCGGCCGGCGGCCGGGTCCGGCTCTCGGCGCGGCGGGGAGGGGAGGGGGTCCTGTTCACGGTGGCGGACGACGGCCCCGGCATCCCGGCGGAGGACCTGCCGCATCTCTTCGAGCGCTGGTACCGCGGGCGGCGCGCGCGTTACCCCGGGTCGGGCCTGGGGCTCGCCATCGCGCGCGCCATCGTGGAGGCGCACGGCGGGCGCATCTGGGTCGAGAGCGTCGAGGGCCAGGGGAGCGCGTTCTCGTTCGCGCTCCCGTGCGCGGGCGCGGGCGGCGCGGCCCGGGCCGGGCGGTGAGGTGGTGCCCCGGCGGGGATGTGCCCCGCCCGGCCGGCGGGAGCAAGTTGTGAGGCGACCGCGGGAGGTGCGATGACGGAGAACGAGGCTCCGGGCGGGTACGTGCGGCTCCTCGTCTCGCTCGAGCGCGAGGCGGAAGCGGAGGTCGAGGGCCCCGAGGACGAGTGGCTGTGGGCCGAGCCGCTCGGGTCGGAGCGTTTCCGCGTCGAGAGCACGCCCTTCTTCGCGTACGGCCTGTCGCACGGCGACGTCGTCCGCGGTCGGGAGGACGGGGAGACGGCGCGCTTCAGCGACGTCGAGCGCAAGAGCGGGCACCGCACCCTGCGGGTCGCGCTCGACCTCGACCTCGACGTGGAGCGCCCCGAGATCCAGCGCTTCCTGGACGACCTCCTGGCGCTCGGGTGCACCTACGAGGCCATGCCGCCCAAGATCGTCGCGCTCGACGTCCCGCCCGAGGTGGAGGTGGGCGAGGTGGTCACGCGGCTCCAGACGCAGCGCCGCGACGGGGTGCTGGTCTGGGAGTGGGCGGACCCGCGGCCGAGCTAGCGGCGGCGCCCGGCCGGGAGCCTCGCTCAGCGCGCGGGCTTGGCGCGCGCCGCCTTGCGGGCGCGCTTCTTCGCCAGGAAGCCGGTCTCGCGGCGCTTCGCGTGCAGCTCCTCGGCGGTGGGGCGCGGGGGCTTGGCCGGCTTCTTCGCCTCGGGGCCGGGGGTGAGCGTCCACCAGAAGAGGCGCTTCACCACCAGGGTGGCGTAGGCGCCGGGCGGCAGGGTGAAGGCGACGTTCACCCGCAGGCGCCCCTTGTTGAGCTCGTCGCGGGAGGGCTCGCTCACCACCAGCTTGCCCGGGACGACGAGCAGCGGGCGCTCCTCGTGGTCGAAGTGGATCTGCGGCGCGCCGGGCACCGCCAGGCTCGCGAGCGTCATGTCCTCGCGCCCCAGCACCGACAGGGCCGCCTTCTCCACCGCCGGGTCGTCGAAGCGCGAGTCCGGGGCGAGCAGCGGGAAGGTGCGCCGGTGCAGCAGCCGCGCCTGGGCGGGCTCGAGCGCGCGCGGGAAGAGGAGCGTGCCGGCCTGGTACCGGATGGAGACGAGCCGGGAGACCCCGACCACGTCGCGCAGGTACTGCTTCACGCCCTCGTTCCAGAGCCAGCTCTGGTAGGCGAAGACCTGCAGCCCGCGCCAGCGCGGCTCGGTGCGGAGGAACGCGCCGAGGAAGTCCTGGGGGTGGAGCCTGAGCCAGCGCAGCACCGGCGCGTAGCGCTCGGCGCCCGGGTAGGGGTTCTTGAGCTGCCACTCCCCCCAGTGCTCCTTCCAGAAGGTCTTCACCCGCGCGTCGGCGGTGCGGTCGAGCTCGCTCGGCCGGGCGAGGTGGTTCCGGAGCGCGGCCTCGGCGTCGCCGCGCATGAGGTCCTTCACCAGGAACCCCTGCCCGTGCTTGAGCGAGCCGAAGCGCTGGGAGTCGAAGTAGTCGACCACCCCGATGCGCTGCACCTCGGCCACCGCGGCGGGCAGCCGCGCCACGTCCTCCTCCGAGAGGTCGCGGACGGTCACGGCGAACCGGTTGGAGGTGGTGTTCACGGCCGACAGCGGCGCGCCCGTCCGGCCGAGCGGCTTGAGCCGCAGGTCGGGGTCCTGCAGGTCCACCGGCTTGCGGCGCACCGCGACGAGCTGGGTCGTCCGCCCCTGCTTGTCCTTGAGCCCGCAGTAGCTCACCTCGGCCGGCTGCACGCCCGCCCGGGCGCAGATGCGCTCCACCGCCTCGAAGGTGGAGAGCTTCTGCTTGTCCATGAGGTAGACGAACCACGCGCCGCGCGGGTCCTGGTCGAAACGCCACGATTCGGTGACGGAGAAGTCCTCCGGCCGCTGCTTGAGCTTCATGGAATCCCTGGGCTCGGCCCGCGGGCCGGCGGCGCGGCCGCTAGGCGGCGCCCCGCTCCCGGTAGAAGAGCACGATGGTGAGGCAGTGGAACTCGTTGTCGGAGGACTGCCTGACGACGCGGTCCACCACCTCGAGGTCCGCGTTCGAGCGGAGCCAGCGGGTGACGTGGTCGCCGAGCTCCTCGCGCTCCTTGGCCTTCGTGGCCGAGAAGACCTTCACGCCGGTGAAATGCACGCCGCTCCCCTGCTCCGACCCACTCACGCCTCACCCCCGGCGGGAAAGCACCGGGTCGAGTATGGCACGCGGTTTTTCCAGCTGTCAAAGGAATGATGTGCGCAAGCGCCGGCGCCGCCAGGAGAAATCGGCCGCGTCCGACTCGCTGGGGCCGGGGGGTTCGTACCCGGCCCGCCGCTGCCTACATTGCGACCATCGTGCCGCCGCGCGGCGGAGGAAAGATGCACACGCTCACCAGTCCGGCCGTCCCCGACGGGAAGAAGAGCTTCGCCGTCGAGTTCATCAACCGCATCCGCTCGATGGACTCGTCGGTGCTGAACGCCCTCATCCAGCGCGAGGCCGGCGAGGAGTTGGCGCAGTTCTTCCTGTCGTACAGCGCGCGGCTCATCTCGCGCGATCCGGAGCGCGTGCTCGAGAACACCTCCAGCCTCATGCTGATGGGTTACCTCATCCGCGCGGCCGAGGAGGAGATCGAGCGCCGCCAGATGGCCCGCGCCTAGCGGCCGCCCCGCGCTGGCGGGCGCGCGCGCGGCGTGCTAATCCGCCTCGCCATGCTCATCGACCTGCACGTCCACAGCCACCACTCGCCCGGCGGCGCGCTCGCGCCCCGCGACATCGTCCGCCGCGCCAAGGCGGCCGGGCTGGACGGCGTGGTGGTGACGGACGTGAACTCGCTCGACGGGCTGGACGAGGTGCGCGCCGCTGGCCGCGAGGAGGGCCTGCTCGCGCTGGTGGGGGCGGAGCTCGTCACCGATCACGGCCACTACCTCTGCTACTTCCCGGACCCGGCGCGCGTCCCGGCCCCGCCGCAGATGTTCGGGACGACCCCCTGGCGCGTGCGCGACGTGGTCGAGCGGGTGCGCCAGCTCGGCGGGGCGGTGGTGGCCGCGCACCCGTACGACAAGAGCATCGAGCGGCCGAGCGGCGACTTCATCTTCTCGCTCGAGGGGCTCACCGCGGTCGAGGGGCTGTGCGCGCGCCGCAAGGGGCCGGCCAACGATCTCGCGGTGGAGGCCGCCGACCACATGAGCCTGCCGTGCGTGGGGGGCTCCGGCGCCCACGACACCCTCGACGACGTCGGCAAGGCGGCGACGCTCTTCCGCGAGCCGGTGGCCACCGAGGCCGACCTGGTGCGGCAGCTCCTCGCCGGGCACGTCTTCTGCGTCGCGGTCGGGGTCACGCCCCAGGAGCCGGCGCGCGGCGGGCGAGACCGCGGCGGCGAGCGCCGGCGCGGCGGCGGCCGCGAGCGCCGCTGAGCGGCGGCTCGCGGGCCCAGCTCCGCGTCACCGGAGCGGCTCCCACCGCTCGAGCTTGTCGTCCTGCAGGTAGGCCTTGCGGTCGCCCCCGGACCAGGACCACGCCTCGGTGTGCGCCGGCCGGTCGATCACCTTCTTCTCGGGGTAGCCCCAGGCCATCTCCACGGCGCGGGCGCTCATCCCCTCGACCAGCCGCTTCCGCTCGACGGCGGCGCGCTGCGGGTCGGGCAGCGCCTGGAAGGCGGTGAGCGCCTCCGGCCCGCCGAGGTACCGCTCGAGCTCGACGCGCACGTCCTCGGCCGAGGCGAGGGTCTGGGGGAGGACCAGCACCAGTGGCCGCGGCTCGCCCTCGAGCGAGAGGAACACCCACGGGTGGTAGCGCGGCGTCATGACCACGCGTCGGGCGATGATCCAGCCGGTGGGGAACTCCACCTTCTCGATGCGCAGGGGCGTCCCGGGCGCGAGGACGCGCTCGGCGGGCGGCGGCGCGATGGCGTCGCCGGCGGTGTCCTGGAGCAGATCGAGCTCGTCGAACGGCTGGTCCGAGACGAGCATCCGGCCGGCGTCGCCGTAGAACGGCCCGGCGTAGAGCGCCACCTTCGCGAACCGCCGCTGCCCCTCGAGCTCGCGCGACTTCTCGCGCTCGGTGTCGGGGACGGAGGCGCGCGGGTAGCACCCGGCGAGGGCGAGGGCGAGAACGGCAGCGAGGGCGCGGCGCATGGGCGAGTGGTATCGCACCGGCGCCGCCGCGCGACAAGCGGTCGCTATTCGCGCTTCGTCCCGCCGCGCTCCTCGGACGGCGGGGCGGCCCGCCCGGCGGCCTTCCCCTCCTCGATGAGCTCGCGGACGCGCTGGCCGCCCTTGTGGCCGAGCTCGGAGTACCCCTCGCTCCCGAGCTGCTGCTTGCGCGCCTCGCCGCCCAACCGGCCGGCCTCGCGCACCGTCATCTGGCTGTGACCCTTCTCCTTGTGCGGCATGACGACTCCTTCCCTCCACGAACTAACCTGGGAGCGGACCTCGCGCAGGGCAAGGGCGCACTCTGCCGCCGCGCGCTGCGCGAGCGCTCGCATGGCCGGCCGCCGTGGGCGCGGCGGGCCCGGCGGCGCGGCGCGGCCCGGGCCGCTAGAAAACGGGGGTGGCGAGGCTCACCGACAACGCGCGCGCCGTCCTGGCGCGCCGCTACCTCCTGCGCGACGACGCCGGCGCGGTGCTGGAGGAGCCCGAGGGCCTGTGGCGCCGGGTGGCGACCGCGCTCGCGGCGGCCGAGGAGCCAGGCGAGCGCTCGCGGTGGGCCGAGCGGTTCGAGGCGCGGATGGCCGGGCTCGAGCTCCTCCCCAACTCTCCGACCCTCATGAACGCCGGCCGCGCCGGGGGGCAGCTCGCCGCCTGCTTCGTGCTGCCGGTCGACGACGACCTCGCCTCGATCTTCGACGCGCTCAAGTGGGCGGCGCTCATCCACCAGTCGGGCGGCGGGACCGGCTTCTCCTTCTCGCGCCTGCGGCCGAAGGGCGACCTCGTGCGCACCACCCACGGGGTGGCGAGCGGCCCGGTCTCGTTCATCCGCGTCTTCGACGCCGCCACCGAGACCATCAAGCAGGGGGGCGTGCGGCGCGGCGCGAACATGGCCGTGCTGGGGGTCGAGCACCCCGACGTGCTGGAGTTCGTCGACGCGAAGCGGGGCCCGGGGCTCGAGAACTTCAACATCTCGGTGGCGGCGAGCGACGCCTTCATGCGCGCCGCGCAGCGAGGGGAGCCGTTCGCGCTGCGCCACCCGCGCAGCGGCGCGCCGGCGGTCGAGGTGTCCGCCCGCGAGCTCCTCGACCGGATCGCCGGCGCGGCGTGGGCCTCGGGCGAGCCGGGCCTCGTGTTCCTGGACCGCGTCGAGGCGGCCAACCCCACCCCCGACCTGGCGCGCTTCGAGGCGGTCAACCCGTGCGGCGAGCAGCCGCTCCTGCCCTTCGAGGCCTGCACGCTCGGCTCGATCAACCTGGGCCGCTTCGCGCGCGGCGGCGCGGTCGACTGGGACGGTCTCGCCGCCTGCGTGCGGGACGGGGTGCGGCTGCTCGACGACGTCTTGACCGTGAACGTCTGGCCGCTGCCGCAGATCGCGGCGGTCTCGGCGCGGAACCGCAAGATCGGCCTGGGGGTCATGGGCTGGGCGGACCTGCTGGTGCAGCTGGGGGTGGCCTACGACGCGCCGGCGGCGCTGGCGCTCGCCGACGAGCTCATGGGGTTCGTGCAGCGCGAGGCGCACGCGGCGAGCGAGGCCCTGGCGGCCGAGCGCGGCCCGTTCCCGGGCTTCGCGACCAGCGCGCTGGCGCGCGCGGGCGGGCGGCCGCGCCGGAACGCGACCGTCACCACCATCGCGCCGACCGGCACGCTCTCCGTCATCGCCGGCTGCTCCTCGGGCGTGGAGCCGCTCTTCGCGGTGGCCTACGTCCGGCACGCGCTCGGCGGCGTGAGCCTGGAGGAAGAGCACCCGGAGCTCCTGGGCCGCCTGCGCGCGCTGGGGGCGGAGGCCGCGCTGCCGCGCCTGCTCGCCAACGGCCGCGCGCGCGGCGTGCCGGGCGTGCCGGAGGAGATCCAGCGCGTCTTCGCCACCGCCCACGACGTCGCGCCGGAGGTGCATGTGCGGATGCAGGCCGCCTTCCAGCGCCACGTCGACAACGGCGTCTCGAAGACGATCAACCTCCCCCGGGAGGCGACCGTCGAGAGCGTGCGCCGCGCCTACGAGCTCGCCTTCGAGCTGGGCTGCAAGGGCATCACCGTCTACCGCGACGGCACGCGCGAGGGCCAGGTGCTCACCCACGGCGTGGCCGCCGCCCCGAACGGCTGCCCCCAGTGCGGCGGCCTCCTCACCCGCAGCGGCGGCTGCGAGACCTGCCAGGCCTGCGGGTACGCGACCTGCGAGACGACGGAGTAGCCCAACTGCCCTCGCCCGGCATCGCGGGGACAGGAGTCACCCCGCCGCCCCGCGCCCGCGCGCGCGTCGGCGCCCGTGCTCCGCGCCGCGCCGGAGGTCCCAGCGGCCGGAACGCGCACCGCGGAGCTCGTGACGCGGCTGCGGAATCTTGCACCGCGGCGCCTGCGCGCCGCGGTGCTTCGGTCAGTCCTCGCCGCGGGCACGGCCCACCTGGCGCGTTCCGGCGAACCCGGCGCCCGTGGCGGCGCTCCGCAATGGCGCCTCGTGCGCGCGCGGGCTCGGGGCGGCTGTCAGCCGCGGGCGAGGCGACCCGGTTCACGCTCGCCCCTCGCGCGCGCTCCGGCGTGGCGCGGTCACGCCACGCCCGCCGTAGCGTGACGGGTGCGCCGCTAAGGCTCGGCGTGAGCTTCCCCTGCGCCCATGCGCGATGTGGGAGCAACCCGGCTACAATGCGCCCCGTGCCGCTCCGCGCCGTCGTCACCGACCTCGACAACACCCTGTACCCCTGGGTCGACTACATCGTGCCGAGCCTGGAGGCGATGGTGGCCTCGCTCGAGCAGACGACGCGGCGGCCGCGGATCGACATCATCCAGTCGCTCAAGGCGGTGTACGCCCGCCACGGCTCGAACGAGTACCCGTTCGCCATCCAGGAGTCGTCGCTCTTCCACCCGTACGACTCGGACTTCGACTCGTTCGACGCGCTGGTGGTGCGGCCGGCGCAGCGCGCCTTCGCGGAGGCGCGGCGGCGCTACCTCGCGCCGTACCCCGCCGTGCGCGCGACGCTCCTCGCGCTCAAGGACCGGGGCATCCCCGTCGTCGCGCTGACCGACGCGCCCCGGAACGCCGTCGAGTACCGGGTGCGGCTGCTCGAGCTCGACGGGCTGCTCGACGCGGTGTACGCGCTGCGCTCGTACCGGCTGCCGCGCAACGTGAACCCGGAGATCCGCCGCCGGGACGCGGCCGGCTACTACCGCCTCAAGCAGACGAAGGTGATCGAGCTGCCCCGGGCAGCCGAGAAGCCGGCGCCCATGGGGCTCCGCCGCGTGCTGGCCGACCTCGGGCTCGAGGCCTCCGAGGTGCTGTACGTCGGCGACAACGCGAAGAAGGACATGGCCCTCGCGAAGGCGTGCGGCGCCGTCGGGGTCTGGGCCGAGTACGGGACCTACATCTCCGCCGAGTACCGCGACCGCCTGGCGGTCATCTCGGCCAAGAGCGTCACCCGCCGGCACGTCTCGGACGAGGTGGCCGACCCGGGCCTCCGCGCGCCACCGCCGCGCTGGCCGCTCGCCATCTCCTCCTTCGCGCAGGTGCTCGAGGTGCTCGAGGGCGCGCGCTGGACGCGCCCCGGCCGCGCCGCGCCGGCGAGGTGAAGCGCTTCGACGGCGGGAGCGAGGACCTCGCCTCGCGCTCAGGAGCCGTCCTGGGCCGAGCTGGCCCAGTCGGCCGCGACCATCTTCATGAGGTCGTCCGGATCCGGCGGCTTCGCGACGTGCGCGTCGAACCCCGCCTCGCGCGCGCGCAGGCGGTCCTCGGGCTGGGCGTAGCCGCTCAGGGCGATGAGGCGCGTGGAGCTCAGGGCCTCGTCGCCGCGCAGCGCCCGCGCGACGGCGTAGCCGTCGATGTCGGGGAGGCCGATGTCGCACAGCACGACGTCGGGCCGCACCCGGCGCGCGAGCTCCAGCCCCGAGCGGCCGTCGCGAGAGACGTGCACGCGGTGCCCGCCCCACGCGAGGAGCTCGGCCAGCGAGTCCCCGGCGTCCAGGCTGTCCTCGATGACGACCACCACGCGCGCCCGGGCGGCGGCCGCCACGGCCCTCCGCGCCGAAGCCGCGCCGCCGGGGGCGAGCGGCAGGGTGACGACGAACTCCGCTCCCCGGCCCGGCCCCTCGCTGCGCGCGCGCACCGACCCGCCGTGAAGCTCGACCAGGCCCTTCACCAGCGCGAGCCCGAGCCCGAGGCCGCCCTTGGTCCTGGCGAGCGACTGCGCCCCCTGGGCGAACGGCTCGAACATCCGGTCCACCTGCGCCGGCTCCATCCCGACGCCGTCGTCGCGCACCCGCAGCTCCGCCCGGCCGTCCGCCGCGCCCAGGCACACGACCACCGTCCCCCCGGCCGGCGTGAACTTGACGGCGTTCTGGAGCAGGTTCCCGAGCACCTGCGTGATGCGCGTCGGATCGACGTCGACCCACGGCGGGCGGGCCGAGTGCTCGACGCGGAGCGCGACCCCGCTCTGGTCGAACAGCGAGCGCAGGTCGTCGGTGGTCTTGTTGACGACGTCGCGGAGGTTGACGTGGCTGCGGTGCAGCTCGACCTTCCCGCGCGAGATGCGGGTGACGTCCAGCAGGTCGTCCACCAGCCGCGTCAGGTGCTCGGTCTGGCGGCGGATGACCTCCTTGGCCCGCGCCGCCTGCTCGCTCCCCGGCGCGGCGCGCTCCAGGAGGTAGATCGAGTTCCGGATCGGGGCGAGCGGGTTCCGGAGCTCGTGCGAGAGGACGCCGAGGAACTCGCTCTTGCGCTTGTCGGAGGCGAGGAGCGCCGCCTCGGCGTGCTTCCGGTCCGTGATGTCCTGCCAGACGTTCAGGAACCGCCGCTCCCCGCCGAGGTCGACGGGGCGGGTCCGCACCAGCACGTCGCGGACCTCCCCCGACTTCGTGTGGTGATGGACCTCGTACTCGCTGCCGCCCCCGGCCGCGATGTCCGCGATGTGCCGCCGCACGTCCTCCGGCCGTTCGTCGGCGTCCACGTCGGCGAGGCGGAGCTGCGCGAACTCCTCGCGGGTGTAGCCGAGCTGCCGGTGCGCCTGGTCGTTGAAGGTGAGGATGCGCCCCTCGGCGTCGTTGACCACCACCCCGCTCGGCGCCAGCGTGAAGACCGAACGGTACAGGTCACGGCTCTCGCGCAGCGCCTGGTCGGCGGTCATGCGCTCGGTCACGTCCATGACGAACCCGTGCCAGAGGGTGCTCCCCCCGGGTTCGCGGAGCGGCATCGACCAGCCCTCGATCCAGCGCGGTCCCTTCGTGGGGTGGTCGTAGCGGAACTGGTCGTGCCACGGCGTCATCGCGCGCTCCGCGGCGGCGACGGACGCCGTCAGCCGGTCGCGGTCGTCGCGGTGCACACGCGCGAAGCAGGGCGCCATGCTCTCGGCCAGGACCGCCTGCGGGATGCCGTACAGGTCCTCGATGGCGGGCGTGCTGAGCGGCATCGAGGCGCTGCCGTCGGCGTTCAGGCGGTACGAGCACACCACCCCCGGGACGCTGGCCGCGATCTTCTCGAGCCGGTCCTTCAGCGCCGCCAGCTCCAGGGCGGCGGCGTCTTCGCGCGGGTGCGCGCCGCCACCTGTCGCCAGGTCTGACTTGAGCCGCTGCTCGGCCATCGCGCACCGCCCCGCAATCGGAGGCGGTCACGATATCATTGCCGGGCGCGCGCTGGACGGAGCCGGCCCCGCCCCGCCGTCAGGCGGCGGCGCGGCCAGCGACCGCGAGCGTCGCGCCAGGCCTCAGTGACACCCGAAGCAGCTGCTCCTCCACCGGGGAGCCACCTCGACCGTTCCGTTGCGGTGCAGCGCAGCGCACGGGCCGAAGGTGCCGCCGGGCCCGCAATTCGTCGCCTGGCTGAGCGTCAGCACGCCGCCCGAGCTGGTCACGTCGGGATGGCAGAACGAGCACTCGTTCATCGCCGCGTCGCCGCCGTGCGTGCCGCTGTGCCAGGTCTTGGTGCGCGCGTCCGGCGGATTGTCATGGCAGGAGACGCAGCCCCCCGCGACCGCCGAGTACCAGGGGGGCGTCGTCACCGGCGTACCGCCGAAGCTCGCTCTCTCGAGCGTGGCCTCGCTGTCCACTCCGCACGCATAGTACGTGAAAGTGCCCGCCGGGACCATGTGGCACGCGACGTTGGAGCAGGTCTGGGAAGCGATGTCGTAGCTCGGACGGGGCAGGCCGCTGGCGGTGGCCACGGGCGCGAACGAGATGAGCTTGACGCCCACCGGGCCGCACTCTCCCACGGTGCAGTGACAATCGTTGCACTGCGCCCCCGCGGAGTTCTTGTGCAGCTGGTGCGGGTCGATCGGGGTGAGCGCCCCCGAGCGCCGCGAGGTTGGAGGGGAGCTCGCCGCCGCACCGTTCTCCGGTGTCGAACCGCCACATCCCGATGCGGCCGACAGGACCAGGGTCGCAAGCAACCAGGCTGCGGCGCCCTCGCGCAACTTCGCTGTCGCCATGATGGTCCCCCCCCCCGACTGCCACGGGCGGCGTCGGAAGGCTGACACCCCGAGTGCGCGTCCCTGCAACGCGCATACCCGTGCTGACCGTGGCTCCTCGGCGAGGATTTCCGAGACAATACAAAGCCCTGGCGTTTATCCCAGGGTGAATACCGCGCGCGCGACAGGGCGAGAAGACGCTACGCTGGGTGAAGCCGCGCAGGGCTCAGCCGCCGCGACGCCCGTCTACTCGTGGTGGTGGTCGTGCTCGTGGGCGTCGCCGGCCCCGTGCACGTGCCCGTGCTCGAGCTCCTCCTCGGTGGCGGCGCGGACCTCGCGCACGGTCACCGCGAAGTGGAGCGTCTTGCCGGCGAGCGGGTGGTTGAGGTCGATGACGATCGACTCCGGCTTGACCTCCCGCACGACGAACGGCACCGCCTCGCCGTCCTCGCCCTGCGCCAGGAGCTCCATCCCGATCGCCGGCTGCATGTCGGCGGGGAAGGCGTTCTTCGGTACCTCCTGCACGCCGCGCGCGTCGTGCTCGCCGTAGCCATCCTGCGGCGCCACCACCACCTGCTTCGCTTCGCCGGCGGACAGTCCCTCGAGCGCCCGCTCGAGCCCGGGGACGATCTGCCCCTCGCCGTGGATGTAGGCCATGGGCTCGCCGGGCGCGGACGCGTCCACCACCTTGCCGTCGCCCAGGTGGAGCTCGTAGTCCACCGACACCACGCTGCCCTTGCCGACCTTCATGACGCCTCCGAACGGGGTTGGCCGGCGGTCATAGCAGAGCGCGCGCCGGAGCGCACGGCGGACGGGGCTGGGGCTACCAGTAGCCCCAGCGGCGGCGCAGGGTCCACTCGGCGCCGAGGGAGGCGACCAGCGCGGCGAGGAACCAGCCGCGGTCCCAGATCGGCACGTCCTTCCGCCGCCCCACCTCCACCACCTCCGCCTCGGCCAGGTGCACCGGCGGCAGGCCCCGATCGGCGCTGGAGAAGGCGCCGCCGGTCGCCTCGGCGATGGCCCGGAGCAGCTCGGGTCGGGGCGCCGCGTCCGCGTCCTCGGGCCCGGAGGCGCGCACCGCGACCGCGCCGGTGGCGGTCTCCACCGGAGCGTCGGGCGGGCAGGGCTCCTGGCGGCAGCGCGGCCGGGCGGTCGCCACCACCTTGTAGGCGCCGGGGCCGGGCGGCACGAGCTCGAGCCGCGCGGTGCCGTCGGGCCCCGCGACCGCGTCGCCGCGCGCCACGGTCTTGCCGTCCTCCCCCACGAGCTCGCCGTGGACCGGCAGCCCGGCGCCGGGCCCGTAGTCCGGGGTCCGCACCGCGACCGAGAGGCCCACCGGCTCGCCCGGCTCGACCGAGGGGCGGTCCGGCTCGACCTGCACCGGGGTCAGGGACGGATCGCGCACCAGCCAGCGCAGGGCGTTGTTCCAGAAGCGCTGGTAGGCGCGCGAGGACCCGCTCTCCTCGGCCGCGACGAAGCCCCAGGTCCACGAGGCGTCGGTCGCGAGCGCGAGCGCGCGCCCCGAGCCTGCCTCGCGCACCGCCACGAGGGGCGCCGCGCGGCCCTCCACCTGGACCGCCGGCGCCTCGAGCAGCACGCGCGCCCCCTGGCCGGGCGGCAGCGGCCGGGTGCGGTTCAGGTCGGGCAGGGGCGGGAGCGCCGCCCAGGCGGCCTCGTTCGGCGCCTCGCCGGCGGCGAGGCTGGTGACGGGGTGGCGGCGCCCCTCGGCGGTGAGGCGCGGCCTCGCCTGCGTCTCGGCGATGCCGAGCCCGTCGGCGGCGTCGACCGGGAGCACCTCGGCGAGCGCCGTCTGGCCGTAGCGCGCGTCGCCGAAGCTCTGCTCGCCGCCCACCATGGCGAACCCGCCGCCCCCCTTCACGTAGTCGCGCAGCGCCGGCAGGAAGCGCTCGATGTCGAGCGAGCGGTAGGGCTGGTAGGCGAAGTTCAAGAAGATGACCGCGTCGAAGGTGCGGAGCTGCTCGCCGAAGATCTCCGCCACCGGGAAGGGGATGAGCGACAGCTCGTCCTGGCTGCCGGGCTGATCGCTGGCGGTGCGCAGGATGAAGAAGCTGATGAGGTCGACGTTCGGGTCCTGCTTGAGGAGCGTCCGCAGGAACCGCTCGTCCCAGCTCGGCCGGCCGGCCACGAGCAGCACCCGCACCCGATCGCGGATGACGCGCAGCACGAACGAGCGCGCGTTGTTCTCCGCCACCGCCTCGCCGGGGTAGACCGGGGCCGCCACCGTGAAGACGAAGGTGCCGGTGGTGTCGGGCGCGAACGAGAGGGGCAGGGTGTAGCGCTCCTTGCCGGGCTCGAGGCGCACCGCCCCGCGCGCCACCACCGCGCCTTCGCGGCGGAGCACCACCGGCACCTCCTCGCGGCCGAACCCCCGCGCCGTGAGCGTCACCTCCACGGTGACCGTGTTGCGGACGAAGGCGAAGTCGTCCACCGCCACCCGCTCCACGGCCAGGTCCTTCGGCGCGGCGCTGCCCACCGCCACCGCCGTGATCGGCACCCCGAGCGCGCGCAGCTCGGCGCGCGCCGCCGGGGTGAGCCCCTCCGCCAGTGCGGCGTTGTCGGCGCCGTCCGAGATCACGACCGCGCCGGCGAGCTTGCGGCCGCCCCCGCCGCCTGCCGCCGCCTTGAGCGCGCCGAGCAGGTCGGTGCGGCCGCCGTCGGCCGGGCCGCCCCGCGCCAGGGCCGCCGGATCGGCGGGCGTGAGCTCCCGGTCGAAGGTGTGCCACTCCAGCGCGACCCGGTCGCCGAGCCGCTCCAGCTCGCCCCGGTGCCGCCGGAGGAGCTCGGCGGCCGCGGCGGCGCGGCTCGGGCCCCCCGGCTCGACCGGGAAGCGCATCGAGCGGGAGCCGTCGACGAGCACCGCCAGCCGGCTCTTCACCCGGGAGGTCTGGAGGAGGCGCAGCGCGGGCTCGAGCAGCAGCGCCAGGGCCAGCAGGGCCGACGCGGCGCGGAGCGCGACGAGCGCGGCGCGCCGGCCCGGGCGCGGCTCGCCGGCGAGGCCGCGCCAGGCGAGCGCGACCGCGAGCACCGCCGCCGCCGCGAAGAGCGCGAGCGCCCAGCCCGGCCAGGGCGCGAGCGAGGTGAGGCGCCAGTCGTTGTAGCCGGCCTCGAGGAGCGGGCCGGGCCGCAGGCCGAACATCAGCTCCTCCGCCGCAGGATGAAGGGGAGGTGGACGGCGTCGTCCTTGTAGTCGGTGCAGAGCGCGTACATCGCGACGTTCACGCCCAGCCGGAAGGCGGTCTCGCGCTGCGCCTCGCCGCCGGGGGTGCAGGCGTACTCCCACTCGCCGAGCGCGCCGCGGGCCCAGGCGCCGCCGAGGTCGTTCTGCGAGTAGAGGACGGCGAGGCGCCCGTCGAGCAGCTGCGCCTCCAGCCACGGCTTCACGAGCAGCCGGCCGCCCTGGTGATCGAGCAGGTAGAAGCTCTTGTACAGGACGTGCTCGCGCGCGACGCGCAGGAGCGGCGAGGCGGGGAGGAGCGCGGCCAGCTCGCGGCGCGCGGAGGCGTCGAACCCGCCGCCGTCGGAGCCGTCCGCGGAGTCCACCAGCAGGAACCCGCCGTGCTGCAGGTGCCGCCGCAGCGCCGCCCGCTCGGGCTCGGTGAACGGCGGGAACGCGCCGTCCCCCGCCAGGTACAGGAAGGGCAGCCGGTGCAGCCCGGGCCGGCCGGCGCGGACCGGGACCGCCTCGGGCGCCGTCTCGATGCTGGTGCGCTGCGCCAGCTCCCACTGCAGGCGCCGCAGCGCGGTGGGGCGGGGGTTCCAGCGGCCGCCGTGCTCGAGCTGTCCGATGGCGAGCTGCGAGGCGGCGGGCACGGCGGCGCGCGCCGGCCGCGGCAGGGCCAGCGCCGCCGTTCCCAGGGTGAGCAGCTCGAGGAAGTCGCGTCGCCGCATGGCTCGAGGAAGGTCCGCGCCGCGGCGCCGGGACGCCAGCGCCGGGAGGGTTCGAGACTACTACGGAATCGCGCTTCCGGCGGCGAGGAGCCGCTGCTACATTCCGCCCGCATGAAGGTGCCTCCGCCATGAACGGGATGCTCGCGCTCCTGCAGGCGTGGCTCGCCCGGGCGGAGCAGCTGGCCGGGAAGCTCCCGCAGGTGGCCACCGACCTCACCCGCGGCGCGTGGCCCGCCGCGGTGGTCGCGCTCGCGCTCGGGATCGCGCTGCTCGTCGCGGGCGTGCGCCTCGGCCGCGTCCTGGCCGCCGCTGGGGCGGCGGCGGTGGGCTGGCTCGCCGGCTCGACGTTCATCCCGTCGTTCGAGCTGTGGAACCTCCCTCCGGCGACGCCCGCCTGGGCGTCGGCGCTGGTGCTCGGCGTGGTGGCGCTCGGCGCCCCGGAGATCTACCCGGTGCTGGTCCTCGGCATCCCCGGCTTCCTGCTCGGCCGGCAGGTGGCGGTGGCGGGCAAGGCCTGGCTGGGCGGCCTGGCCGGGGCGGTCGTGCTGGGGCTCCTCGCGCTCTGGCTCCGGCGCGCGGTGCTCGCGGCGACGGCGGCCGCGGCCGGCGCGGTGCTGACGGTGGCGGCGCTCCTCGCCCTGACCGCCGGGGTCCCCCGGCTCGCGGCGCTCGCCCACCGCCCGCTGGTGCTGGCGGCCGTGACGGGGGTGCTGGCCGTGGCCGGGACCGCCTACCAGCTCGGCACGACGCGCCGGACGCGCCCGAGCTGGGGCGAGGGCCGCCCGTCTCTGCGCGACTGACCGCCGGCGCCTAGAGCGGCTCGATCTTCAGGTTGTCGAAGAAGAGGTCGGCCGCCCATCCGGAGAAGCCGAACCGGTCGTGGCCGGGGCCCTCGAGCGGCTCCTCGTCCTCGTACTCGAGGAAGAGCGCGCCGTCGACGAGCCAGCGCAGGGTGTCGCCGCGCCGCTCCAGCCGCATGTGGTAGGTGCGCCCCGGCTCCACCTTGCGGTCGGTGCGCTCCTCGCGGTCCTCGCCGTGCTCGTCGAGCCGGGCGATGACGCTCACCGTGTTGCCCCAGCCCCCGAAGATGCAGACGTAGCCCGAGGCGTGGCTGCGGCCGTCGCCGAAGACCTCGAACTTGATGTCGCCGGCGCGGTCGCCGGAGCCGGTCTCGCTCCGGGCGTCGAACTCGATCGCGACTTCGCGCGGCAGGCGCATGGCGAGCCAGAGCGGGTTGTTCTTCGCCTCCGGCGCCCACAGCTCCCCGCGGGCGAGGCGCCAGTGCGCACCGGTGGTGAAGTAGTCGCGGCCGATCGCGGCCCGCTCGAAGCGGTCCTCGAAGCGGGGCCCGGCCACGGTCACCGGGGCCTCCCCCCGGAGCGCCCCGTGGAGGAGGGCGGCGTTCCCCGCGAGGACGCAGGCGCCGAGCGCCGCCCAGCCGCGCCACGACAGCGGCCGGTCCGGGGCGCCCGCGGGCTCCCGCTCCGGCGCCGGGGGGGAGGGGACGGGCCTCATTCCGGGGGCGTCATGAGCTCGAAGTCGGGGATCTCGTCCCGGAGCTCGTCGCGCAGGCGCTTCACCAGCTTGGCCTCGATCTGCCGCGCCCGCTCGCGAGTGAGCTTGAAGTGGTCGCCCACCTGCTGCAGCGTCAGCGGCTCGGCGCCGTCCCGCGGGAGCAGCCGGCGCTCGAAGATGAAGCGCTCCTTCTCGTCGGTGAGGGAGCGGGCGAAGCTGTCGAGCTTCTCGCGGAAGAGCCGCTTCAGCTCTTCGTCGCCGAGCGCCTCGTCCGCCCCGGGCTCGTCCCCGGCGTACCGCTCGAGGCGCGTCTGCCGCGCGGCGTCCTCCGACCCGCCCGCCGGCGCGTCGAGCGAGAGGTCGTCGCTGCCCATCCGCGCGGTCATCTCCTCGATGTCGCTCGCGTCGACGCGCAGGTTCTTGGCGAGCAGCTGCGGGGTGGGGTCGATGCCGCGCGCGAGGAGCTTCTCCCGCTCCTTGGCCAGGTTGAAGAAGAGCTTGCGCTGCGCCTGGGTGGTCCCGAGCTTCACCATCCTCCAGTTGTCCATGATGAACCGGATGATGTAGGCGCGGATCCACCAGGCGGCGTACGAGGAGAGCTTGACGCCCTTGAGGGGGTCGTACTTCTTCACCGCCTGCATGAGCCCGATGTTGCCCTCCTGGACCAGGTCGAGCAGGCTGAAGGCGCTGCGGCGGTACTCGTGCGCGATCTTCACCACCAGGCGCAGGTTGGAGGCGACGAGCTTGTAGGCCGCCGCCACGTCGCCGGTCTCGCGGTACTGGACCGCCAGCGCGTGCTCCTCGTCCCGGGACAGGAGCGGGTGGCGCGACACCTCCGCCATGTAGGCGCGCAGCGGGTCGTAGCGGACGAGCCCGCCGCCGGACGGGCGCCGGGGGGCCGGGAGCGACCTCTTCGCGGCCGCGGGCGGCTTCTCGGGAGACGTGGCCATCGCTGGGAGAGGAGACGCGGCGAGGGTCGCGCCCGCGCCTTACATACGGAGGTGTTGTGATATAAGCGTCGCGCCTTGCGATCAAGGCGTCTCTTGGCGCATGGCGCGTTCGCGGGATGCGCGCGAGCC
The DNA here is from genome assembly GCF_013340205.1 of Anaeromyxobacter diazotrophicus. Classification (NCBI taxonomy): domain Bacteria; kingdom Pseudomonadati; phylum Myxococcota; class Myxococcia; order Myxococcales; family Anaeromyxobacteraceae; genus Anaeromyxobacter; species Anaeromyxobacter diazotrophicus. The sequence continues at coordinate 179,232 of NZ_BJTG01000006.1, forward strand.
TCCGTCGCGACGGGGGCTCACGCGTTCGAGCGAGCCGCCATGCGCCGCTGAAGCGGCGGTGCATCCCTGCGCCGCCCTGGAAAGCGAGCTGCACGTGGACAGCAAGACGAATGGGGAGGGCGCCGTGGCGCCCTCCTCCGACTACGTCGCCGAGCGGACCTTCGACGACCTTCACCTCTCCGACGAGCTGCGGCGCGGCATCGCCGATCGCGGCTACACCCGCCCGACCCCGGTCCAGGCGGCCACCTTCGGCCCGATCGTGGCCGGCAAGGACGTGATCGTCCGCTCCAAGACCGGCACCGGCAAGACGGCCGCCTTCGGCATCCCCATCCTGGAGAAGATCCCGGGCGGGCGCCGGCGCCCGTCGGCGCTCGTCATGTGCCCCACCCGTGAGCTGGCGCTGCAGGTGGCGGAGGAAATCGCCGCCCTCGCCAAGCACAAGGACCTGTCGGTGGTCGCCATCTACGGCGGCGCCTCGATGGGCGACCAGCTCGACGCGCTGAAGCGCGGGGCCGAGATCGTGGTCGGCACCCCGGGCCGGATCCTGGACCACATCCGGCGCCGCACCCTCGACCTGGGGCAGATGCAGGTGTGCTGCCTGGACGAGGCGGACGAGATGCTCAACATGGGGTTCTTCGAGGAGGTGACGCACATCCTCGACCACCTCCCCGACGCCTGCCAGCAGCTGCTCTTCTCGGCCACGGTCCCGGCCGACATCGAGCACCTCATCTCGAAGTACCTCACCGAGCCGGAGACCATCCTGCTCTCCGGGGACGAGTACCGCGTCGACAACATCCGCAACGTCTTCTTCCACACGGTCGAGGACTACCCGAAGCCGCGGAACCTCCTCTACATGATCGAGATGGAGGAGCCGGAGAGCGGCATCGTGTTCTGCAACACCCGCAGCGACACCGGGCTCGTCACGGCGGTGCTGAACCGCAACGGCTACGACGCCGAGCTCCTCAACGGCGAGCTGCCGCAGAAGGAGCGCGAGCGGGTCATGGCCAAGGCGAAGCGCGGCGAGGTGCGCTTCATGGTCGCGACCGACATCGCCGCCCGCGGCATCGACATCTCGGACCTGACCCACATCATCAACTACTCGCTGCCCGAGGACCCGGCGGTCTACCTGCACCGCGCCGGGCGCACCGGCCGCATCGGCAAGAAGGGCACCGCGCTCTCGCTCGTCTCCGGCGCGGAGATGATGACCCTCAAGGCGCTGCAGACGAAGTACGGCGTCACCTTCGAGGAGAAGACGCTGCCGCCGGCGGAGGAGGCGCGGCGCATCTGGACCGAGCGGCGCGTCGACGAGCTCAAGGAGGCGATGAGCTCCACCGTGTTCGAGGCGTTCATCCCCCTGGCGCAGCGGCTCAAGGCGCGCCCGGACGGCGACTGGCTCATCGCCTTCGCGCTCAAGTACTTCTTCTCGCACCTCCGGATGGAGAAGGTGCAGGAGCAGGCGAAGGCCCAGCACAAGCGGGAGGAGCACGAGCAGCGCACGGAGCGCGCCGAGGCGCCGCGGGCGGAGCTCCCGGCGCGCGGCCGGCGCGGCGCCGATCGCGCGCCGCGCGGGGTCGAGCACCGCGAGCGGGGCGAGGCGGAGTCCGAGGGCCGCGGCCGGCGCGAGCGGGCGGTGGGCGAGGCCGAGGGCGGCGGCCGGCGCGGGCGCCGCGGCGGCAACCGCGCCGTGCGCGGGCTGGAGGAGCAGGGCGCCGCCACCCCCACCTCGATGGCCGCGGGCACGTCGAACGGGCACGCGGAGGCGAGCTCCACCCCGACGAGCGAGATCAGCGTCGAGCGCGGCCGGGGCGTGGCCCCGGCGCCCGAGCCGAGCGCCGGCGAGTCCGCGCCGCAGCGCCCGCCCCGGGGCCGCGTCTTCCTGACCTACGGCGAGAAGGACGCCGGCGACGAGGCGAAGGTGCGGGCGGCCGTGGCGGCGCTCGCCCCGGGCGTCGAGCTGCTCGGCGTCGAGGTGCGCCAGAACCACAGCTTCCTCGAGGTGGCCCCCGAGGCGGTCGAGCAGACCGTGGCGGCGCTGAACGCCAAGGAGTGGGAGGGCAAGCCCCTCGCCGCCGAGAAGGCGCGGCGGCGCCGGCGGTAGCCTCGGGGCCCGCGAGCGCTGCTCCCCTCGGCCCGCATCGCGGGAGGGAGTCCGGCGAGACCGCATCTCCCCTCGCATCGCGGGGAGAGGGGCTCACGGCGACGCCGACTTCACGCCAGGCGCGTGGCGGGGAGCCCCTGCCGCCCCTCGCCCGCGCGCGCGTCGGCGCCCGTGCTCCGCGCCGCGCCAAGGCTCCCTCGGCCGGAACGCGCAACGAGGTGCTCGCGACGCGGCTGCGGAATCTTGCGCCGCGCCGCTGCGCGCCGCGGCGCTTCGGTCAGTCCTCGCCGCGGGCGAGGTCCCCTGGGCGCGTTCCGGCGAACCTGGCGCCTGTGGCGGCGCTGCGCAATGGCGCCTCGTGCGCGCGCGGACTCGGGGCGGCGCGAGAGCGGCCGGAGCTCGCTCTCGGATCCGCCGGGCGGAGAGGGCGACGGGGCTCGCCCGGGCACCGCACCAACAGTGATGGACTAAGCGACCGGCGCGCCGTCCAGCCTCGCCCGCAGCGGCGCCACCTTCGCCTCGAAGTCGGCGCGGTGCTTCTCGGCGATGGGCGCCTCGCGCGGCACCTTGAGGCTGAGCGGGTTCACGAAGGCGCCGCCGCGGCGCACCGCGTAGTGCAGGTGGGGCCCGGTGGAGCGGCCGGTGGTGCCGACCGCCCCGATGAGCTGCTTCTGCGAGACGCGCGCGCCGGCGTGCACCGCCACCGCGGAGAGGTGGCAGTAGACCGTGTCGAGGCCGTTGCGGTGGTGCAGGGTCACGGACTTGCCGCAGGCGCCGTTCCAGCCCGCCTGCGCCACGGTGCCGTCGCCGACCGCCCACACCGGCGTGCCGGCGGGCGCGCCGTAGTCCACGCCCTGGTGAGCCTTCACGTAGCCGAGCACCGGGTGCATGCGGGAGCCGAAGCCCGAGGTGAGGTGGGCGTACTTGAGCGGCGACTTGAGGAAGCCGCGCCGCGCGCTGTGCCCCTGGTCGTCGTAGTAGCTCGTCTGGCCGGTGGGGTCGGTGTAGCGGAACAGCCGCTTGGCGCCGGTGACGGCGCCCTCGTAGCCGGCGGCCAGCACCTCGCCGTAGCGGAGCAGCTTGCCGTCGGCGAAGACCTTCTCCACCAGCACCTTCATGCGGTCGCCGCCGCGCACGTCCTGGTAGAAGTCGACGTCCCAGGCCAGCACGTCGGCGGCCAGGACGGCCAGCGCCGGGTCCTCGCCCGCCTTCTGCAGGCTCTCCCAGACCGACCCGCGGATCTCCACGTCGACCCGCGCCACCTCGGTGGTGAGCGCGACGGTGCGCTTCTCGCCGCGCAGCGCGCCGCCCTCGCCTGGCAGGACCGTCCACTCCTCGGCGGCGCTCTGGCGGTAGGTGAAGCGGCGCAGGCCCGCCTCGCCCTCGACCCGCTCGACCTGGATCTGGTCGCCCGGGCGGGAGCGGCGGAAGGGGAACTTGTCCGCCAGGGCGGCCAGGATCGCCTTCGCCTGGCCGGGGGCGAGCTGCAGGCGCGAGAGCGCCTGCGAGAGGGTCTGGTTCCGGGCGAGCCGGACGGTCAGGACCGACATGCGCAGCGGCGGCCGGGCGGGGGGCGCGAGGGCCACCGCGGGGGACGCCGGGGCGACCGCCGGCGCGGCCGTGGGCGCGGACGCGAGCGACGCCACCTCCGCCGGCACCGGGGCGCGCAGGCGCCCCAGGGCGCCGAGCAGCGAGACCGCGAGGATGGCGGCGAGGGCGGCGGAAGCGGCGAGGAGCCTGCCACGGCCGGGCTGCGGGGCGCTGTCACGGCGGTCGGTCACGCGCCCGGCAATCTAGCAGCTGGCGCGGGTGATCCCAAGGTCCGGGGACACGGAAAATTCCGGCCCAGGTGAGCCGGTGTGGTCCGGGGTGGCGGGGTGATCGACGGGTGGGGCCCCCGCAGGCGGGGAGGGCGGAGCCCTCCAGGCCGGGGCAGGCGAGCGATAGCGGCGAAGCCGCGCGCGAGCCTGCACGGGACCCGGCGAGCGGGGTGGGGCCCCGGCCAGCTTTGCTGGACGGGGCGGGGCGCAGCCCCGCTACAAGTCGATCTTCTTGTCGGAGTGGTCGCGCCCGTCGAAGCGGAAGATCACGCCCCGGCCGTCGAGCTTGCTGATCAGGTTCGCGGGGCGGCGCCAGAGGGACTGGAGGTTGCGCAGGGTGTCGCGGGCGTAGTCGACCTTGAGGTCGACGCCGTCGTGCTTGTGGATGAGCAGCAGCTCGCCGCGGTTCTCGTAGTTGCCGTCCTCGACCGCGATGATGGGCTGGCCGAAGTTCGTCAGCATGTGGAGGAGCTTGTCCTTCACCTTCCTGAACTCGCGCTCCACGATCTCCCAGCGCTGGTGCTTCTCGTTGTAGCCGAACGTGAAGAGCTGCTGGTCGACGCAGAACTCGAGGGTGAGGAACTCGTCGATGAAGGTCACGTCGTTGTAGTGCTTGCGGACCTCGAAGATCTTCTGCCGCCCCGCCCCGAGCTTGCGGTCCCAGCGGCGGCGCTCCTCGAAGGAGTCGCAGTCGTCGTACTCCTTCCCGAAGCGCCCCTTGTTCCAGCGGTCCTCGATGTCGCGCCACAGCTCGACGCCGAGCTTGTAGGGGTTGAGCTGGCCGGGGTGGGTGGCGAGCGTGCCGGAGTGGTGGTCGGCGTAGTCGATCAGCTCGGCGGCGGTGAGCGCCTTCTGCGTCATGATGGTGGAGTGCCAGTAGGTGGCCCACCCCTCGTTCATGATCTTGGTCTGCCCCTGCGGCGCGAAGTAGTAGGCCTCCTCGCGGATGATGGAGAGGACGTCGTGCTCCCAGCGCTCGAGCGGCGCCCACTCGAGCAGGAACTGGAGCACGTCGCGCTCCGGCCGCTCGGGGACCTTCTTCTGGCGCTGGAGGTCCTGCTCGATGCGCTCTTGCTGCGCGCGCATGAACTCGGGCGGGTTGATGTACTCCCGCATGTACTCGCGGCCGGTCTTGAACCCCTTCGCCACGTGCGGCTGCTGCTCGGCCTCGAGCTTCTTGTCGGCGTGCCGGCGCACGTACGGCGACTGGTAGTCGATGAGGTTCTCGATCGACAGGCAGCGGTCGATGAAGTCCTCGACCTTCTCCACCCCCAGCTCGTCCTGGTAGCGGCGCACGCGCGTGGCGTGGTTCGCCATCTGGTCCATCATCTTCCGGTTGGTGTGCCGGAACATGAAGTTGTTCTTGAAGAAGTCGACGTGGCCGAAGACGTGGGCCATGACGAGCTTCTGGTCCACGTCCATGTTGGACTCGAGCAGGTACGCGTACGAGGGGTCGTTGTTGATGACCATCTCGTAGATCTTCGAGAGGCCGTACTCGTACCCCTTCGAGAGCCGCTCGTAGTCCATCCCGAACCGCCAGTGCGGGTAGCGGTTGGGGAAGCCGCCGTACGCGGCCACCATGTTGATCTCGTCGAAGCCGAGCACCTCGAAGACGGTGTCGTAGAAGTCGAGGCCGTAGCCGCGCGCGTAGCCCTCGACCTGCTGGCGGATGTCGTGCAGGTGGGCGGGGAGGTGCGTGTTCTTCTGGCTCATGGGGTGCCCGTGGCGGTGGCGCTCGCGCCGCCGCCCTACTTCCCCTTCCCGAGGAACTGCTTGATGCTGCCGTAGATCGCCTCCTTGTCGGCGATCTCGGAGAGCGCCACGTTCTCGGCCGCGCCCACCGTCTCCTTGAGGTCCTTGATGAACTGGCCGGAGCCGTACGGGCTCTCCACCTGGCCGTAGCAGAAGAGGTTCACCGCCGGGAGGATGGAGGTCTTGAGCAGATCGACGCAGACGCGCGTGTCGTCCGCGCTCCAGTTGTCGCCGTCGGAGAAGTGGAACGGGTAGACGTTCCAGGCGCTCGGCGCGTACTCCGCGTCGATGATCTCCTTGCACAGCTTGTAGGCGGACGAGATCATCGTCCCGCCCGACTCGCGGGTGTGGAAGAAGGTCTCGCGATCCACCTCGCGCGCCACCGCGTCGTGGATGATGTAGCGGGTCTCGAGGCCCTTGTAGTGCTTGCGCAGCCAGGTGTCGATCCAGAAGGACTCGATCCGGACGATCTCCTTCTGCTCGTCCCCCATCGACCCGGACACGTCCATCATGTAGAGGACGACCGCGTTCGTCTCCGGGAGCGGCACCTGCTTCCAGGTCCGGTAGCGGCGGTCCTCTCGCACCGGCACGATCACCGGGCGCCGGTAGTTGTATGCGCCGCTCGCGATCTGCCGCCGCAGCGCCTGCTTGTAGGTGCGCTTGAAGTGGCGCAGCGACTCGGGGCCGGAGGGCGCCACCCCGGTGTACTTGATGCGGCTCGCGACGATGCGGTCCCGGCCGCGGGGCTGGATGCGCGGGAGCTGCAGCTCCTCGCCCAGGATGTCGGCCAGCTCCTCGAGCGAGACGTCCACCTCGAGGAGGTGCTGCCCCTCGCCCTGGCCGGCGGCGCCGGCGCCGTCGCCCGGCTGCGACGGGGAGAGCGGATCGCCCGGATCGCCCGCGCCCTGGCCGACCCCGCCCTGCTGCTTCTCGCCGAAGCGGAAGTGGGGGATGTCGATGGTCGGGACGGGGATGGTGATGAAGTCCTTCCCCTTCTTGCCGATCATCTCTCCCTTCTGGACGTACTTCTTCAGGTTGTTCTTGATCCGCCCGCGGACGATGTCGCGGAACCGGGCGTGATCCTGCTTGATCTTCAGGGACACCGCGTCATTCCTTCGCGTCCCCGCGGGCGAAGATGGACGCCACGAAGTTGAGCACGTCGGTGGAGCAGATCTCGCAGTAGCCGTAGTTCTTCACCAGCCGCTGCTTCACCACGTCGATCTTCTCCTGGGTCTCCCGGTCGACCACGCTCGCCACCAGGCTCTTCAGCTTGATCGAGTCCTTCTGGTCCTCGAACAGCTTCAGCTCGAGCGCCTTGTGCAGCCGCTCGTTCGTCCGGTAGTTGAAGGTCTTCCCCTCGATGGCGAGCGCGCCGATGTAGTTCATGATCTCGCGGCGGAAGTCGTCCTTCCGGCTCTCCGCGATGTCGATCTTCTCCTCGATCGACCGCATGAGGCGCTCGTCCGGCTCCTCGTACTGGCCGGTGTACTTGTTGCGGACCTTCTCCTTCTGCGTGTACGCCTTGATGTTGTCGATGTAGTTGGCGCACAGCTTGGTGATGGCGTCCTCGTCGGCGCTGATGGCGCGCTGCACCTCGTTCTTGACGGTGTCCTCGTACTCGCGCTTCACGTCGGTGAGGAGGTCGCGGAACTTCTTCCGCTGGTCCTCGGAGCTGATGAGCGAGTGCTGCCGCAGGCCCGCCTCGAGCTCGTTCAGCACCATGAACGGGTTCACGCACCCCTCGCCCTTGTCCGAGACGAGCGCGTTCGAGATCTTGTCCTGCACGTACCGGGGGCTGATGCCCTCCATGCCCTCGCGGTGCGCCTCCTTGCGCAGCTCCTTGATGTTGTCCTCGGTGAACGAGGGCAGGCTCTTGCCGTTGTAGAGCTTGAGCTTCTGCAGCAAGGTCAAGTTGTGCTTCTTCGGCTCCTCGAGCCGCGTCAGCACCGCCCACATGGCGGCCATCTCGAGGGTGTGCGGGGCGATGTGCTTGCCCCGGATCTTGTGCGCGTTGTAGTCGCGCTCGTAGATCTTCACCTCCTCGGCCAGCCGCGTGATGTACGGGATGTCGATCTTGACGGTGCGGTCGCGCAGCGCCTCCATGAACTCGTTGTTCTGGAGCTTGCGATACTCGGGCTCGTTGGTGTGGCCGACGATGACCTCGTCGATGTCGGTCTGCGGGAACTTCTTCGGCTTGATCTTGTGCTCCTGGGTCGCGCCGAGGAGGTCGTAGAGGAACGCGACGTCGAGCTTCAGGATCTCGACGAACTCGATGACGCCGCGGTTGGCGATGTTGAACTCGCCGTCGAAGTTGAAGGCGCGCGGGTCGGAGTCCGAGCCGTACTCCGCGATCTTCCGGTAGTTGATGTCGCCGGTGAGCTCGGTGGAGTCCTGGTTCTTCTCGTCCTTGGGCTGGAACGTCCCGATGCCGACCCGGTCCTTCTCGGACAGGATCTGCCGCCGCACCCGGACGTGGCTCATGACCTCCTGCCAGTCGCCCTTGTACTCGGTGAGCAGCTCCTTCTGGATGAACCGGCAGGCGGGGCACAGGTCGCCGGTGTCCGGGATGCGGTAGCCCGAGTCCGGCGGCGAGAGCTCGGCGTAGACGCGCTCGCGCCACTCCTGCGGGATGAGGTGGAGCGGCTCCTCGTGCATGGGGCAGGGCATGAGCTCGCGCCGCTTCACCCGGCCGCCGTTCGGCGCGTCCACCTCGCGCTCGACGTCCCAGCCGAAGGTGTAGAGCGCGCCATCGGCGGTCTTCGAGTAGGCCTCGAGCCCCTTCTTGAGCAGCCGGGCGATGGTGGACTTCGACGAGCCGACCGGGCCGTGGAGCAGGATGACGCGCTTCTCGGTGCCGTACTGCTGCGCCGCGCTCTTGAAGACGTTCACGAGCTTCATGAGCGCGATGTCGAGGCCGTAGATCGCGTCCTTCCCGCCGAACACCGGGTCGGTGAAGAAGTCGTACCGGATGAGCTTCTTCTTGTTGTCGAGGTACTCGGTCTTCCCGTGCGACAGGATCATGTCGTAGACGCGCTGGTAGGCGGTCCGCGTGACCTTGGGGTTCTTCCGCACGATCTCGAGGTAGTCCTCGAACGTGCCCTCCCAGTGCTGCTCGGAGTAGCTCCGGCGGTCCTGCATCTCTGCGATGCGGGACAGCCAGCCGGTGCCGGTTGCGGTGGTCAATTCGCGAGGCTCTCGCATGCACGCTCCCTTCAAGCCTGGACCAGTCGAGGATAGTGACCGCCCGGTGCTTGTGCAGGCGGGCATCACCGCTCACCCTTACGGGCTGGCGGGGCGTCGCGGGAGGCGCCGCCGGCGGCGGCGCGGCGGCCCGGAGGTCAGCGGCCGCGGTGGCGGAAGAACTCGACCTGCCAGCGCCGGACGGCGGCGTTATGACAGACGAGGTCGGGGCAGAAGACGTGCGTGCCGTCGTTGCGCGACACGAAGTAGAGGTCGTTGCACGCGGCCGGGTGGAGGGCGGCGCGCAGGGCGGCCGCTCCGGGGCTCGCGATCGGGCCCGGCGGGAGCCCGGCCACCGTATACGTGTTGTAGGGGTGCACCGCGAGCAGGTCCGCGCGGGTGATGTTCTGGGACCAGCGGCCCCCGTGGCGCAGCATGGTCGCGTACATCACGGTGGGGTCCGTCTGCAGGCGCATGCCGCGCCGGAGCCGGTTGTGGAAGACGCACGCGATGCGCGGCCGCTCCTCCGGCTGCCCCGTCTCCTTCTCGATGATCGAGGCGAGCGTGACGGCCTGCTTCTCGTCGAGCTTCACCTCGGGCGCTCGCCCGGCGTCGGCGTCGCGCCAGGCGGCCTTGAAGCGCTGCACCATGGCGGCCAGCACCGCGCGCGGCCGGGGGCCGCGCGGGAAGGTGTAGGTGTCGGGGAAGAGGAAGCCCTCCAGGTTGTCGGAGGGCACGCCGAGCTCGCGCGCGAGCGCAGGATCGCCCATGAGCGGCAGGAGCTCGGAGGCGCGCCCCAGGCCGGCCTGCTCGATCACCCCCGCGATCTCCTGCATGCGGAGGCCCTCGGCGACGGTGAACTGGTACAGCTTCACCTCGCCCCGGTAGACCTTCTCCAGCACCTCGTCGGGCCGGAGCGCGCCCGAGAACCCGTACTCTCCGGCCTTGAGCGGCCGGCGATCGCGCTTCCAGCCCTGCTTCCACCAGCGCAGCCAGCGCCAGGCGAGGCGCTCGTCCGAGAGCACCCCGGCGCGGGCGAGGAGGCGCACGACCTGGTGCGGGCCGGCGCCGGCGGGGATCTCGACCACCTTCTCCTCTTCGGAGCCGTAGGGCGCGTCGCGAAACCGCGCCAGCTCGCGCAGCTCGAAGGCGGCGACCGCGGCGGCGGCCGCGAGCGCGATCGCGACCAGGGCCGCGGCGATGCGGAGGGCTCTCATCCGGTCCTCGCGTCCAGCCACGTCTGCAGGATGACGGCGGCCGCCTCGGCGTCGATCACCGAGCGCTGCGCGCGGGCGGAGAGGCCCCGCTCGCGCAGGCGCACCGACGCCTCGAAGGTGGAGAGGCGCTCGTCGAAGAGCTCGACCGCCAGCCCCAGCTCGTCCGCCAGCTTGGCGGCGAAGGCGCGCGCCAGCCGGGCCGAGCCGCCCTCGGTCCCGTCCATGTTGAGCGGGAGCCCCACCACCGCCCGCGTCACCTCCCACTCGGCGACCACCCGGCGCAGCCGCGCCAGGTCGGCCGCCTCGCCTCGCCGCGCCACGGTCTCGAGCGGCCGCGCCGTCCCGAGGACGTCGTCCGCCAGCGCGAGGCCGATCCGGGCGCGCCCGAGGTCGAGGCCGAGGTAACGCACCGGCCGAATCTACGCCGAGCGGCCGCGCCGTCCAACCGTCCGCCGCGCGGCCGGAGGGGCGGGGCGCGCTCCCCGCCCTCGGGCCAACTGCCCGGAACCACGGCCCCGCCGGCTGGCATGGCGGGCGCTGTAGGGGAGGGTCGCTGGAACGAACCCTTCGAGCGAGGCGGACGGACATGGCGATTGCCGAGGTGGGCGGAGGCGCCCTGGCGCGGGGCGCGAGCGAGCTGGGCGACGCGGCGGGGCCGGCGCTGGCCGACAGCGCCGCGGCCCCGGCGCGGCGCCTCCCCGAGGCCTCCGTTGCGGGGGCGTGGGGGCGCGGCGCCCTCGACGACGCCGCGGCGGTCCCGGAGCAGGCGCGGCCGTACCCGCCCATGCCGGCGCGCACGGGCTACGCGCCGCGCGCGCTCGCCTTCACCGCGGCGGAGCGGGGCTATGCGAGCCCGAGCGCGACGGCGAAGGCGGCGTCGAAGACCTCCGCGACCGCGACCGCGAAGAAGGCGTCCTCGTCCAGGACCACGGCGACCAAGACGTCCGCGAAGACGACCTCGAAGACCACGTCGAAGAGCACCTCCGCCGAGCTGGCGTTCCTGAGCGACCCGCGCCTCAGCATCGAGGACAAGCTGTTCCAGTTCATGGCGCTCATGCAGCAGAAGAGCGACCGCGAGCTCGTGGACGCCATGAAGCAGTACGAGGTCAAGAAGGCCGCGTCGGCCGCGAAGAGCGGCTCGACCAGCAAGTCGTCGGGCGGCGCGGGGGACGAGCCGAAGACCTCCGGCGGAGGCGGCGGCGGGGGGCTGTTCGGCGCGCTCGGGGACGCGCTCGGCGGGCTCGCCAAGACGGTGGTCGGCGGCGCCGAGTCGCTGGCGAAGGACCTCGGCGGGCCACTCCTCGCGGCCGGGTGCACCGCGGTCGGGCTGCCCTTCCTGGCGCCGGTCGCGCTGGAGGTCGGCGGGACGCTGGCGAAGACGGCGGTGAGCGGCCTCGCCGCGGCGGCCGGGCTCGACGCGCTGGGCTCGCCGGCGAAGTCGAGCGGGGGCTCGAGCCGCGCCGCGGCCTCCGGCACCTCGAAGGCCTCCAGCTCGGCGGCCGGCGCCTCCTCGAAGAGCGCGGCGGCGGACGACGGCGAGCTCGACGAGAAGCTCGAGATGATGAAGCTGCAGCGGCTGGTGGAGAAGCAGTCGACGATGTTCGCAGCCCTGTCGAACGTCCTCAAGGCGCTGCACGAGAGCCAGATGTCGGCCGTGAACAACATCCGTTGATGGGAGGCGCCGTGATCACCCTGGAGGAGCTGGCGAGCGGGACCACCCTGGCCGAGGCGCAGGGCATGACGGAGGAGCTGGGGCGCGCCGCGGCCCGGCTGGCGGGCGCGGAGCTGGAGGCGGGGCGGCTCGAGACCGCCCGGGAGATCCTGGAGGGCCTGGCCGTCACGAACCCTCACGACCCCGCGCCGTGGGCCATGCTGGCGCTCGTCGCGCGGCGGCGGGGGCGCCTCCTCGCCGCGCGCGTCTGCGCCGAGACCGCCTACCGGCTCGCGCCCGAGGACGCCCAGGTCCGGCTGGTCCGGGCCGAGGTCCTCCTCTGCGACCCGGAGGAGCGCGGGCGCGCCCGGGCCGAGCTGGCGGGGCTCGCCGGCGCCGAGGCGACGGTGGCGGCGCGGGCGCGGGCGCTCCTCACCGCCCTCGGCTGAATCGCGACGAAGGGCGCGGCGGGCGCGGTATGCTCGATCCGCGTGTCTCCTCCGCTCCGCTTCCTGCTCGTCTGCCTGGCCGGCGCGGCCGGCACGGGCGCGCGCTTCCTCGTCACGACCGGTCTGCTGCGCTGGCTCGGCCCCGCCTTTCCGAGCGGTACGCTGACGGTGAACCTCGTGGGGTCGCTGCTCCTGGGCGTGATCATGGAGCTCGCGCTCCACGGCGCGGTCGGGCCCGACACCCGCGTCGTGCTCGCCGCGGGCGTGATGGGAGGGTTCACGACCTACTCCTCGTTCAACTACGAGGCGCTCGGGTACCTCCAGCGCGGAGCGTGGGCGCTGTTCGCCGGTTATCTCGCGGCCACCGTGCTGGGCTGCCTCGCGATGGGGGCGCTCGGGGTCGCTGGGGCGCGCTGGCTCCTCGCCGGGTGAGCGGCGGCGCCGCGCCGGCGAAGCTTGACGATCGCGGGGAACCTCGGGGATATTCCGCGCGCGTACCTGACCGAAGGAGCGCGATGAGCGAGAAGGAAGCGGGCATCGAGGTCCAGGGCACCGTCGAGGAGGCGCTCGCCGGGGGCATGTACCGCGTCAAGGTGGACCAGGGCCCGACCGTCCTCGCCTACGCCTCCGGGAAGATGAAGAAGTTCCACATCCGCATCATCCCCGGCGACCGCGTCAAGCTCGAGCTCTCCCCGTACGACCTCACCCGCGGTCGCATCACCTACCGCGACAAGTAGCGGTCCGGCTCCGCGATGGCGGCTCCACGCAGGCGCTGGCTGGACCGGCAGCGCGGGATCGCGGTGCTCCTCATGGTCGAGGTGCACACGCTCGACGCCTGGCTCGCGCCGCGCAGCGGCGAGGGGCCGCTGCGCGACGCGCTCCTCATGGCCGGCGGCTTCGCCGCGCCCGCCTTCCTGTTCATGGCCGGGCTGTCCCAGGTGCTCGGAGACGCCGCGCTCGGAGCGCGCGGCGCGCCGCCCGGCGAGCGGCGGCGGCGCGCGCTCGGGCGCGCGGCCTGGCTGCTCGGGGTCGCCTACGCCTTCCGCGGGCTGGAGTACGCGCTCGGCGGCGCCTGGCGGGTGGCGGGCGGCTGGCGCGACCTCCTGCGGGTCGACATCCTCAACGTGCTGGCGGTCGCACTGGCGCTGGGCGCGATCCTCCTCGTCGGCCGCGCCCGGCGGCTCCAGCTCGCGGTCGCCGCCGGCGCGGCGCTGGCCGTGGTCCTCTGCACCCCGCCCGCGGCGGCCTGGGCCCACGTGCCGTCGCGGGTCCTCGACTACCTCTATGCGACCTACCCCCGCGCGAACTTCTCCCTGCTCAACTGGGTGGGCTTCTTCTTCGGGGGCGCGGCCGCCGGGGCGCTCGTCGCCGAGCGCGATCGCCCCTGGCCGCTGCTGGCGCTCGCGGCCGCCGTGGCCGCGGCCGCCGCCGCCGCGCACGCGCTCCCGGCGTTCTACGCCCACCAGGACTTCTGGCGCACCTCGCCGGCGTGGTTCGGGCTGCGGCTGGCGGGCGTGCTGGCCCTCACCGCGCTCCTCCAGCTCGCGCCGGCGGAGTGGGAGCGGGGGCTGGGGTGGCTCACCACGCTCGGCCGGCACTCGCTGCTCGGCTACGTGGCGTCGGTGGAGCTCACCTACGGGGTCGCCAGCCATCCGCTGCACCGCGCGCTCTCGATGGGGAGCGTCCTCTGCGGCATCGCGGTGATGTCCGCCGTGACCTGGCTCCTCGCGCTGGCGGCGGAGCGCCTCTCGCCGCGGCGGCACGGCGGGAGCGGCGCGGCCGTCCCGAGCACGCCCAGCCCGGCCTAGCCCGTCCCGAGCCTCGGCGCGCGCTGCTCGGGCTCCGAGGAGCCGCTCGAGGCGTCGGCCGACCGCAGCCGGATCCGGAAGAGGGCGCCGCCGCCGTGCGCGGGCTCGTGCTCGAGGAGGCCGCCGGAGGCCATCACGTTCTCCCGCGAGAGGACGAGGCCGAGGCCCGTCCCGCGCTCGCCCTTGGTGGTGAAGAACGGCTCGAACAGGTGCTCGGCCGCCTCGGCGCTGAGCCCGGGGCCGGAGTCCTCCACCTCGATGAGGACCTCGTCCCCGGCCGCGCGCGCCCGCACCAGGATGCGCCGGTCGCGGCCCGCGCCGCCCGCCTGCACGGCGTCGGCCGCGTTCACGACCAGGTTCAGCACCGCCTGTGACACGCGCCGGGCGTGCGCGCGCACCTGGGGCAACCCGTCCTCCACCTCGACGCGGAGGTCGGCGACGTCCCGCACCCGCGCGGAGGCGAGCCGCAGGGCGTCCTCGACGAGCTCCGGGACGGCGCAGGGGCCCGGCGCCTCGCGGTCCTCGCGCGCGAACGCCTGCAGGTCGCTCACCACGCGCGCGATGTGGTCGAGGCCGCGCCCGGTGTCGGCGAGCACCTCGAGCAGCTGCGCCGGGGGGCAGCGGCCCGCCGGCAGGGACTCGGCCAGCCACTCCACGTTCCCCTTCGCGTAGGCGAGGGGGTTGTTGATCTCGTGGGCGATCCCGGCGGCGAGCCGGCCCACCGTGGCGAGCTTCTCGGCGCTGGCGCGCCGGCGCTCCGAGCGCGCCAGCTCCTCGGTGGCCCAGACGCAGGCGTGCTCGCTCGCGACCTCCGTGGCCCACGCGCGCAGGTACAGGAACGTGCCCCACAGGGCGAGGCTGCCGGCCGCGACCGACATGAGCAGCCAGGTCGCGAGGTCGAGCGCGGGGTGGCCGCTGCTCCAGAGCAAGACGGCGCCTCCGACGGTGGTGACGGCGGAGGCGAGCGCGGCGCTGGCGGGCTGCTCGGGCGAGACCACCATGACGGCGAGCGGCAGCGCGAGCAGGAAGTTGAAGTAGACGCCGTCCGCGCCGCCGGTGACGGCCACGATCGCGACCAGGGCGGCGCCGCTGGCGAGCCCGAGCAGCTGCCCGGCTGCGGCGGCGAGGCGCGGGCGCTCGGGGCGGAGCGCGGGGATGGCCCCGAGGAGCATGGCCACCCACAGCACCCGGACGGCGGCCGCGGCCTGGCCGCCCGTCGCCTGCGCCAGGTCGACGGGGAGGAAGGACCCCACCAGCGCGGCGGCGACCGCGACCGCCCGCCGGCGGTGCGTCATGAGCCGGGCGGAGGCCTGCGAGCAGTTCCGGAGCGGGAGCGGCACCTCCCGATACCTACCACGAACGCGCAGCCCCATCGTGACACTTGCGGTGGAGACTGACAGCTGCCGTTGCCGCGGCGCGCCAAGGCCTCACGGCGGCGCCGGGGCGCTCAGCGCCCGGCGAAGGCGAGCGGCGCGTACCACGCCTCGTAGAACTGGTCGTCGTCGAGCGCGTCCACCGCGCGCTCCTTCACCAGGAGCGCGCGGACGCGCTCCTCCCAGCGCTCGGTGAGCGCGCCGCGCCGCCGGTAGAGGTCGAACCGCGCCGGGTTGGGCAGGACGGTGGCGAGGAAGGCCGCCTCCTTGGGCGAGAGGTCGCGCGGGTCCTTCCCGAACCAGTGGCGGGCCGCCTCGCCCAGGCCGTGGACGCCGCCCGGGCCCCACTCGACCGCGTTGAGGTAGATCTCGAGGAGCCGCCGCTTGGGGAGGGAGCTCTCCAGGGCGAGGGTGACGATCGCCTCGCGCACCTTGCGCACCAGCGTGCGGTCGGGCGTCAAGAAGAGGTTCTTCGCGAGCTGCTGGGTGAGCGTCGACGCGCCGCGCAGGCGCCGGTCGCCGGAGCGGGAGAGGGCCTCCTGCACCTCGCGCACGTCGAACCCGTGGTGCACGAAGAAGCCAGCGTCCTCGCTCAGCACCACCGCCCGCCACACGTGGGCCGGGAGCGTCGCCAGGGGGACGAAGGCGGGGTTCGCGGGGCCGACGAGCACCTCGCGCGCCCCGCCGCCCGGGAGCGGCGCGCGGAAGGCGAAGGGCCGGTCGAGGGGGCGCGCCTGCGCCGCCGCGGGGCGCAGCGCGCGCAGGTCCACGTCGCCGTCGAGCCGCCACGCCGCCGGCCGCCGCAGCGGCCCCGCGAGCGAGAGCCGGCCGCCCAGCGCGCCCTCGAGCCTGGGCGCCTCGGCGGGAGGCCGGAGCGCGGGCGGGAGCGCCGCGACGGCGGCAGCCCAGTCGACCTGGCGCGCGCGGACCGCCAGCTCGAGGGCGGGCTCGCCGCCGAGGCCGAGGGCCGCGTCGAGCTCCACCTGGGCGAGGCCGCTCGTCCCGAGCTCGGCGCGGCCGCCCTCCAGCGCGAGCCGCCGCGCCCGCGGGTCCCAGCGCAAGGTGGCGGAGAGCCGGCCGGCGAGCGGCCCCACCGGCTGCGGCGCGAGGCGCGCCCAGCGCACCGCGAGCCCGCGCACCTCCGCCTCGAGCTCCGCGGTGAGCGCCGCCTCGCGCTCCACCCGCGGCACCCGCAGCGCGAGGTCGAGCGCGCCGTCCTCCACGCCGAACGGGAGGCGGCCGCGCAGCGCGG
Organism: Anaeromyxobacter diazotrophicus; assembly: GCF_013340205.1. NCBI lineage: Bacteria > Pseudomonadati > Myxococcota > Myxococcia > Myxococcales > Anaeromyxobacteraceae > Anaeromyxobacter > Anaeromyxobacter diazotrophicus. The sequence goes on from NZ_BJTG01000006.1 coordinate 195,832, forward strand.
CGGGGATCGCGCCCGGGCTGGCCCCCCGCAGCCGGAGGGCGAGCGCCGGCGGGCCGGCGCCCCACCGCGCGTCGAGCTCGCCGTCGCCTCCGCCCGGCAGCCGGAGCGCGAGGCGCGCCACGCGCCGCCCGTCCTCCCGGGCCAGCTCGGCCCGGCCGGAGAGCGCGCCGGTCTCGATCACCAGCGCGCGCGCCCCGCGGGCGAGCGCCGTCCGGATGCGCAGGTCCTGGAAGGTGATGCGAGGCGGCGCGGCTTGCGGCGGGGCGGCGCCGCCGGGGCGCGCCGGCGCGGCGAGCTCGGCCAGCTCCTCCAGCGCGCCCCCGCGCACGCCGGCGTCCACCCGCACGCCCTCGAGGCGCACCGCGCCCGGCTCGAGCCTGGCGCCGAGGAGCGCGGCGAGCCGCGGGCGCACCGCGACGCGCGCGACGGTGAGGACGGGCGGCGCGCCCGCCGCGCGGGCGGGCACCACCACCGGGCCGAAGACGAGCTCGAAGCGCGGGCTCAGGCGCGCCTCCCCGACGAGCCGCGCGCGGGGGGCGCGCTCCGCCAGGGCCTGCGCCACGCGGGCGCGCAGCTCCGCCCGCGCCGCGCCCGTCTGGGCCGCCGCCCACAGCGCCAGGGTGAGCAGGGCGCCGCCCGCCGCCACGGCGGTCGCCGCGCGGAGCGCGCGCGGGGCGGCGGGGACGGGGGAGGGTGAGGGGGCCGGCGTCGGGGCCGGGCGGGGGTTGGGGCGCAAGGCGGCGTATGGTAGCGGCGGCGCCGCGGGGGTCAACGGATGCCTCGCCGCGCGGCAGGCGGAGGGCGCGCCTGGCGGCCCCGCGGCCCCCCTGCGGGCAGGCCGGACGGGGTCCGTGCGTTACAATGAGCGGCGGGAGAACTTGAGCTACCTCGGTCCCAGCCTCCGCCGGCGACGCCGGCGCCAGCGCCCCGGGCTCCGCCTGGCGGCGGCGCTGCTCGTGTCGCTGCTCGTCAACGCGGCGGGGCTCCTGCTCGTGCGCACCACGAGCGTGATGGTCCCCTCGCGCGAGGCGGGTGGGCCCGCCCGCTCGGTCGAGCTCGCTCCGCTCTCGTCGGCCCAGTGGGAGGCGAACCGCCGGCCCGCGAGCGGCGCCGCGGCCCCGCGCCCCTCCACGCCGCTGACCCTCGCGCCCGCGCCGCCCCCCGCCCCGCCGCCGCCGCGCAGCGCCCCGGGCCAGGTGGTCGACGTCGCGCCCTCGAAGAACGCCACCCCGCCCAAGGACAGCCGGTTCGTGGCCGAGCACGACAGCACGGTGGAGAAGGAGACGCGCTCGCGCCACGCGGCGGCGGGCTTCAAGAACACGCTCCCCAAGCCCTCGCAGCCGAACCCCGCCGCGCCGCCGCCTCCGGAGGCGCGCCAGCAGGCGCGCGCCGAGGAGGGCGGCAGCCGCGCGGGCGCGCGCGCCACCGCGCGGCCCAGCTCGGGCGCGGGCTCCGGCAAGCCCACCTTGCCCGATCAGCCGGCGCGCCAGCAGCTCGCGCTGCGCCTCGACCCCCGCGGCGGCCTCCAGCTGCGCGCGCCGAAGCCGGGCGTGCGCGGCAACGGCTCCGCCTTCTCCCCTGGCGCGCAGCCGCCGGGCGGCGCGCCCGCGCCCGGCGAGGGCGGCCGCGGCGGCGAGGGGCAGGGCCGCGGCGAGGGGAAGGGGCTGCAGCTCAGGCCGAGCGCCAGCAACTACGATCAGCTCGCCGGCGGGCCGGCGCCCGACAAGCTCGACGGGGTCGAGGAGGGGGAGGGCACCTACCTCAACACGCGCGAGTGGAAGTACGCGAGCTACTTCAACCGCATCAAGCAGGCGGTGGCGACCCAGTGGCAGCCGTCCGAGAGCCTGCGCCTGCGCGACCCGACCGGCGAGCGCTTCGCGTACAAGGACCGGGTCACGGTGGTGTCGGTGACGCTCGACGCCGCCGGCAGCCTCAAGGGGCTCCAGGTCCAGCGCTCGAGCGGGGTGGACTTCCTCGACGCCACCGCGCTCGAGGCGTTCCGGAAGGCGCAGCCGTTCGTGAACCCGCCGCGCGGGCTCGCCAACGACCGGGGCGAGATCGCCTTCGTCTTCGGCTTCTACCTCGAGGTCGGCTCGGGCCTGCACATCTTCCGCGGCCCGGCGGGCCCCTAGCGCTCGCCGGCCGTCATCCCCGGCTTCCAGCGCAGGATCGGCTTGCGGGCGGCGCGCGTCTCGTCGAGGCGCTCCCGCACCGGCTTGCGCGGCGACGCCTTCACGCCGTCGGGGTCGCGCTGCGCCTGCTCCGCCACCTGGCGCATGCCGTCGATGAAGCGGTCGAGCGTCTCCTTCGTCTCGGTCTCGGTGGGCTCGATCATGAGCGCGCCGTGGACCACCAGCGGGAAGTAGACGGTGGGCGGGTGGAACCCGTGGTCGATGAGCCGCTTCGCGACGTCCATGGTGGTGACGCCGGTGGCCTTGAGGTTCTTGTCGGTGAAGACCACCTCGTGCAGCGAGTCGGTCGCGTAGGGCAGGTCGTAGACGTCGGCCAGCTTGGCGCGGACGTAGTTCGCGTTCAGCACCGCCAGCCGGCCCGTGGCCGCCAGGCCCTCCGGCCCGTACTCGCGGATGAGCGCCAGCGCGCGCACGAACATGCCGAAGTTGCCGTGGAACTCGCGGACCCGGCCGATGCTCTGCGGGCGCTCGGCGGCGTCCTTCACCAGGCGGTAGCCCGCGCCCTCCTTCACCACGATGGGCAAGGGCAGGAACGGGACCAGCTTCTCCGAGACCGCGACCGGGCCCGAGCCGGGGCCGCCGCCGCCGTGGGGGGTGGCGAAGGTCTTGTGCAGGTTGAACTGCATGACGTCGAAGCCCATGTCGCCCGGCCGGGCCACGCCGAGCAGCGCGTTCAGGTTCGCGCCGTCGCCGTACACCAGGCCGCCCCGCGCGTGCACGATCTCCGCGATCTCGGCGATGTGCGACTCGAACACGCCGAGCGTGTTCGGGTTCGTGATCATGATGGCGGCGACGTCGTCGTCCATCGCGGCGCGCACCGTGTCGGGGTGGAGGCGGCCGTCCGGCCCGCTCGCCAGCTGGACCACCTCGTAGCCGTTGAGCGCGCTGGTGGCCGGGTTCGTGCCGTGGGCGGTGTCGGGGATGAGCACCTTGCGGCGCGGGTTGCCGCGCGCCACGTGGTACGCCCGGATCATCATGACGCCGGTGAGCTCGCCCTGCGCCCCGGCGGCGGGCGTAAGGGTGGTGGCGGTGAAGCCGGAGATCTCGGAGAGCGCGCGCTCGAGCTCGTGCATGAGCGCGAGCGACCCCTGGGCCAGCTCCTCGGGGAGCAGCGGGTGGGCGTCGGCGAAGCCGGGGAGCCGCGCCAGCGCCTCCGACGACTTCGGGTTGTACTTCATGGTGCACGAGCCGAGCGGGTAGAACCCGGTGTCGATGCCGTGGTTCCAGGCGCTGAGCCGGGTGAAGTGGCGCACCACCTCCAGCTCGGAGACGGCGGGCAGCTCGGCGATCTCGCCGCGGAGCAGCTCCGGCCCCAGCTCCGCCGCCGGGTCGAAGTCGCCGCTCGGGCGGGGCAAGGACACGCCGCAGCGCTCGCCGGCCGAGCCGCGCTCGAAGAGCAGCTTCTCCTCGTAGGCGAGGCCGCGCGTGGCGCCGCCGGCACCGACGTCGAGCCGGGGCTCGGCCGCCGCCGCGCCCTCCTCCAGGCTGGGCTTCCATCCGGTGGGATTGGCCATGGCTAGCCCTTCACCTCGCGCGCGAAGAGCTCGATGAGCTCCGGGGAGTGCAGCTCGGTGGCGACGCACAGGAGCGCGCCGGAGAGCTTCGGGTCGGGGTACCAGCGGGCGAGCGGGACGCCGGCGGCGAGGCCCTTCTTGGCCAGCCGCGCCACCACCGCCTCGGCGTCGCCGACCTGGAACGCCAGCTCGTTGAAGGCGGGGCCCGAGAACACCGGCGCGAAGCCCGCCCTGCCCATGGCGGCGCGCAGCAGGCGCGCGCGGTCGAAGTTGAGGCGGGCCAGGTCGGCCAGCCCGCGGCGGCCGAGGAGCGCCAGGTGGATGGTCGAGGCGAGCGCGCACAGCCCGGCGTTGGTGCAGATGTTGGAGGTCGCCTTCTCCCGCCGGATGTGCTGCTCGCGCGTGGAGAGGGTGAGGACGAAGCCGCGCCGGCCCTGCTTGTCGACGGTGGCGCCGCAGACCCGGCCCGGCATCTGCCGGACGTTCGCCTCGCGGGTGGCGAAGAAGCCCGGCGCCGGCCCGCCGAACTGGAGCGGGTTGCCGAAGCTCTGGAAGGTGCCCACCGCCACGTCGGCGCCGAGCTCGCCCGGGCCGCGCAGGAGCCCGAGCGCCACCGCCTCGGCGGTGACCGTCACGGTGAGGGCGCCCGCCTGCTTCGCCAGCGCCGCCGCCTTCGCCACGTCCTCGACGACGCCGAAGAAGTTGGGGTAGCCGAGGATCACCGCCGCGGTCGAGCCGTCGACCGCCCGAGCGAGGGCGGCCGGGTCGGTGCGGCCGTCGGGACCGTGCGGCACCGTCACCAGCTCGTCGCCGGTCGAGGCGAGGTAGGTGGCGAGCACGCGCCGGTACTCGGGGTGGACCGCGTCCGAGACGGCGATCCGCTTCCGCCCGGTGAGGCGCGTCGCCATGAGCGCCGCCTCGGCCGTGGCGGAGGCGCCGTCGTACATCGAGGCGTTCGCCACCTCCATCCCGGTGAGGAGGCAGACGTAGGTCTGCCACTCGAACAGCGCCTGGAGCGTGCCCTGCGAGACCTCGGGCTGGTAGGGCGTGTAGGCGGTGAAGAACTCGCCCCGGAGCAGCAGCTGATCCACGGCGGGCGGCACGTGGTGCGGGTAGGCGCCCGCGCCGATGAAGGGCGGGTGGGCCACCTCGTTCCGGGCCGCCAGGCGCCGGAAGTCGCCCAGCAGCGCGATCTCGTCCTGGGCCGGCGCGACCGCCAGCGGGCGCTTCAGGCGGAGCGACTCGGGGATCGAGCGGAAGAGGTCGTCGAGGCTCTTCGCCCCCACGGCCGCCAGCATGTCGCGGATCTCTTCGGGCGTGTGCGGGTGGTAACGCATGGTGGGCTCCACGCCCTGCGGGTCCGCGGCGAGGGGCGCCGCGGGGAGGGCTCAGACGGGCTCGAGGCAGCGGGGGAGGGGGAGGCGCCGCTACCCGGGCTCCTCCTCGGCCAGGAACTTCTGGTACCCGGCGGCGTCGAGCAGGGACTCGACCTCCTTCGGGTCGGAGAGCTCGACCTGGATCATCCAGCCCTCCTCGTACGGATCCTCGTTGATGCTCTCGGGCGCGTCGGAGAGCGGGTCGTTCACCTCGACCACCTTGCCCGTCACCGGCGCGAACAGCTCCGAGACCGCCTTGGTGGACTCGACCACGCCGAACGACTCGCCCTTCTTCACCGGGTCACCGACCTCCGGCAGCTCGACGTAGACGATGTCGCCGAGCTGGTCCTGGGCGTGGTCGGTGATGCCGATCACGGCCCGGTTGCCCTTCAGGCGGCACCACTCGTGCTCCTTCGTGTACTTGAGGTCCTCGGGGACGTTCATGGCGTTCTCCTCACTGAGGGCGGGGCTTCTTGGCGTAGAAGGGGGTCTTCACGACCTTGGCGGCCGCCGGGCGGCCGCGGATCTCGACCGCGAAGGTGGAGCCCTCGGCGGCGAGCGCGGGCGGGACGTAGGCGAGGCCGATGGCGGTGCCGAGGCTGGGGGACTTCGTCCCGCTCGTCACCGTGCCGACCGGCTTGCCCTCCTGCAGCACCGGGTACCCGTGGCGCGGGATGCCCGGCTCGGTCAGCACGAAGCCGACCAGCTTGCGGGAGAGCCCGGCCTCCTTCTGCTTCACGAGCGCCTCGCGGCCGACGAAGTCGCCCTTGTCGAGCTTCACCACCCAGCCCAGCCCCGCCTCGAGCGGCGTGGTGCCGTCGTCCATGTCCTGGCCGTACAGCCGGTACGCCATCTCCAGGCGGAGGGAGTCGCGCGCGCCGAGCCCGCAGGGCGCGAGCCCCTCGGGCTGGCCGGCCTCCATGAGCGCGGCCCACAGGCGCGGCGCGGCGTCGGCCGGGCAGAAGAGCTCGAAGCCGTCCTCGCCGGTGTAGCCGGTGCGGGCCACCATGCAGCGCACGCCGGCGACCTCGCCCTCGGTGAAGCGGTACGTGCCGACCGAGGAGAGCCGCACGCTGGTGAGCTTCTGCACGACCTCGGGCGCGAGCGGCCCCTGGACGGCGAGCTGCCCCCAGGCGTCCGACTCGTTCGTCACCTCGGCGCCGAAGGCGTGGCCGTGCAGCCAGTCGAAGTCCTTCTGGCGATTGGCCGCGTTCACGCACACGAGCAGGTCCTCCGCCGAGCGGCGGTAGACCACCACGTCGTCGACGATCCCGCCGCTCTCGCGGCAGAGCGCGCCGTACTGCGCCTGGCCGTCCTGGCACCGCGACAGGTCGTTCGTGAAGAGCCGCTGCAGGGAGGCGAGCGCCTTTGGCCCCCGGAAGATCACCTCGCCCATGTGCGAGACGTCGAAGATCCCGGCGCGCTCGCGGACCGCCTCGTGCTCGGCCAGGATGCCGGCGTACTGGACCGGCATGTCCCAACCGGCGAACTCGACCATCCGCGCGGCGGCGCGGACGTGGACGGCGTGGAGCGGCGTGCGCTGGGCCATGTGGGGAGATCCGGCTAAGGGGGGATGGCGGCCTCGCATCATAGCGACGCAGGCCTCGAATTCAACAGCGCTGGCGTGACGTAGGCCGCCGCCTTCACGGCGCCGGGCAGGCCACCGGCTCGCACCGTCCCGGGAAGGAGGCCTGGCAGCAGTGGAGCGGCGCGCCGTCGGCCGCCGCGAAGCGCGCCGACCAGGCGCCGGGCGACACCTCGAGCGTGAGGTACCCCCAGGCGGTGGACGCGAAGAGGAGCTGCGCGCCCGGGACGGACACCTGCTCGAACCGCTCGCGCGGCCGGCCGCGGCTGGCGTTGCCCGAGACGAGGACGTCGTACCCCGCCGCGGCGCGGAGGTGCTGCAGGTCGTGGTCGTGCCCGCAGAGCCAGGCCGCCACCGCCCCGCCCGCGGCCTGCTCGAGCAGCGCGGCGCGCGCCCGGTACGCCGGGTCCGCCTCGCGCCGGTGCTGGCCGGCGGTGGCGGTGGGGTGGTGGGCGACGACGAAGCAGGGCCGCTCGTGGCAGCCCGCCGCCGCCGCGCGCAGGAAGGCGGCCTCGGCCTCGAGGGTGAAGCCGCCGTAGTCGCCGAGGAGGAGGTTCGAGTCGAGCACGATGAAGCGCGCCGGGCCGCGGTCCACGACGTAGTGCCGGGCCGGCATGCGCCAGACCGGGGACGCGTGCGCCACCTCCAGGCACGCCTTGAGCCGCGCCTGCGGCCCGGGCGGGAGCGCGCCGTCGCCGCAGTCGCCGCCGCTCGCGACGTCGTGGTTGCCGAGCGCGAGGTAGACCGGCACCGGCGCACCCTCCCGGCGCAGCGCCGGGAAGCGCGCGTCGAAGCGGGCGAAGCGCGGGTCGGCCGGCGGGAGGAACCCCGCCGCGACCGAGGCGCCGTCGTCGCCGAACCGGCAGGCCTCCGCCCCGGGCCGGCGCGGGTCGGGGCCGCAGTCGTAGAGGTTGTCCCCGGGCGAGAAGGCGAGGTCGAACGGGGCGCGCGCGTGCGCGGCGGCGACCGCGCGCGCCAGCGCCGCCTGCTGCGCGGTCTCGTCGCCGAAGTCGCCCAGCACCAGCGCGCGCAGCGCCGGCGGGGCGGCGGGGGCCGCGGCCGGCGGCGGGCGGGCGGCCGCGCCGTGGCGGACCGTGAACGGGGCGGGCGGCGCCGCGCGGCAGGCGGCGAGCGCCAGCGCCGCGGCGGCGAGCGCGCGCCCGCGGCTCACCGCCGGACCGAGGCGCGCGCCAGCTCGAGCGTGTTCACGAGCAGCATGGCGCGGGTCATGGGGCCGACGCCGCCCGGCACCGGCGTGATGGCGCTGGCGCGCTCGGCCGCGGCGGCGAACTCGACGTCGCCGACGAGCTTGCCGCCCGCGAGCCGGTTCATGCCGACGTCGATGACCACCGCGCCCGGCTTCACCCAGGCGCCCTTCACCAGCTCGGCCTTGCCGATGGCGGCCACCAGCACGTCGGCCCGGCCCACCTCGGCCGGCAGGTCGGCCGTCCTGGAGTGGGCGACGGTCACGGTGGCGTGCGCCTCGAGCAGCATCATCGCCATGGGCTTGCCGACGATGTTGGAGCGGCCCACCACCAGCGCCCGCTTCCCCTTCGGATCGCAGCCCGCCTCGCGCAGGAGCCGCATCACGCCGGCAGGCGTGCAGGGCCGCGGCCCCGGGATCCCGATCGACAGCGCGCCGACGTTGTAGGGATGGAAGCCGTCGGCGTCCTTCCGCGGGTCGATCGCCTCCAGGACCGCGCGCTCGTCGACGCCCTTCGGGAGCGGCAGCTGGACCAGGATGCCGTGGACGAGCGGGTCGGCGTTGAGCTTCGCCACCAGCGCCAGGATCTCGGGCTGCGTGGCGGTGGCGGGCAGGTGGTGCTCGACCGAGCGGAACCCGACCTCCTCGCTGTCCTTGCGCTTCCCGCGCACGTAGACGGCGGAGGCCGGGTCGTCCCCGACGCGCACCACCGTCAGCCCGGGCACCAGGCCGGTCGGGGCGAGCTCTTTCACTGCGCGTGCCACCTCGCCGCGGACCTGCGCCGCGATCGCCTTGCCGTCGATGAGCTGAGCCATAGGGCCGCGCAGTATAGCGATCGCGCCCCGCACCGTCACGGCCGGGTGCCGCCCGCGCGCGGGGCCGGACGGGCACGGCCGGGGGCGGTAGGATGGAGCCTGGCCAGGAGGTGATGGATGGACGCGGTCCCGACCTGCGAAACGTGCAACACCCCGCTCGACGCCGGCGGCGTCTGCGTCACCTGCCGCGCCACCGGTCAAGGGCTCGCGCTCCTGTCGCGGTCCGGCTACGCCTCGGTGCGCGAGATGATGGACCGGCTCGAGGAGGGCGGGCTCGCGCCGGAGATCGAGCAGGTCCCGCCGCGCCGGCCCGAGGAGCGGCTGCATCCGCTGTGGAACATCTACGTGCCGGAGGCGGACGCGAAGCGCGCGCTCGAGCTCCTGCGGACCGACTGGGCCGAGCTGCTCGGCGACCCCGACGCCGCGCGCGCCGCCGAGCGCGGCCTGCGCGGGGTCGACCTCGACGCGGGCGGCGAGATCGAGTGCCCCGCCTGCGGGCACCGCTTCGTCGCCACCGCCGCCCAGGCCGAGTGCCCGGACTGCGGCCTCGCCCTGGGCGCCCCGGCCGACGCCGCGCCGGACGAGGCGGAGTCCTAGCGCCTTAGCCGGCGGCGCCGATTCGCGTTTCGCCCGGGGCGGCCGGCCGCTTAGGATCCGGCATGCCCAGCGAGCTCACCGATCTGCACATCCACGTGGGCGGCGCCGTCGCGCCGCACGTCCTGTGGTCCATCGCCCACGACCAGGGCCTCAAGCTGCCGGTCCAGAATTACTGGGAGTTCAAGGAGCTCGTGAGCGCCCGCCCGGGCAAGGTGAAGTCGCTCGACGAGTACCTCGCCGTCATGCACCAGTGGACGGAGCGCATCCAGTCCTCGCCGCAGGCGATGGAGCGCGCCGTGTACGAGATCATCGGCAAGGAGTACCGCTCCTCGCGCGTCGACCTCATCGAGCTGCGCTTCAACCCCATGAAGCGCAACGAGGGCGGCGAGCGCGACCTCGACCACATCATCCACGCCGCCCTGCGCGGCCTCGACCGGGCGGTGCTCGAGTACGGGGTGAAGGCGGGGCTCATCTTCTGCCTGGCGCGCGAGTTCGAGCCGCGCCTCAACGAGATCCTGGTCGAGAAGGCCATCCGCTACCGCCGGCGCGGCGTGGTCGGGATCGACCTGGCCGGCCCCGAGCGCCACGCCATCGAGCTCGGGGCGGACCTCGACCTCTACCGCGAGCTCTTCCGCCGGGCGCGCGCGGGCGGCCTCAAGTCGACCGTCCACACCGGCGAGACCGCCCGGACCGGCTCGGAGGGCGTGCGGGCGGTGGTGGAGGCGCTCGAGCCGGACCGCATCGGCCACGGCCTGTGCGCCGCCCAGGACGAGCGGGTGATGGACCTCCTGCGCGAGCGCGGGGTGGTGCTCGAGATCTGCCCCAGCTCGAACCTCGCCACGCGCGCGGTGGAGAGCGTGGAGGAGCTGGGGCAGGTCCTGCAGCGGTTCTGGAGCCGCGGCGTGCGCTTCACCATCAACACCGACGGCCCCTACCTGCTCGACACCGACATGCGGCGCGAGGTGGCGCTGCTCGAGCGCCACCTGGTGCTCGCCCACGAGCAGGTCGAGCAGACGTTCCGCTGGGCGCGCGAGGCGGCGTTCGTCGATTGAATAGTCCGGCGCGGCCCCCGTCTCTCCTGGCGAAAGGAGAAACACCATGACGAAGATCGCAAGGAAGCTCGTGACCGGCCTCACCATCCTGGGCCTCGCCGCCCCGGCCCTGGCGGCCAGCGCCGCCGTCCCCGCCACCGGCACCGCCCAGGTGCAGACGGCGCAGCCGAAGCACCACCGGACGCACCGCCGGGTGGCGCAGGCGGATCAGAAGAAGGCGGCCGCCAAGAAGGAGGCGAAGGCGAGCAAGAAGCACGCGAAGACGGCCGCCCCCAAGGCCGAGCCGGCCCCGGCCCCCGCGGCCGCGCCCGCGAAGTAGCCGCCCTGCCGCGCTGCGTCGACGAGGGGACCTCGGGCACCGCCCCAGGTCCCCTCGCCATGTAGGGGCGGCGCCTACCTCGCCCTGCGACGCGACGCCGCGGCGGATTGCGGAAACAGATGGGGCGCGGCGGGCGTTCCGTGCGAGTCTCCTTCCCCTTTTCGCACTCCCACCGGGCGAGGTCCCAGTCGTGAAGAAGCTCTTCGCGCTCATCGCGTCGCTGAAGCTGGCCGTCATCCTGCTGGTGCTGCTCCTCGTCTCGCTCTCCGCCGGGACCATCATCGAGTCGCGCGCGGGCGTCGAGCTGGCTGGCCGCGCCGTCTACTACGCGCCCTGGTTTCTGGGGCTGCAGGCGCTCTTCGCCGTGAACGTGGTCGCGTCCATCGTGACCTACTTCCCGTGGGGCCGCTTCCGCATCGGGTACCTCGTGACGCACGCCTCGCTCGTGCTCATCCTGGCCGGCGCGCTCGTCACCTACTTCTTCAAGACCGAGGGGACGATCGGGCTCTGGGAGGGGACGAGCGGCGACGTCATCGAGCAGGTGGAGGGCGGGACGGTGACCGCGCGCCACACGCTCCCGTTCTCCATCTACCTGACGAGCTTCGCGGTCGAGAACTACCCCGGCACGATGCGCCCGGCCGGCTTCAAGAGCCAGGTGGTCATCGCCGAGGCGGGCAAGAGCTGGCCGGCCGCGATCTGGATGAACCACCCGCTGGCGGTGGACGGCTACCGCATCTTCCAGTCGAGCTACCAGCAGGCGAACGGGCGCCAGGCCTCGATCTTCTCGGTCTCGAACGACCCCGGGCAGCCGATCGTCTTCGCCGGCTACGGGCTGCTCGTGCTCGGCATGTGCATCGTGTTCGGCACGCGCGTCCGGACGCGCCAGCGCGCCGCCGCCTCGCGGGAGGCGGCCGCCTCCCAGGGGCCGTCCAAGGCGGTCGCCGGCGTGGCGGCCGCGCTCGCGCTCGCCTTCGCCGGGAGCGCCCGCGCCGCCGGCCCGGAGGTCGAGGCGCTGCGCCGGCTGCCGGTGCAGCACGACGGCCGCACCATGCCCTTCGACACCTTCGCCCGCGAGGCGGTCTGGAACGTCACCGGCTCGCGATCGTGGAACGGCGAGGATCCGGTCGAGACGGTGGGCGGCTGGCTGGCCCAGCCGCAGGGCGCCGGCATGGCCCCCGTGCTCGCGATCGGCAGCGGCGACCTGGCGAGCGCCCTCGGGCTGCCCGGCGAGAAGTACGCGTCCCTGGCGCAGGTCGCGAGCAGCGAGGCCTTCCGGCGCCTCATGGGCGAGATCCAGGCGGCGGAGCAGCGCCAGGAGCCGCGCCGGGGCGTGCTCGGCGACGCCGAGAAGCTGCTCGAGCGCGCCCAGCACATGCAGGAGCTCGTCAACGGCTCCCCGGTGCTTCCCATCCCCTCGGACGCGCCGCCGCTCCACAAGTGGCAGCCGGCCCCGTCGCCCGGGCTCCCCGGGCTCCTCGCCGTCGCGCAGGGGCCGCGGCTCGCGGGGTGGCCCTCCGCCGAGGCGGTCGAGCGCGAGCTCACCTACAACGCCGTCCGGCCCTCCCGCATCGCCTGGGTGGTGCTGCTCCTGTCGCTCCTCGCCTCCGTCGCCGGCTGGCGCCTGCGGCGGCGCGCGCTGGACGTCGCGGCGGCGGTGCTGCTCGCCGCCGGCTTCGGCGTGATGACCTGGGGCATCGGCACGCGCTGGGCGGTGGCCGGGCGCGTCCCGGCCTCCAACATGTACGAGTCGCTGCTCTTCCTGGCCTGGGGCGTCGGCCTCTTCGCGCTGGTCGCGTTCGCCTTCATCCGCAACCGCCTGCTGGTGGTGAACGCCAGCGCCGGCGCGGCGCTCACCATGGCGCTCACCGACCTCCTGCCGATGGACGGCTTCATCCACCCCATCGCGCCGGTGCTCTCCGGCACGCCCTGGCTCGCCATCCACGTGCCCATCATCATGGTGAGCTACGCGGTGCTCGCGCTGGGCGTCATCATCGCCCACATGCAGATCGCCTTCGTCGCGATGGCGTCGCGGCGCGAGGAGGTCATCGCCAAGATGGCCGACCTCAACTACTGGTACATGCTGGCCGGCTCCATCCTCCTCATCGCCGGCATCCTGACCGGCTCGATCTGGGCGGCGTCGTCCTGGGGCCGGTACTGGGGCTGGGATCCGAAGGAGGTCTGGTCGCTGGTGGCCTTCCTCGCCTACATGGCCATCCTGCACGGGAGGGTCGACAAGATCCTGGGGCGGTTCGGTGTGGCGGCGGTGAGCATCGTCGCCTTCCAGACCATCCTCATGACCTACCTGGGCGTGAACTACGTGCTCGGCACCGGCCTGCACGCCTACGGCTTCGGCAACTCGCCCATCGTGCTCTGGATGGTCGTGGTGGCGCTGGCCGAGGCGGCCTTCCTCGGCTGGGGCTGGCTGGCGCACCGCCGCCACCCCGAGCCGGTCGAGGCGGCGCTCACGCCCTGAGCCGGGGGCACCCGCCCTCGCCACGCGGCGGGGGCGGGCGTGTCCACCGTGTCACCAGCTCCGTAGGGCGGGGGCTCGTCCCCCGCCGCCCCGCGCCCGCGCACGCGTCGTCGCCCGTGCTCCGCGCCGTGCCAGACTGCTCCCTCGGCCGGAACGCGCACCGCGGTTCCCACGACGCGGTTGCGGAACCTTGCTCCGCGCCGCTGCGCGCCGCGGATCTTCGAGCAGTCCTCACCGCGCCACGGCTCCCTCGGCGCGTTCCGGCGAGCGTGTGACCTGGGGCGGCGCTCCGCAATGGCTCCTCCGCGCGCGCGGGCGCGCCGCGGCGCGAGTCGGTCGGCGCCGAGAGGGCGCGCGGCACGTGAGCGCACCGACGCCCTGGCGGTGGCTCAGGGCGCGACGAGGAGCGCCGCCACGTGCTCGGGGCGGACGGCCGCGCCGTCGCGGAGCGGCGCCAGCTCCTCGTCGCGGGCGCGCGCCAGCGCCGCCAGGAGCTGCCCCGCCTCGCCCGCCCGCGCCAGGCGCGGGTCGTCGAGCGGCGCCAGCGCGCGCGCGGCGGCGGCCAGCTCGGCGGCGGGGATGGGGACCGGCGCGAACGCGCGGCCGAGCCGCTCGTTGGCGAGCGCCGTCAGGTAGAGCGAGGCGAGCCGGGGCGCGAGCGGTCCGGCCGCGCCCGCCGGCGGGCGCAGGCCGAGGTCCTCGCCGAGCGCCGCCAGGCCCTCGGCCAGCCCGAGCGCCTCGGCGGTGCGCGCCACCTCGGCCGAGGCGAGGAACGGGCGCGGCTCGAAGGCCCCCGCCGCCAGCGTGCCCCACGCCTCCCGCGGCAGCTCCAGGCCGGGGAAGTAGCGCGGCCGGCGCGCGGAGAGGGCGGAGAGGAGCTCGCCCAGGGGCGGGTCGAGGAGCGGCGTCGCCCGCGTCCCCGCCCGGCCCGAGGCGAGGAGGCGCTCGGCGCGCCAGCGCAGCTCGAGGAGCCGCCCGAAGCCGCGCTGGAAGAGCGCCTTCACGGCGGTGGTGGCGAGCGCCTCGGCGGCGCGCGCCTCGTCCGCGCCGGCGACCGCCTCCAGCCCCAGCTCGACCAGCGCGCGCGCCGCCTCGACCGCCGCCCGCACCTCGTCGAGGTCGCCCGGGTCGACGGCGTCGGCCACCAGCACCGCGTTGGCGGCGGTGACGAGCTCGAGCTCCAGGTGGGCGCGCTCCTCCGGCGCGAGGCGGGCCGCGGCGCGCGCGAGCAGCGAGCCCCGCCCGAGCCGCTCCAGGAAGAAGCCGGCCGGCCGCCCCGGCGTGCCGGCGGGCGGCGCGGGCCGCGCCGCGGGCTTCGCGAACCACGACAGCGCCTCCTCCGGCGACGGGTAGCCGAGGTCGGAGAGCCGTCCGGTGCGCCAGCGCAGCGCCGTCTCCTCCAGCTCGCTCGGCAGCTCGGAGCGGAGCGACGCGAGGAGGCGGGTCGCCTTGAACGGATCGTCGGCGTAGAGGTCGTCCACGATCCCGCGGACCGCCATGTACTCGGCGCCGTCGGCGTCGAACTCGACGATGAAGCGGTTCTCCGGGGTCCGCAGGAAGCGGTCGCTCTGGAGGTGCGGGTCGGGGTCGGCGTCGAGGTCGTGGATGCGGAGCGCGTCGCGCAGCACGAGGTCCACCAGCTCGACGTCGAGCCGGGCCAGCTTCGCCTTCCAGCGGGCCGCGGCGCGCGGGCTGTCGGTGGACCCCGCGCGCGCCGCGCGCAGCCAGGGGAGGGCGCGGCGCGGCGCGACGTGGTCCCCCTGCCAGGCGGCGAGGTCGAGGAAGGCGCGAAACTGGTCTGCGCTGGCGAGCTGCACCAGCTCGACCGCGTCGGCGAGGCCCACCTCGCGGATGGTGAGGTAGAGGTCGTCGGCCGGCAGGGCGCGGACCACCGCCGCGGGGTCGGGCTGGTCGAGGATGAGGTCGAGCCGGCGCTTGCCGGTGGCGCGCGACAGCGCCGCGCGCACCTCGGCCAGCGCCGCGGGGTCGATGGGCTTCTCTTCGCGCTTCGTCATCGGTCCAGCTCCTCGAGCGCGGCCCGCACGCTCCACCCCCAGCGCGCCAGCGCCGCCCGCGCCCGCCGCTCGCCCACCCGGCCCAGCTCCGCCACCGTCCGCACCGCCCGCCGGCGCAGCTTGGCGCTCGCCGGTGCGACGTCGATCATGCGCCCCGCCCGCACCCGGCCCAGCCGGAGCATGGCGCCGGTCGAGAGGAGCGCCAGCGCCATCTTGGTGGCCGCGCCGGCGGCCATCCGGGTCGAACCCGCCACGAGCTCCGGGCCGGTGGCGAGGACGGCCCGGGCGGCGCCGCGGGGCCGCGCCGCCGGGTTGCAGGTGAGGAGCGCCACCGCCGCGCCGCGGCGCCGCGCCTCGTCGAGCGCGGCGAGCACGTACGGGGTGGTGCCGGAGGCGCTCACGCCCACGACGAGGTCGGCCGCCCCCACGCGCGCGCGCCGGACGGCCGCGCGCCCGGCCGGCGCGTCGTCCTCGGCGCCTTCCACGGAGCGGCGGAGCGCCGCCGCCCCGCCCGCGACGAGCGCCACCACGCGGGAGCGCGGCACGCCGAAGGTGGGGGGACACTCGGCCGCGTCGGCCGCCGCGAGCCGCCCGGAGGTGCCGGCGCCGGCGTAGAGGAGCCGCCCGCCGCCCTCGAGCGCGCGCGCCGCCGCTTCCGCGAGGCGCGCCAGCGCGGGCAGGGCGCGGCCCACGGCGCGCGCCGCGGCGAGGTCGCCCTCGTGCAGCAGCCGGAGCGCGCCCCGCGGGGGGAGCGTGTCGAGCAGCCTGGACCTGGGGTGGAGTCGCTCGGTGGGCGGGAGCCCGGCCATCCGAGACCGGGCGCTCAGGCGCTGGCGCCCGCCCGCCGGGAGGCGCCGTGCGCCGCCTTGGTGACGCGGCCCGCCTTGAGGCAGCGGGTGCACACGCGGATGCGCTGCACCGACCCGTCCACCACCGCGTGCACCGAGCGGAGGTTCGGGAGGGAGCGCGTCTTCGTCTTGTTGTTGGCGTGGGAGACGTTGTTGCCGACGAGCGGCCCCTTCCCACACATTTCGCAGCGGCGTGCCATGTCGTAAACCCCTAGAAAGCGCGCAGATATGAGCTACTCCGGGCGAAAAAGCAAGGGCCTCGTGCGCCCGAGGCCCCGGTTTCAGCGGAGCAGGTCCTTCTTGCCGAGCAGCTCCTGGGCGGCGGCGGCCGCCTGCAGCCCGGCGTGGAACTCTCCCTCGAGGCCCAGCCCGGGGACCACCTCGCGTCCGGCGAAGACCAGGTTCTTGTAGGGCGAGGCGCAGGGCAGCCCGGTGACGCCGAGCGCCTGCTCGAGCTCGACCGCGTAGAGGGGGTGGGGGAGCAGGCGCGAGCCCCGCCGCTCGCGCGGGGAGGCGAGCGCCGGCAGGGACTCGCGGACGAGGTGCCGCTCGAAGAAGGGGATGGCGTCCGCCACCGCCTCCCGGAGCTGCCGCCCGCGCGCCGCCAGCTCCTCCGCGCCGTGCTCCTTCGCGTCGGCGGGGACGAACCCGGCGGCGCACACCACCCGCTCGTCCGGCACGAGCTCGCTCGCGCCCTTGCCCTTGTCGCGGCGGGCCGGGTTGACCTGCAGGAAGACCGCGTTCTCCAGGGCGTCCGCCCCGGCCGCGTCGCGCAGCGCGAGCACGCTGTCGCCGAGCGCCGGCGGCAGGGCGGCGGCCTTCACGACCAGGTTCAAGGCGAGCAGCTGCCGCACCGGGCGGATGCCCTGCAGCAGGCGCGCGAACTTCCCGTCCTCCTCCTCCGGCGGGAGCATGCGCCGCAGCGCGGGCGCGTCGGTGGCGGCGATGAACACGCGCGCCACCCAGGCGTTGGGCGAGCCGGCCAGCCGCACCGCCGCCACCCGCCCGCCGTCCACCTCCAGCCGCTCCGCGAGCGCCGCCTCCTCGTCCCCGCCCAGGATCTCGCCCCGCGACTCGGCGATCTTGCGCCGGATGGTCTCGCGCAGGCCGTGGTGGCCGCCGGCGAGCCGGTAGCTGCCGCGCAGCACGCCGCCCAGGAGCCGCGCCACCGCCAGCGGCGGGGCCGGCCCGTCGAGGTAGCCGAGGAAGCGCTGCGCGATGGCGAGGGCGCCGGTCAGGGGGTGGCCCTCGAGCCCCTCGAACGCGCTCGCCTCGTCCACGTGGCGCCGCGGCGCGCCGGGGGAGGAGGCGGCGAACTTGATCGCCTTCGAGACCGCGCGCCGCTCGCCGAAGCCGGTCGGGGGCAAGGGCGGCATCGCCTTCATGAACGGCGAGGCCGCGTCGAAGAGGCGGCCCAGCTCGGCGAAGGCCTCCTCCAGGCGCGCGGCGTCCGCCGGCCACTCGCGCCGGAGCTCCTGCTGGCGCCGGGCCGGGTCGTGGCCCAGGTCCACCCGGTGCCGGGGCAGGAGCAGCTGCAGGTCCGGCGCGCACGGCTCGAGCGAGCGCACCATGTCGGTGGTGAGCCCGAGCTCGGACAGCGCCAGCTCGGCGGCGGGCAGGAGCCGCGGGGAGGGGAAGAGCGCCGGCGCGTACGGCAGCAGGTACCCGCCGTCGTCGTAGGCGGCGCCCACCCCGTCGTGGTCGACGTGGAGCACCCGGTAGCCGCGCCGGGCCAGGAGCGCGCCCGCCACCACGCCGCCGAGCTGCGAGCCGACCACGCAGGCGTCGTAGATGCGCTGGGTGGCGGGCGGCTTGAAGGTCTTCGCCATGCTCCCTCACTCGTCCCAGGGGGCGCGCAGCGCGCCGAGCTCGGGGCCGCGCGCGCCGTCGACGCGCACGCGGCGGCCCTCGAGCGAGAGCCGCCCGGCCGCGAACCACCCGACCGCCTTGGGGTAGAGGCGGTGCTCCTCGGCCAGGATGCGCGCGGCGAGCGCCTCCTCGCCGTCGCCGTCCAGCACCGGCACCACCGCCTGCGCGATGATGGGCCCGGTGTCGGTGCCCTCGTCGACGAAGTGGACGGTGCAGCCGGCGAAGCGCGCCCCGTAGGCGAGGGCCTGGCGCTGGGCGTGGAGCCCCGGGAAGCTGGGCAGGAGCCCGGGGTGGACGTTCATGACGCGCGGGCAGCCGCGCGACGCGGGCGACGGCCCGAAGGCGCGCAGGAAGGTCGGGGTGAGCAGCCGCATGAAGCCGGCCAGGCAGACGAGGTCGGGCGCGTGCCGGGCGAGCCGCTCCACCACCGCCGCGTCGTAGGCGGCGCGGTCGGCGGCGCCCTTCGACGGGAGCACCTCGGTCGCGACCCCGGCCCGCTCCGCGCGCGCCAGCGCGCCGGCGCCGGAGACGTTCGACAGCACCACCGCCACCCGCGCGTCGATCCGGCCTGCGGCGCAGGCGTCGAGGAGCGCCTGCAGGTTCGTGCCGCCGCCCGACGCGAGCACCGCGAGGCGGATCACCGCGCGACCTCGCAGGTCGCTTCGCCCACCCCGCGCTCGATCCCGCCCACCGGCCAGCTGGCCAGGCCGCGGCCGGCGAGGAGCGCCTGCGCCGCCGGGACGTCCGCCGGCGCCAGCACCGCCACCAGGCCGAGGCCCATGTTGAAGGTGAGGAGCATGTCGTCCCACGGCACCTCGCCCTCGCGCTGCACGAGGTCGAAGATGGGCGGCCTGGGCCACCGCCGCGCGTCGAGCACGGCCTTCGTGCCGTCGGGCAGGTTGCGCGGCACGTTGCCGGGGAGGCCGCCGCCGGTGATGTGGGCGAGCGACTTGACCGGCACCGCCTCGAGCAGCGCCAGCACGTCCTTGGCGTAGATGCGGGTGGGCTCGAGCAGCGCGTCGGCCACGGTGCGCCCGCCGAGCTCCGCGGGGGTCCAGTCGAGGGGGTGGCGCTCGAGGAGGGCCTTCCGCGCCAGCGAGTAGCCGTTCGAGTGGAGCCCGGAGGAGGCGATGCCCAGCACCGCGTCGCCCGGCGCCACCGCCCGCCCGTCGAGGATGCGCGAGCGCTCCACGCAGCCGACGGCGAAGCCGGCCAGGTCGTACTCGCCCCCGGCGTAGAACCCGGGCAGCTCGGCGGTCTCGCCGCCGATGAGCGCGCACCCGGCTTGGCGGCACCCCTCGGCGATGCCCTTCACCACCTCGGCCGCCTGCTCCGCGGCGAGCTTGCCGGTGGCGAAGTAGTCGAGGAAGAAGAGCGGCTCGGCGCCGACGACGGCCACGTCGTTCACGCACATCGCGACGAGGTCGATGCCGATGGTGGCGTGCCGGCCGGCGGCGAACGCCACTTTGAGCTTGGTGCCGACGCCGTCGGTGCCGGAGACGAGCACCGGCTCCTTCCACCGCGCGAGGTCGAGGGCGAAGAGCCCGCCGAAGCCGCCGATGCCGGCCAGCACCTCCTTGCGGAGGGTGGGGCGGGCGAGCGGCTTGATGAGCTCGACGAGGCGATCGCCCTCGTCGATGTCCACGCCCGCGTCGCGGTAGGTGAGCGCCATGGCGCCCGCCTTACCGTAACTGTCGAGGGCCGCGCAAGCTCATCTGGGATAGGCGGCGATCCGCGCCGGCGGCGGCGCCGCGGCCTGCTCGGGCCGGGCCGGCGAGTCGGCGGCGCGGGTGGGGGTGGCGGGACCGGAGGTGGCGACCGCCCACAGGAGCGCGGCCGCGAAGAGGTAGGTGACGAGTCGCATGAACCCTTCCGCGCGCGGCAAGGTACCAGAGCCCGAACCCGGGCGGGAGTTTTCTCGACCCGGGATGGGTGTGGCGCCGTTTGACACCCCTCGCGCCCATTCGATAAGCGTTCGCCCCAGCGCATGCGCCAGCTCGCCCGCCCTCGCCGCCAGGCCCAGCCTGGGGAGCTTCCGTGAGGCTGCGCGTCCTGGGGTGCTCCGGCGGCGAGCTGGGCCGCCACCGCACCACCTGCTTCCTCCTCGACGGCACCGTCGCCATCGACGCCGGGGCGCTCACCTCGTCGCTCACGCTGGACGAGCTGGCGCGGGTCGAGCGCGTGGTGCTCACCCACAGCCACCTCGACCACGTGAAGGACGTGCCGCTCCTGGCCGACCTGCTCCTGGGCCGCCGCGCCCGGCCGCTCGTGGTCCACGCCTCGACCGCCTGCGCGAAGACGCTGGCGGACAGCCTCTTCAACGACCGGCTCTGGCCCGACTTCACCCGCATCCCCGACCGGCGCAGGCCGTTCGTGAAGGTGGTCCCGTTCCACCCGCGCCGCCGCTTCCGGGCCGGCGGCTACACGGTGGATCCGGTCCCGGTCCACCACCCGGTCGACTCGGTGGGGTTCGTGATCTCCGACGGGCGCGACGCGATCGCCGTCTCGGGAGACACCGGCCCCACCGACGCCTTCTGGAAGCTCGTGAACGCCGCCGACCGCGTGCGCGCGATCCTGGTGGAGACGAGCTTCCCCTCGCGCCTGCAGGCGCTGGCCGATGCCTCGGGGCACCTCACCCCGGCCACGCTGGCGGGTGAGCTCGAGAAGCTCGACCGCGACGGACGGCCCGTCTTCCTGTATCACCTGAAACCCGCCTTCGCGGCGGAGCTGCGACGGGAACTCTCGGCGCTCGGGCTGCCGGGCGTTCGCGTGCTCGCCCGCGGGCAGCAGCTGGAGTGGACATCGGGGCGGCGCGTCCCGAGCCGAGGAGTCTCCTAATGGCCTGGTTCTCGAAGACGAAGAAGCTCTCCCGCTCCGGCGACGGCGCGCCGCAGGAGGGCCCCCAGCCCGCCGGCAAGGGCGAGGCGGTCTGGCGGCGCTGCGACGGCTGCGCCGAGGTGGTCTACACGCAGGACTGGGAGCGGCACTGGAACACCTGCCCGCTCTGCGGCCACCACGATCCGCTGCCGGTGCTGCGGCGCCTGGAGATGATCTTCGACCCGGGCAGCTTCCAGGAGCTCGACCGCGATCTGACGCCCCAGGACCCGCTCGGCTTCGTCGACGCCAAGAAGTACAAGGACCGCCTCAAGAGCACCGCCAAGAACACCGGGATGAAGGACGCCTTCATCTCGGGCGTGGGCACCATCGAGGGGCGCGAGGTGTCGGTGGGGAGCTTCGCCTTCGAGTTCATGGGCGGCTCCATGGGCTCGGTCGTGGGCGAGAAGGTCACGCGCGTCTTCGACCGCGCCTACGAGCGCAAGCTGCCGGCGGTGGTCTTCAGCTCGACCGGCGGCGCCCGCATGCAGGAGGGCATCTTCTCGCTCATGCAGATGGCGAAGACCTCGGCCGCGCTGAACCGCTTCCGGTCGATCCACAAGCCCTACGTCTCGGTCATGCTCCACCCCACCACCGGCGGGGTGGCGGCCAGCTTCGCCTGGCTGGGGGACGTGATCCTGGCCGAGCCCAAGGCCCTCATCGGCTTCGCCGGGCCGCGCGTGATCGAGCAGACCATCCGCGAGAAGCTTCCCCCGGGCTTCCAGCGCTCCGAGTTCCTGCTCGACCACGGCATGATCGACGCGATCGTGAAGCGCCCCGAGATGCGCGCCCGCCTCGGGCAGCTGCTCGGGCTCCTGGCGTGACCTGACGCAGGGGCGGGGGCGCAGCCCTCGACCGAGATGGATCCGCACCGCTACCTCGCCTCGCTCCAGCCGCTGGCCATCCGCCTCGGCCTCGAGCGGATGGAGCGCGCCCTCGACGCGCTCGGCCGCCCGGACCGCGCCCTGCGCGTCCTGCACGTGGCCGGCACGAACGGGAAGGGCTCCACCTGCGCCATGGCGGCGGCGGCGCTCCAGGCGGCCGGCCACCGCACCGGCCTCTACACCTCGCCCCACCTCGTCCGCTTCAACGAGCGGATCGCGGTGGACGGCGCGCCGGTGGACGACGCGGCGCTGGCGCGGCTCGTGGGCGAGGTGCGCCGGGCCTGCCCGTGGCACGAGGCGGGCGGCGAGGGCGAGCGGCTCACCTACTTCGAGTTCGCGACCGCGCTGGCGCTCCTCCACTTCGCCGAGCAGGGCCTCGGGGCGGCGGTGCTGGAGGTGGGCCTCGGGGGGCGCTTCGACGCCACCAACGCCGTCCGCCCGCTCGCCTGCGCCGTGAGCCGGATCGGGCTCGACCACACCGCGCTCCTCGGCGAGACGCTCGACGCCATCGCGCGCGAGAAGGGCGGCATCTTCAAGGCGGGCGTCCCGGCGGTGGTCGCGCACGACCAGCCGCCCGAGGCGCTGGCGGCGCTGCGCGCCGAGGCGGCGCGGCGCGGCGCGCCGCTCGCGGTGGCGGCGGCCGGCTACCCCGGTCCGCTGGCGCTGGCCGGGCCGCACCAGCAGGCGAACGCGGCCCTGGCCGCCGCGGCGCTGCGACTCCTCGACGGGGCGGGGCTCCCGGTGCCCGAGGAGGCGATCGCGCGGGGCCTCGCCACCGCCCGCTGGCCGGGGCGGCTCGAGACGGTGGGGGGCGTGCTGCTCGACGGCGCGCACAACCCGGACGGCGCCGCGGCGCTCGCGGCGGCGCTGCCCGTCCTCCACCCCGGGCGCCCGGTCGAGCTCGTCTTCGGCGTGCTGGCCGACAAGGATCACGCGCGCATCCTCCACGCGCTCGCCCCCGCCGTCCGAGCGCTCCACCTCGTCGCGCCGCGCTCCCCGCGCGCGCGGGCGCCGGACACGTACCGCGACCTCGCGGCGCGCCTGGTGGCGCGCGTCGACGCGCACGCCAGCGCGGCCGAGGCGATCGCCTGCGCGCGCCGCGCCGCCGCGGACGGCGCGGTCGTCTGCGTGGCGGGGTCGCTCTACCTGGTGGGCGAGGCGCGCGGGCTGCTCGCGGGCGAGCCGGCGGCGGCCGACCCGGGGTAGGGCCGCTACCGCCCGCGCCGGGCGCGGCGCGGCGAGGCGTCGTCGAGGAGCGGCGACTGCACCTCGGCGTAGCCTTCGGGGATGGCGAAGCGGTCCGCCGGCACGCGGGTGCGCTCGAGCTTCACCAGCCGGTGCACCGAGGTGCGCTTCCCGTCCGCGCCGAGGTGCTCCAGCACCGCCGGGAAGCCCGGCGCGCGCGCCAGCTCCTCGCCCATCCAGCGGGCGGCGCCGGGGCGCGAGCGCCCTCCGGACGCGGCCGCGGTGAACCCCTCGAAGAACCGCCCCAGCTCGAGGAAGGCGGCCAGATCGTCCCGGGTGGCGGCGCGCGCGCTCCACGGGATGAAGCATCCCTCCTCGTCGCGGCGCCCGTCGCGGAGCACCCGGTAGCGCTGGCAGGCGAAGCCCGCCACCTCCTCGCCCCCGCCGAGCGGCTCGAAGCGGATGTCGCGCTGCTTCGCCGGGGTGGCCTGGCGCTTCGCCAGCGCCGCCTCCGCCCGCGCGCGCTGCTCGGGGGGCAGCTGCGCCAGCATCTTCTGGAGCCGGGCCGAGAGCTCCTGGCCCTGCGCCTCGGTCATGACGCGGTAGGTGCGCGAGGAAGGATCCACCTCCACCAGGTGGTGCGCGTCGCCGTCGAAGAGGGTGAGGTGCGCCGCCTCCTCGCCCTGCCGCGGGTGCTCCACCCGCAGCTTCTTGCCCTCGATGGAGGTGACGGAGGTGCGCCCGTCACCGTCGGTCATGGTCACCACGAGCCCGGCCCGGGCCGGCGAGGCGGCGGCGAGCGCGAGCGCGGCCGCGGCGGCGTTCCAGCGGATCATGTCGGTCCCTCCTCCGCGATGGACGCGGCGAGGCGCCCAGTGTGAGCGGCCGCGGGCGCCCGATCGAGCGGACGCCCCTTCGCGGAACCGGGCGGGCGGGCAGGCCCTCCAGCGGCCGCGGGCCCCGGCGAGGGTCCACCTGAAGGGCGCGACGCCTGGGCGCGGGGCACCCCGATGCGCAACTTGCGAGCAGTGCGCCAGCTCCACCTCGACCCCGGCACCGCGGGCCCGCCGACGCCTCGGCTGGACGCGGTGGACTGGGAGCGCCTCCACCGCAAGAGCCGGTACGAGGTGAGGACCCGCGACGGGTGGACGCTGGTGGTGACCCGCTTCCAGCCGCTGCCGCAGCGCTTCGCGCAGCCCATCTTCGGGGAGCCGCTGCTGCTCGTGCACGGCTTCTCCCAGAACCGCCACGCCTGGACGAGCGGCGGGTTCGTGAAGCACATGCTGTCCTACGGGGCGGACGTGCACGTGCTCGAGCTGCGCGGCCACGGGCTCTCCTCGGTGGCGCTGCAGCGCGCGCGCGCCGCGGCCGCCGGCGGCCCCTGTCCGGACGACCTCGACTACGGCTGGGACATCGACAGCTACTTCCTCGAGGACGTCCCCGCCGCCATCGCGGCGGTGAAGCGGCTCACCGGGCGCGAGTCGATCTTCTACTGCGGCCACTCGATGGGCGGCATGCTCGGTTACGGCTACGCGTCGCTCGGCCGGGACCTGGCCGGGCTCGTCACCATCGGCGCCCCCGGCGACCCGGGGAAGGGGTACCTGCCGCTGCGGCTGCTCGCGCACCTGGGGCCCACGCTCGAGCTCGCGGTCGACGCGGCGCTGCTCGCGCGGTGGGGCCGGAGCTGGGCGGGCTGGCGCGCGCGCGAGGGGCTCCGGCGCGGGCTCGAGCACGCCCCGTGGGCGGCCGCGAGGCTGGCGGGGCTGCTCGGGGCGCGCACGCGGCCCGAGCGGCGGCGCTTCCAGTACTACCCGATGGATCTCCTCCTGCGCCGGCTCGAGCGCGCGCTCGCGAACCCGCGCGCGTTCGAGGCGTGGGAGCGGCTGGCGCGCCACCACGCCTTCCTCGCCAACCCCGCGCAGATGACCATCGACGAGGTCCGCTGGCTCCTGCGCGAGGGCGGCGATCGCGAGCCGCGCCGGGTGGTGGCGCAGCTGGCGCGCTGGATCCGCTCCGGCGAGCTCAAGTGCTACCGCACCGGCTACGACTTCCGCGCGCACTTCGCCGACATCCGCGTACCGATGGCGATCATCTTCGGGGATCTCGATCCGCTCGCCAGCATCGCCTCCACCCAGGAGGTCTACCGCGCGGCGCGCAGCGAGTACCTCCTCTGGCGCCCGGTGAAGGGGAACAGCCACCTGGAGCTGACGATCGGGCGCGACGTCCGCCAGATCTCCTTCGACGTGAAGAACCTCATCGAGTTCGCCCGGAAGTTCCCCCTCTCGGCGGGGGCCCAGCCGCCCGCCCGCGGGGGCGTCGGCGAAGCGGCGACTCAGACACACATCCGCGTAACCTGACGCCTTTTTAGCGGTGAGCCGACCTGCCGTGCTATCGTGCGCCCGACCTCCGACCGGAGCGTACGATGCGTCTTCTTGCCTTGCTGCTCAGTGCTCTCACCGCCGCAACCGCCCTCCCGGCCTGGGCGGCGGATGGGGCGAACGTCGTCACCCGGGTCGAGGTGAAGGCGCAGGGGACCGGGACGACCGTCGTCATCCACGGCTCCCGCCCGCCGAACTTCACGACGTTCTCCATGGTCGATCCGCCGCGGTTCGTGATCGACCTGGCGGAGAGCACGCTGCAGGGCGTCCCCGAGGACGCGGCGGTGGACGACGGCACCGTGCACCTCGTGAAGGCGCTCAACTACGGGACCGGCGAGAGCGCGATCGCCCGCATCATGATCGCGTTCCAGCGCGAGGTCGAGCCGCCCGATCTGCAGGCGTCGGGCAACGATCTCGTGGTGAAGGTGGGCAAGCCCGTGGCGGCGCCGGCGGACGTCGCGTCGGCCCCCGCCGCTCCCGCGCCCGCTCCCGCTCCCGCCGCGCCCGCCGCGCCCGCTCCCGCGGCTGAGCCGGCTGCGCCTCCCGTCGCACCGGCCGTCGCCGCGGCCGGCGCCGCCGTCGCCGCGGCCGCCGGCGTTGCCCCGGTGGTGGCGGGCGCGACGGACGACTCCGATCGCGCGCGGCGCGCGGAGCTGGAGCGCCAGGAGCGGGAGAACAACGAGGTCCGGGCGTGGAAGGAGGCGCGGCGGCTGGAGGAGGCGCGCCGCGCCGCCGACGACACGGCGCAGGTGACGCAGCTCTCGGCCGCCGCCCAGGCGCAGGAAGAGGCGAAGAAGCAGGCCGAAGCCGAGCACAGCGAGCGCGCCGCCGCCGAGGCGCGCGTGCACGTCGCCGAGGCGAAGGTGGCGCGCCTGTCGGCCCTCGGCGAGCCCGTCCCCGCCGAGGACGCCAGGGCGCTCGCCGAGGCGCGCCAGGCGCTCGCCGAGCTCGAGGGGCACCTCGCGCCCGCGCCGGCCGCCGCGGCGGTCGCGGCGGCGCCGGCCGTCGAACCCCCCCCGGCCGTCGCGGCGGCGCCCGCCGTCGAGGCCGCCCCGGCCGTCGCGCCGTCGCCCGCCGTCGAGGTCGCGCCGACCGTCGCGGCCGCGCCCATCGCGCCGGCGGCCCCCGAGGCGCAGGTGCCCGCCCCGGCGGCGCCGGAGCCCGCGGCCGCAGCCGCCCTCGCGGCGGAGCCCGTCGCCCCGGAGGCGGTCGCCGCCGGCGCCGCGGCCGGGACCGCGGCCGGGATCGCGGCGGTCGCGGCGAAGCCGGACGACGAGCCGGCCAAGCCCGAGGCGAAGCCCGCGCTCTCGAAGAAGGAGCGCCAGGCGCTCGCGAAGCGCGAGGCCGCCGAGAAGCGCAAGGCGGCGCAGGAGGCGAAGCTCGCCGCGAAGCGCGAGGCCGCCGAGAAGCGGAAGGCCGAGCAGCAGGCGAAGCTTTTGGCGAAGCGCGAGGCGGCCGAGAAGAGAAAGGCCGAGCTCGACGCCCGGCGGGCGGCCCAGGCCGCCCTGGCGGCGGAGAAGCCGCGCGAGGTGCGCGAGGTCGGCTTCCGGCAGCTCGCCTCGGCGTCGCGCGTCTTCGTGCGCCTCTCCGGCGAGCCCCGCTTCCACATCGTGGAGGCGAGCGACAAGCTCATCCGCGTCGAGCTGCCCAACACCCGCGTGGTGCGCCGCAACGACGCGCGCTTCCTCGACACGTCCTTCTTCCCCGGCGCGGTGGCGATGGTCACGCCCCGCCCGCACGGCTCGACGACGGTCGTCGAGATCGCGCTCAAGGAGAAGGTCGCCTACCAGCAGAAGGTCGAGGGCGACGTGCTGGCCCTCGACTTCGAGCAGCCCGCCCCCAAGACGGCCGCGGCGCCTTAGCGCGGCGGGTTCGTAGTAGGCTGCGCGGCGCTTGCTCGCCGCTCTCCTCGCCGTCGCCCTCGCCGCCGGCCCTGCCGAGGCGCCTCCGCTCGAGGTCCTCGAGGCGGAGCAGGTCGACTACGACGTCGCCACCGGCCGCGGCGTCGCGCGCGGCGGGGTGCTGCTGCGCCGGGGGGCGGTGCTCCTCCGCTCCGAGACGGCCGCCTACGACACCCGCACCGGCGAGGTGGACGCGGCGGGCTCGGTGCTCCTCACCGAGCCCGGGCGCGCGGTGGCGGCGGCCCGCATGCACCTCGTGCTCGACGGCCCGTACGCCGCCCGCGAGGTGGTCGCGTTCCTGAAGAACGCCCCGCTCGACCTCTCCACGTGCCGGACGCTCGACGAGGCGCGCGGGAGGGGATTGAACCGCCTCACGCTGCGCGGCGGCGAGGTGCACGGCGAGAGCGGCGAGCCCGACTTCGAGATCGAGCACGCGCGCATCACCCTCTGCGACTGCGGTACCGAGCCGCCCTCGTGGGAGATCCGCGCGCACCACGCGGACGTGCTGCCCGGGAAGCGCGCCTGGCTCAGCTGGCCCGTCATCTTCATCACCCCGCGGCTGCCGCTCGTCGGCGGCGTCACGGTGCCGGTGCTGGCGCTCCCGGCGCTCTACCTGCCGCTCGGGGAGCGGCAGACGGGGCTCCTCTTCCCGGTGCTGAACCTGGGCGCGGTGAACGGCGTCTCGCAGCCGCTCTTCATCACGCTCGGGCGGAGCTGGGACGCGACCGTGACCGCGGACTACGACTGGGGGCCGACGAAGCGCGTGGAGGGCGCCGGCGGGAGCCTCGAGCTGCGCTGGGCGCCGGCGGAGGGGACGCGCGGCCAGCTCAAGTTCTCGCTGCTCCACGTGTCGCCGGGCGACTGGCTGGGGGGCGTGGCCCTCCCGCCGGGCTGGAACCGCATGGCGCTCTCCGGCTTCCACGAGCAGCGCCTCTCGGACGCGACCTTCCTCAAGGCCGAGCTGCACCTCGTCGGCGACCCGCTGTACGTCCCGGACTTCACGGGCGACGCGCTCCTGCGCGCGCTCGACTACAGCCGCAGCGGGGTGGCCCTGACGCACCGGACGGACGACCTCCTGCTCGAGGCCGACGCCGAGTACCTCTTGCCGCTCGCGCACCTCGGCAGCGGCACCGACCAGACGGCGCCGTACGGCGCGTTCGGCACGGACATGAAGACGTTCCAGCGACTCCCGTCGGCCTCGGTCTCGCTCCTCCCGACGGCGGTGGCCGGCCCGCTGCGCGCCTCGGGCACCGTCGCGGTGGCGCGCTTCGCGCCGCTGCGCGGGGTGACCGGGGACGAGGGCGCCAACGGCATCGGCCCCGGAGACCGCGGCTGGGGCGTGGCCGGATCGATCGACGACTTCGAGTCGAACGGCCGCTGGGAGGGTCCCGGCGCGGGAGGCCCGGGCGAGCGGCTGGCGGCGACCCGCGCGCTGGCGCGGCTCCGCCTGGACGCCCCGTTCTCCTGGCGCGCGCTGTCGGTCGAGCCGTGGGCGTCGGCGACCGCCGCCGGCTACTCGTTCGCCGCCGGGCCCGGGGCGCTCGCCAACGCGCGCGCCGCCGGCGGGCTCGCGCTGTCCACGGAGGTCGGCCGCACCTTCGGGTCGGGGAGCGGGCGGGTCCGGCACCAGCTCGAGCCGCGGATCGAGTGGCGCGGCGGGACCGGTCAGGCCGGGCCCGCGCTGCCCAACTACGCCTACGACGAGCTCGACGTGGCGCTCCCGCAGCCGGTGTCCGCCCAGGGCCAGGTCACCCAGCAACGGACGCTCTCGGCGATCCCCGGCTCCTTCTCGCAGCTCCGGCTGACGCTCCGGAACCGGCTCATCGCCCCGGCCGGCGCGCTGGCGACCACGTTCCTCGAGCTGACGCTGGGCCAGGACTTCGACGCCGCCGCCGGCCGCGCGTCCGAGACCTGGGCCCAGGGCGCCCTGCGCCTCCCCTTCATGATCCTCGACGCGATGGCCGGCTTCCGCGCCTTCGGCGCGACCGCGCCCGCCGGCACCCCCAGCACCTCACCCCCCTCGAGCCTCGATGCCTTCACCCAGCTCTCCGGCGGGCTGACGCTGTTCGACAGCAGGGGCGACAACGTGCACGCGGGGTACATCACGGTCGGCAACGGCGCGTCGCCGCGGCTCATGGCCGGCGTCGAGCCGTTCTTCGACCCGCGCGCCTTCAGCGCCTCCGCGCTGGACGGAGGATCGGCAGGCGTGGTGGGCCACCTGAGCGGCGCCACCCTCGTCTACGACGCGCTCTTCAACGTCCGGGAGCTGGCGGAGCCCTACTGCCCCGGCCACTCCAAGGCCCCGCACGTGTACCAGCACCAGGCCACGCTCGTGTGGGACTCGCCGTGCCACTGCTGGAAGGCGGGCCTGGTCGCGGTCCTGAACGAGTGCGACGTGCACCCGCGGTTCCAGTTCATCATCGACCTCTCGTCGCTCGCCGCCGGCACGAGCGGCGCGCTGGCGCGGTGAGCGGGCGGGCCCGGGGCGCGGCGAGGAAGCGGTTGACACCCCGGCCGGCGGCCGCCTAGGAGACCCGGGAGAAGGAGCGACCCTGGCCCGCGCACGCCACGCCCCCCGCCCGAGCAGCCCTCCCCCGGAGCCGGCCGAGCCGGAGAAGCGGCGGGCCATCCTGCACGCGGCGGTGCGCGTCTTCGCCGAGAAGGGCTACCACGGCTGCCGCATCGCCGACGTGGCGCGCCAGGCCGGGGTGGCCTACGGGCTCGTCTACCACTACTTCCGCAACAAGGACGAGCTGCTCGAGAGCGTGTGCGCCGAGCAGTGGACCATCTTCATCCGGGCGCTGCGCGCCGCCAGCGAGGGGCCCGGCGCCGCGACCGAGCAGCTGGCCGGGATCTGCCGCTTCGCGGTCGACGTGTTCCGCACCGCGCCCGCGGCGGTGCGGGTGCTCCTGCTCGAGGTCGTCCCCACGCCCAACGCCTTCCGGGCCGGCTCCACCCGCCAGACCTTCGAGGAGGCGGTCTCGATCGTGGCGGACATCGTCCGCCGCGGCGCGGCGCGCGGCGAGCTCCGCGCCGACGCCGAGCCGACCGTCGCCGCGACCACGCTGCTCGGCGCGCTCGAGCTCACCCTCACCAGCATGGTGGCGGGGATCGTGCGCGGCGGCACCGAGGAGGAGATCGAGCGCGTGAAGCGAGCGCTCGTCGACCAGGTGGTGGGCGGGCTCGCGCCGCGCTGAGGGCGGCGCGGCCGGCCGCGGCCTTCCTTGGGACGGCGATCGATGACGCGCCGCGGCGGGTTCGCTTGCCCGGCGGCCTCCCGCGCCCTAGGTCTCCGCCCTCTCGCCCCGGGCGATCGCCCCAAAAGGAACCTCCATGGCACCGCGCGTCCTCGTGGCCGACGACCTCTCCAGCGAGGGGGTCGCGCTCCTGCAGCAGGCCGGGCTCACCGTCGACGTGCGGGTGGGCCTGCCGCCGGCGGAGCTGGAGCGCGTCATCGGCGAGTACGACGCGCTCGCGGTCCGCAGCGCCACCCAGGTGACCGCGCGGCTGCTGGAGCGGGCGACGCGGCTCAAGGTGGTGGGCCGGGCCGGGGTGGGCGTCGACAACGTCGACCTGGAGGCGGCCACCCGCCGCGGCGTGGTGGTCATGAACACGCCCGGTGGATCCTCGACCACCGTCGCCGAGCTGACGCTGGCGCACATGCTGGCCCTGGCGCGCCACGTCGCCCAGGCCACCGCCAGCGTGAAGGCGGGCCGGTGGGAGAAGAAGAAGTTCCAGGGGCGCGAGCTGGCCGGGAAGACGCTCGGCGTGGTCGGCATCGGCAACATCGGGTCCATCGTGGTCGCGCGCTGCCTGGCGATGAAGATGCGCGTCGTCGCCTACGACCCGTTCATCAGCGCCGACGCGGCCGCCCAGCTCGGCGTCACCCAGGTCGCGCTGGAGGACCTCTGGCCGCAGGCGGACGTGATCTCGCTCCACGTGCCGCTCACCGAGCAGACGCGGAACCTCGTCGACGCCGCGACGCTGCGCCGGATGAAGAAGGGCGCGCTCCTCGTCAACTGCGCGCGAGGCGGGGTCATCGACGAGCGCGCCCTGGCCGAGGCGCTCGCCTCGGGGCACCTCGGCGGCGCCGCCCTGGACGTCTTCGAGAAGGAGCCGCCGCCGCCGGACCACCCCCTCCTGGCGCTCGACGGCTTCATCTGCACCCCGCACCTGGGCGCCTCGACGGAGGAGGCGCAGGCCGCGGTGGCGGTGGCCATCGCCCAGCAGCTCGCCGCCTACCTCACCCGCGGCGAGGTGAAGAACGCCGTGAACCTGCCCAGCGTCCCGCGGGAGGTGCTCGACCGGCTCGCCCCGTACCTCGCGCTGGCGGAGCGGCTCGGCTCCCTGGCGGCGCAGATCGCCCCCGCCTCCATCGGCGAGGTCCGCCTCGAGCTCGCCGGCGAGCTGTCGCGCGCGCCGCACCGCGTGCTCGCGGCGCAGGTGCTGAAGGGGCTCCTGCGCCACGTGCTCGACCAGCCCGTGAACGAGGTCTCGGCCCCCGCCATCGCCCGCGAGCGCGGGATCGTGCTGCGCGAGGACCTGAACCCGGAGGCGCGCGACTACGTGGCCGAGCTCACGGTGACGCTGCGCGGCGGCGGCGGCGAGGCGGTGGTGGCGGGCACGGTGTTCGGCCGGCACGAGCTGCGCGTCGTGCGGGTGAACCAGTTCCGGCTGGAGGCGGTGCCCGAGGGCGACATCATCATGTGCGAGAACGACGACGCGCCCGGGGTGGTGGGGCGGCTCGGCACCGCGCTCGGGCAGGCCGGCGTCAACATCGCCCGCATCTACCTCTCCCGCGACGCCGAGCGCCGCTCGGCCTTCTCGCTCATCAACGTCGACTCCGCGCCGGGCCAGGAGGTCCTGGAGGCCCTCCGCCGCCTGGAGCACGTCCGCGCGGTGCGCTCGATCCGGCTGTAGGAGCGGCGGCGCCGCGGCCGGCCCGCGCGTGCGCGCCCCCTGCGCTCGCCTCCCTCGCCGCCGGGGAGCCGCCCGGCCGGAGGCCGGGCGCGGGCGACGCGCCGCGGCGGTGCTCCCTTGTCGGGGCCGACCGGGATGGGCACCTTCCCGTCCGGAGGGTTCACTCATGGCGACGGAAGCGTTGACTCGAGGTGCATGGCCCAGGGTCCAGTGGGGCCCCGTCATCGCGGGCGTGCTGTGCGCGATCGCCTGCCACATCGTGCTCGGGCTGTTCGGCGCGGCCTTCGGCTTCGCCGCCGGGCCGGCCGACTCGAAGGGGATCGGGATCGGCGCCGGGATCTGGGGACTCTTGACGCCCTTCGCCGCCTCCCTCGCCGGCGCGTGGGTGGCGGTGCGAATCGCCGCCGAGCGCGAGGAGGCCGGGGCGGTGCTGCACGGCGCGATGGTCTGGGCCATCGGGCTCATCGCCGGCGCGATCTTCCTCACCGGCGTGCTGTCCTCGGGCGCGATGACGCTCGGCACCGCCGCCAGCGGCAACGTGGGGGCGCGGGCGGTCGAGCGGCGCGACACCCCCGGGAACCGCGCTCGCGCACAGGCCACCGCCGAGGATGCGGCCAAGGGCGCCGCCGCGGGCAGCGGCGCGGCCGGCGTGGCGGCGCTGCTCGGGCTCGCCGGGGCGGTGCTCGGCGCGACGATCGGGCGGCGGATGGTGACGGGGGAGGGGATGCGGCCGCGCCATGGCCTGCCGGCCCGTGCCTCCACGGAGCGGACGGTCGAGAGCGGCGTCGCCTACACGACGCGCGAGGGCTACGTCGCCACCCGCCCGCCCGGCGAGGTCGATCGCCTCCACGACGAGGGGCTCGACCCCCGCCACTGACCACGGGTCCGGGCGAGCGCGCCGCCCTTTCGCAGCTGCCCCGCAGCGGGTACATTGCCGCGCGCCATGCTCGACCTGTCGCTCCCCGCCGGACTGCGCGACCTCCTGCCCGACCACTCGGCCGACCTCGCCGAGCTGTCGGGCAGCTTGCACCAGGTCTTCTCCTCCTTCGGCTACCGCCGGGTGCTGCTCCCCACGCTCGAGCGCCTCGAGGTGGTCGAGCGCGGGCTCTCGCCGGCCGCGGTCGCGGGCGTGCTCAAGTTCGTCGAGCCGGGCTCGGGCGAGGTGGTCGCCATCCGGCCCGACATCACGCCGCAGATCGCGCGCCTCTACGCCTCCCGGCCCGACGCCCTGCCGGCGCCGGCGCGGCTCTGCTACGACGGGCCGGTGCTGCGCGCGCACGAGGCGCGGGCGGGACGGCCGCGCGAGGTGTACCAGGCCGGCATCGAGCTGCTCGGGGAGGGCGGGCCGAGCGCCGACGCCGAGGGGCTTTCGGTGCTCGCGCGCGCGCTCGCGAGCGCGGGGCTCGGGGACGCCGTGATCGAGGTCGGGCACGCCCGCTTCGCGCAGGAGGTCGTGGCCGCGGCCGGGCTGCCGCCCGCGGCCCGCGCCGAGGCCGCGGTGGCGCTGGCGCGCAAGGACGAGGGCGCCCTGGCGGCGCTGGCGCGGCGGGCTCGCGGGAGCGCGGCCGCCCGGGCGGCGCTGCCGGCGCTGGCGGGGCTCTACGGAGATCGCGCGCTGGAGCGGGCGCGAGAGGTGGCGGAGGTGGCGCCCGGGGCGGCCGCCGCGCTCGGCGAGGTCGAGGCCGCCATCAAGCTCGCGCGCCGGCGGGGGCTGCCCGAGGTGGCGGTGGACCTCGGCGAGGTGCGCGGGCTCGGCTACTACACCGGCATCACCTTCGCCGGCTACGCACCCGGCGCGGGGAGCGAGGTCGCGAGCGGCGGCCGCTACGATGGGCTCCTGGCGCGCTTCGGCCGGCCCGGCCCGGCGATCGGCTTCGCCGTCGACCTCGAGTTCGCCACCCAGGCGCTGGAGCGCGCGGGCGCGCGCCGCGCGCCCAGGCGCCGCGACGCGGGACGCCGCCGGCGCCGGTGAGCGGCGGCGCGCCCGCGCTGGCGGGTCCGCGGCACCCCTGATATCGTCCCAGGCTTCGCAGCACTTCGAGGAACGAGCATGCCCAACGTCGTCGTGATCGGTGCGCAGTGGGGAGACGAGGGGAAGGGGAAGGTCGTCGACCTCTTCACCCAGCAGGCGGACGTGGTGGTCCGGTTCCAGGGCGGCAACAACGCCGGCCACACGCTGGTGGTCGGGGGCCAGAAGACGGTCCTCCACCTCATCCCGTCCGGCATCCTCCACCCGGGCAAGTCCTGCGTCATCGGGAACGGCGTGGTGGTGGACCCGCAGGTGCTGGCGCGCGAGATCGACGCCCTCAAGTCCCGCGGCCTGCTGCAGGACGACGAGCAGCTCGTCCTCTCCCTCGACGCCCACGTCATCATGCCCTGGCACCAGGCGCTCGACGTCGCCCGCGAGCAGCGGATGGGCGAGGGCAAGATCGGCACCACCGGCCGCGGCATCGGGCCCACCTACGAGGACAAGGTGGCCCGGCGCGGGCTGCGCATCCGCGACCTGCTCGACGAGGCGCGGCTCGCGCGCAAGGTGAAGGAGCGGCTGCCGGCGGCGCGCGAGGAGCTGGCGCGCCTGGGCGCGCGCCTCGACGCCGACGAGGGCGCGATCGTCCAGCAGTACGCGCAGCTCGGGAAGAAGCTCGCGCCGTTCGCCCGCGACGCCTCGCTCTGGCTGCACCGCGCCATCGGCGCGGGCAAGTCGCTCCTCTTCGAGGGCGCGCAGGGCACGCTGCTCGACGTCGACCACGGCACCTACCCGTTCGTCACCAGCTCGAACACCGTGGCGGGCAACGCCGCCACCGGCTCGGGCGTCGGGCCGACCGCCATCGACCGCGTCATCGGCATCACCAAGGCCTACTCGACCCGCGTCGGGGGCGGCCCTTACCCGAGCGAGCTCAAGGACGCGACCGGCGAGAAGCTGCGGCAGGTCGGCGGCGAGTTCGGCGCCACCACCGGGCGCCCGCGCCGCACCGGCTGGATGGACGCGCTCGCCCTCCGCTACGCGGTGCGCGTGAACGGGCTCGACGGCATCGCCGTGACGAAGCTCGACGTCC
This sequence comes from Anaeromyxobacter diazotrophicus, assembly GCF_013340205.1. NCBI lineage: Bacteria > Pseudomonadati > Myxococcota > Myxococcia > Myxococcales > Anaeromyxobacteraceae > Anaeromyxobacter > Anaeromyxobacter diazotrophicus. The sequence continues at coordinate 230,889 of NZ_BJTG01000006.1, forward strand.
TGACCGGCTTCCCCGAGATCAAGATCGCGGTGGCCTACCGCTGCGGCGACAAGACCTACGAGGAGATGCCGAGCGACCTCGAGACGCTGGAGAAGTGCGAGGCGGTCTACGAGTCGCTCCCGGGCTGGACCGAGAAGCTGGACGGCGCCCGCCGCTGGGAGGACCTGCCGCGCGCCGCCCGCGCCTACGTCGAGCGCATGGCCGAGCTCGTCGGGGTGAAGGTGGTGGCGGTCTCGGTCGGGGCCGACCGCGGCGAGACCATCGTCCTCGAGAACCCCTTCCTCGCCCCGCGGCGGCGCTGAGCCGCGGCGGAGCAGCGCCGGGGCGTCACCGAAAGGGACGCCCCGCGACAGGGCGCCCGAGCGGGAGGGGTTGCTCCGTTTGCGGAGGCGCGGCGGCGCTCCGTAGACTCTCCTCGTGGCGCCACGGACCTACCGCGCGCGGCTCTCGCTGCGGCTGGCGCTCCTCGCGGCTGCGGCCGTGTGGGCGGCGGCCCTCGGCGCGCTCGCCCTCTTCCCCGGTGCGCCGCTCGGGAGCGTGGCCGCCGCGCTCGCCTTCCTCGCCTACTTCGCCTGCTGCAGCGCGCACTACGGGCGGCTGGCGGTGGAGGTGGGACCGGAAGGGGTCGTCTTCCGGACCGTGTTCCGCCGCCTGCGCGTGACCTGGGACGAGATCCTGAAGGTCGAGGTGCGGGTCGGGCTGGCCGGGACGCTCTACGCCGTGCTCACCCGCCGCGGGCGCGTCCAGTTCTCGAGCCTGCTCGCCCGGCACCGCGAGCTGGCCCAGCTCATGCTCGAGCGGGCCGGACTCGTCCGCAGCTGAGGGTCACCGCGCCGCGGCGGCGAGGGCGGCCGCGCAGGCGAGCAGCGCCCAGGCGGCGGCGAGGGCCGCGGGCCGACGGGCCGCCACCGGTGGGGCGCCCGCCGGCGCGGGTGCGCGAACGGGCGCCAAGGCGCGGGCCGGCCCCGCCGCGGGGGGCTCGAACAGGAGCAGGCTATCGCCGACCGCCAGCCGATCGCCCGGGGCGAGCAGGGCGCCGCTCCTCGCCGCGGGCCGGCCGTTGACCCGCACGCCGTTCTTGCTGCCGAGGTCGTGGACCCGCCAGCTGGCGCCGGCGCGGGTGAAGCGCGCGTGGCTCCGCGAGGTCCGTCCGTCGCGCAGCCGCAGGTCCGCGGCGCGGCCGCGACCCAGCACGGCGCCGTCGCGCAGCGCCAGCCGATCGCCCGCGCCGGGCCCGCGGATCGCCACGAGCCACGAGCCGCTGCCCGCGCCCTCGGGGGGCCGTGGAGCCGGGGCGAGGATCGCGGCGAGGAGCGCCCGGGTGCTCTCCGGAGGTGCTGCCATGCCCTCGGCATCTTCCACGGGGCATGCCAGCCGGCGGTGGTCAGCCGACGTGGATGTCCCAGCGGCTGTCCGCGACGGACCGCTCGGCGGGATCTCCCTCGAAGTGGAGGTAGCCGTTCATCTCGAGCGTGTCGACGAGCTGCTCCGCCTCGACGTCGGAGCAGTCGAGCGCGTGGACGAGCACGTCGCGGAAGTAGCTCCGCCCGCGCAGGTACCCCACCGGCGGCTCTCCGGGCGGGATGTGCTGCTGGATGAGGCGCGCCACGCCGGCCAGGTCGATGTTCTCGAAGTCCACCATTCGACGCGGAACCTAGGGACGCTCCGCCCACAGCGCCAGCGCGTCGAGCGACGACGCCGCGGGCGCGCGACGGACCGTCCGTCCGTCCGAGAGGAACCGCGCCGCCCCCGCGCTGGTGCGCACGACCTCGGCGCCCGACGCCTCCCACCGCGCGACCACCTCCGGCGAGGGAAACCCGAACCGGTTGTCGCGCCCGGCCGTGACGACCGCCCAGCGGGCCCGCGCCGCGGCCACGAGGCCCGGGCCGGAGCTGGTGGCGCTGCCGTGGTGCGGGACCTTGACCACCTGGGCCGCGAGGCGGTCGGCCCCGCCCGAGAGGAGGGCCGCCTCGCCCTCCGCCTCGACGTCGCCGCAGAGGAGGAACGCGACGGCGCCGTGGTCGACGCGCAGCACCAGCGAGGCGTCGTTCTCGCTCCAGGCCTCGCTCCCGGCGGGCGGCCCGAGCACCTCGACGCGGACCCCGGCGCGCTCGTACGCCTGCCCTGGAGAGAGCGGGAACGCCGGGGGGAGGGCGGCGAAGCTCGCCGCGGTGGCCTCGTCGCCCGGGCGCCCGCTGGTGAAGAAGCGCTCGACCGGCAGCGCGCGGGCGACGGCGGCCAGGCCGGCCAGGTGGTCCGGGTGCGGGTGCGAGAGGAACACCGCGGCCAGCCGGCGCACCCCCGCGTCGCGCAGCCACGGCAGCACGTCGCGCGCGCCGGGGTCGCCATGCCCCTGCGCCTCGCCGCCGCCGTCCACGAGCACGGCGCTCCCGTCGGGCAGCAGGAGCGCGGCCGCGTCGCCCTGGCCGACGGAGAGGAACGTGACCTCGAGGCCGCCCCGCCGGACCGCGAGCGCGTGCCGGAGCGGCGCGGGCGCGAGCAGCCCGGCCAGCGCGAGCGCCGCCGCCCCGGCGCGCGCCGCGCCCCGCAGCCGGAAGGCGCCGAGGAGGCCGAGGTAGCAGAGGGCGCAGCCGAGGAGGCTGGGCGAGCCGACGCCCACGGAGGACCAGGAGGGCGCGGCGCAGCGGTCGTTCACCCACAGGAGCGCGGTCGCGAGCGGGCGCGCGGCGAGGAGGAGCGGCGGCGCCGCGCCCGGGGTGAGCGATCCCGCCGCGGCGGCCAGCGCGGCCACCACCGTCAGCGCGGAGCCGAGCGGCACGCCGGCCAGGTTCGAGATCGGCGCCAGCAGCGAGAGGCGCCGGAAGTGGAAGGCGACGATGGGCGCGGTGGCGAGCGTGGCCGCCGCGCTGGCGCAGGCGCTGGCGAGGAGGAGCTCGCGGGCGCGCCCCCACCAGCGCTCGCGCTCCGGCGGCCAGGGCAGCGCCCGCCGCAGCGGGCCGGAGAGGAGCGCCAGCCCCGCCACCGACGCGAAGGAGAGCTGGAGGGAGGGGTCGAAGAGCGCGCCCGGCTGGAAGGCCAGGACCGCCACCAGCGCCAGCGCGATCCCGCTCAGCGCGTCCGCCTCGCGGTCGAAGAGCACGGCGCCGAAGCCGAGCGCGGCGGCGAGCGCCGAGCGCACCACGGGTACGTCGGCGCCGGTGGCGAGCGCGTAGAGCGCCGCGAGGGGCAGCGCGAGGAGGGCCGCCGGGCGGCGCACGTCGCCCCGGCGCGCGAGCGGGCCCGCGCGGGCGAGCCCGGCCCGGAGGAGCCGGTAGGCGCCCAGCGCCACCACCGCGAGGTGGAGCCCGGAGACGGAGAGGAGGTGGGCGAGCCCGCTCCGCGCGAAGGCGTCGGCGGTCGCGGGGTCGACGCCGCCGCGGTCGCCGGTCCCGATGGCCCGCACCAGCCCGGCCTCGCGGGGCGGCAGCGCGCTCGCGGCCGCCGCCGCGAACCTCACCCGCGCGAGCTCCAGGTGCGCGAGCGGGGAGGGCGGCCCGGCGCGGATGGGCGGCGCGGAGGCGTGCGCCTCGAGCGCCACCCCGCGCGCCCGCAGCTCCGCGGCGCGGTCTCGGCCGCCGGGGTTGCGCTGCCCCTCGGGCGCGCGCAGCCGCGCCTGCAGCCGGAGGCGATCCCCGAGCGCGATGGGCCACGGGAGGTCGGGCGCGGTGGCGAGGAGGTCCGCGCCGGCGGTGCGGAGCGTGAAGCGCACCTGGCCCTCGAAGCGCTCCGGCACCGACGCGACGCGCCCCTGCACGATCCCCTCGGCCGGAGCGGCGGCGGCCGGGACGCGGGCGCGGGTGGCCGCCGCGGCGGCGTACCCCGCACAGGCGAACGCGAGCGGGGCGAGCGGCGGCGAGAGCGCGAGGAGGGCGGCCAGCGCCGCGGCCGGGAGCGGCCACCCCGCGCCGGGCCAGGCGACGCCGGCCGCGAAGCCGAGCGCCAGCGCCGGCAGCGGCCGCCGCATCAACGCGCCCGGGCGCCGGCGGTGTGCGCAACAGACGCACCACCCCCGACATCACCCGACTTTTCAAGATTGACGGGTTTGGAAAGCTGTGGTAGGGTCCCGCGACTCGGCACCCTGCCCGTTCCGCCCGAAGGTGGGAGGAGAACGGGTTCCGCCACTCCTGGCGAGGGCCGGAGGAACTGATGCCCGCAACCGCAACGCCTGCAGCGCAGACTATCCCAGCCGGCCACAATTTCAAGGTCGGAGACAAGGCCGTCTACCCCGGGCAAGGGGTCGGCGAGGTGCTGGGGATCGAGCACAAGGAGGTCGCCGGCCAGCGGCAGTCCTTCTACGTGCTCCGCATCCTCGACAACGGGATGAAGATCATGATCCCGATGAACAAGGTCGGCTCGGTCGGCCTGCGCGAGATCATCGGGGAGAAGGACGTCCGCCGCGTCTACAGCATCCTGCGCGAGAAGGAGGTCTCGGTCGACTCGACGACCTGGAACCGCCGGTACCGGGAGTACATGGACAAGATCAAGACCGGCTCGGTGTTCGAGATCGCCGAGGTGCTGCGCGACCTGTACCTCCTCCGCTCCGACAAGGACCTCTCGTTCGGCGAGCGGAAGATGCTCGACACGGCGCGCTCGCTCCTCATCAAGGAGCTGGCCATCGCCAAGGACTGCGACGAGCAGGACGTCGAGACCGACCTGAAGAAGATCTTCAACATCCAGTGACGTGCTCCGGGCCGGGCGCCACGCGGCGCTCGGCCCAGGGGTGCACCCTCCGCCGCGTGGACCCAGGTCCGCGCGGCGGTCGTCTGTAGGAGCGTCAGGGCGCGCTGGAACGTGGAGCCGGGGCATCCGCGGGCACGCTGAAGCACGCGCGGTGCCAGGCTCCGGCAAAGGAGCGGGATGATCGGCGGCGAGCGGGTGGGCGGGATCGTGGCGGCGGGCGGCTCCGGGACGCGGGCCGGCGTCGCGAAGCAGTGGCTCAGCCTGGGCGGTCAGACCGTCCTGCGCCGGAGCGCGGCCACGCTGGCCGCCTGCGAGCTGGTCGACGTCCTCGTGGCGGTGGTGCCCCCCGGCGAGGAGGCGCGCGCCGCGGCCGACCTGGCCGGGCTGGGGAAGCCGGTGCGCGCGGTGGCGGGCGGCCCCGCCCGCGCCGACTCGGTGAAGCGCGGGCTCGCCGCGGCCGACGACTGCGCGCTGGTGCTGGTCCACGACGCCGCGCGGCCGTTCGCGACGCCGGCGCTGGTCCGCGCGGTCGCGCTGGCGGCCGCGGCGGAGGGGGCCGCGCTGGCCGCGCTGCCGGCGAGCGACACGGTGAAGGAGGCGGCGCCGAACGCCGGCGGGGCCCCGCGCGCCGGCCGCACCCTCGACCGCCGCACGCTCTGGCTGGCGCAGACGCCGCAGGGCTTCCGCGCCGAGGTGCTGCGGCGCGCCTTCGCCGAGGCGGGGGCGGCCGCGGCCGAGGCCACCGACGAGTGCGCGCTGGTGGAGCGGCTCGGGCTCCCGGTCGCGCTCGTCCCGGGGGAGGCGGGGAACTTCAAGATCACGAGCGCCGAGGACGTGGAGCGGGCGCGGGCGCGGCTGGAGGCGCCGGTCGCGATGGGGGTCGGCTACGACGTCCACCCCTTCGGGCCCGGCCGCCGGCTGGTGCTGGGCGGGGTGGAGTTCGAGGGCGACGGCCTGGTCGGCCACTCGGACGCGGACATCTGCGCCCACGCCATCGGCGACGCCGTGCTGGGCGCCGCCGGGCTGGGCGACCTGGGCCGCCACTTCCCCGACACGGACGACCGCTGGAAGGGCGTCTCCTCGCTCGTCCTCCTGCGCGAGATCGCCCGCAAGGCGGCGGCCGCCGGCTGGCGGGTCGGCAACTGCGACGTGACCCTGGCGGCGCGCCGGCCGAAGATCGCGCCCCGCGCCGAGGAGATGCGCGCCCGGCTGGCGGAGGCGCTCGGCGTCGCCCCGGCGCAGGTGAACGTGAAGGCCACCACCGGCGAGCGGCTCGGCTTCGTCGGCCGCGGCGAGGGCATCGCCGCGCACGCGGTCGCGCTGCTCTACCGCGCCGCCCTTTAGCGGCCGGGTTCTCGACACCGGCGCGCGCTTCCGGGCTAGGATCGACCGCGATGGCCATCCAGATCCACGACACCCTCGCCGGGAAGAAGCGCGAGTTCGTCCCCCTCGAGCCGGGGCAGGTCCGCTTCTACGCCTGCGGCCCCACCGTCTACGACCACGCCCACGTCGGGCACGCGCGCAGCTACGTGGTCTGGGACGTGGTGGTGCGCCACCTCCGCGCCCGCGGCTACCAGGTGAAGTACGTCCGCAACTTCACCGACGTGGACGACAAGATCATCAAGCGCGCGAACGAGCGGGGCGAGGATCCCATCGCGCTGGCGGACTTCTACGCCCGCGCCTTCGACGAGGACATGGCCGCGCTCGGCAACGGGCCGCCGGACGTGGCGCCGCGCGTCTCCGGGCACCTGCCGCAGATCGTCGCGCTCATCGAGCGCCTCGTCGCGCGCGGCTTCGCCTACGCGCCCGGGAACGGCGACGTCTACTACGCGGTCCGCAAGTTCCCCGAGTACGGCCGCCTGGCCAAGCGCAACCTCGACGATCTGCTGTCGGGCGCGCGCGTCGACCCCGGCGAGGCCAAGCGCGACCCGCTCGACTTCGCGCTGTGGAAGGGCGCGAAGCCCGGCGAGCCGGCCTGGGACTCGCCCTGGGGCCGGGGGCGGCCGGGCTGGCACATCGAGTGCTCGGCCATGAGCGCCGCGCACCTCGGCGAGCCCATCGACCTCCACGGCGGCGGCAAGGACCTCGTCTTCCCCCACCACACCAACGAGATCGCGCAGTCGGTGGCGGCCGGGGGCGAGGGGGAGCTCCGCGCGGAGGGGTACTCCCGTTACTGGATGCACCACGGCTTCGTCGAGATCGACGACCAGAAGATGTCGAAGTCGCTCGGCAACTTCTTCACCGTGCGCGACGTGCTGGCCAAGTTCGACCCGGAGGCGGTGCGGGTCTTCCTGCTCAACACCCACTACCGCAACCCCATCAACTACAGCGACGCGGTGCTGGTGGAGGCGGAGAAGCGGCTCGTCTACCTGTACGAGACGCTGCAGAAGGCGGACGCGCTCGGCGCCGGCGCGCCGGCCGGCGAGGGCGCCGCCGACGGCGACCTCGTCGAGGCCTGCCGCGCCGCGCTCGACGACGACTTCAACACCGCCGCCGTGCTCGGCCTGCTCGCCGACGCGTTCACCGCCGCCAACGCCCTCGCCGACAAGAAGGGCAAGAAGACCCCGGAGGACCGGGCGCGCCTGGCCCGCTTCGCCCGCGACGCGCGGCTCGCCGGCCACGAGCTCGGCATCGTGCAGCGGCCTCCGGCAGCGGCGCTGGCGGCGCTGCGCGACCGGGCCGCGGCGCGGCGCGGCGTCGACCAGGCGCTGGTGGCCCGGCGCCTCGAGGAGCGCGCCGCGGCGCGGAAGGCGAAGGACTTCGCCCGCTCCGACGCCATCCGCGACGAGCTCCTCGCCCTGGGCGTCGCGCTCATGGACGGGCCGCAGGGCACCACCTGGAAGGTGGAGTAGTCCGCGGCGGGGGCCGCCGCTCCGCGTTAAGCTCCGCGGGTGTCCTTCGCGATCAAGAGCCCCTACCAGCCGACCGGCGACCAGCCGCGCGCCGTCCGCGAGCTGACGGAGGGGCTGCGCCGCGGCGACCTGGCGCAGGTGCTCCTGGGGGTGACGGGCTCGGGCAAGACCTTCACCGTCGCCAACGTGGTGGCGGAGGTGAAGCGGCCGACGCTCGTCATCGCCCACAACAAGACCCTGGCGGCGCAGCTCTACGGCGAGTTCAAGGAGCTCTTCCCCGACGCCGCCGTCCACTACTTCGTCAGCTACTACGACTACTACCAGCCCGAGGCGTACGTCCCCTCGACCGACACGTACATCGAGAAGGACTCGTCCATCAACGACGAGATCGACCGCATGCGGCACGCGGCGACCCACGCGCTCCTCACCCGCAACGACGTGCTCATCGTGGCGTCGGTGTCGTGCATCTACGGCCTCGGCACCGCCGAGGCGTACTACGGGCTGTTGCAGCAGGTGGAGAAGGGCCAGGAGTTCCTGCGCGACCGCTTCATCCGCTCCCTCATCGACATCCAGTACGAGCGGAACGACCTCGACTTCCACCGCGGCACCTTCCGCGTCCGCGGCGACACGCTCGAGGTCTTCCCTCCGTACGAGGAGGAGCGCGCCGTCCGCATCGAGTTCTTCGGCGACGTGGTGGACCGCATCACCGAGTTCGACCCCCTGCGCGGCCAGAACCTGGGGGAGCTGGACAAGGTCGCCATCTTCCCCAACAGCCACTACGTCTCGGCGCCGGAGACGCGCAAGCGCGCCATCGACGGGATCTGCGAGGAGCTGCGCGGCCGGCTCCAGGAGCTGCGCGCGCAGGACAAGCTGGTCGAGGCGCAGCGGCTCGAGCAGCGGACGATGTTCGACCTCGAGATGCTGGAGCAGATGGGCTTCTGCTCGGGGATCGAGAACTACTCGCGCTGGCTCTCCGGGCGCCGGGCCGGCGACGCGCCGCCCTGCCTCATCGACTACTTCCCGAAGGACTTCCTGCTCGTCATCGACGAGTCCCACCAGACCGTGCCGCAGATCGGCGCCATGTACCGCGGCGACCGCTCCCGCAAGGAGACGCTGGTGGACTTCGGCTTCCGCCTGCCCTCGGCGCTCGACAACCGCCCGCTCAAGTTCGAGGAGTTCGAGCGCATCGTGAAGCAGGGCATCTACGTCTCCGCCACCCCGGCCCGGTACGAGCTCGACCGGGCGGGCGGCGTGGTGGTGGAGCAGATCATCCGGCCCACCGGCCTCGTGGACCCGGAGGTGGAGGTGCGGCCGGTCGGGACGCAGGTGGACGACCTCCTGGCGGAGGTGCGGACGCGCGCCACGGCGGGCGAGCGCGTCCTCGTCACCACCCTCACCAAGCGCATGGCGGAGGATCTGACCGAGTACTACACCGACGTCGGCGTCCGCTGCCGCTACCTGCACTCCGACATCGACACGCTGGAGCGGAGCGCCCTCATCCGCGACCTGCGGCGGGGCGAGTTCGACGTCCTCATCGGCATCAACCTGCTGCGCGAGGGGCTCGACATCCCGGAGGTGTCGCTGGTGGCGGTGCTCGACGCCGACAAGGAGGGGTTCCTGCGCAGCGAGGTCTCGCTCATCCAGACCATCGGCCGCGCCGCCCGCAACCTGAACGGCCGGGTGCTGCTCTACGCCGACAAGGTCACCGACTCGATGCGCAAGGCGCTCGACGAGACGAACCGGCGGCGCGAGATCCAGCGCCGGTACAACGAGGAACACGGGATCACTCCCCAGTCGGTGCGGAGGAACATCACCGACCTGCACCTGGCCGAGGCCCCGGCGGGCGAGCTGCCCGTGCCGCTGGCGGCCGACGGCGCCGAGTACCAGCCGGAGGAGCTCCCGCGCATGATCGCCGAGCTGGAGAAGGAGATGAAGGCCGCCTCGCAGGCGCTCGAGTTCGAGCGGGCGGCCCAGCTCCGGGACCGCGTCCTGGCGCTGAAGGACCTCCAGCTCGGGGTGGTGCGGAAGCTCGGCGTCGGGATGAAGGGCCTGCTCGGCTCGGGGGCCAACCTCGCGGCCGGCGACGCGGCCCGGGCGCCTCGCCGGGCCCAGGCGATGCGGCGCCGGCGCCGGTGAGCGGCGCTACTGCACCACCGTGACCGCCGCGTCGTCGACGAGGAAGCTCGTCTGGAGCGTGGGATCCTCGGCGGCGTGGAGGTGGAGGCGGATGGTCCTGCCGCGCCACGCCGAGAGGTCGAAGCGCCACTGGGTCCAGCCGCTCGACGCGTCGAGGTTCGAGAAGGCGCCGAGCGTGCCGAGGAGGCTTCCGGCGCCGTCGCGCACGGTGACGGTGAGCGTGTCGAAGGCGGTCGAGGCGCTGGTCTCGGCGGTGGTCACTTGCAGCCAGAAGCTGAAGCTCGCGCCGCAGGCGCCGGCGGGGAGGGTGACCTCCTGCCAGAGGTCGTCCACGTGGGGGCTGCCGTAGCCGTCGAGCCAGGCCTTCCAGCCGCCGCTGTGCGCGGCCGGCGAGGTGGTCGGGTCGAGGACGCCGGCGGTGGCGACCCACGGCGCGGCGGTGCCCGCCTCGAAGCCGGGGTTGGCGAGGAGCTGGCGGGTGGCGGCGCAGGCGGCCGCGGGCGCGGCGTTCGCCACCGTCACGGACACGGCGGCCGACTCGCCGGCGTGGCCGGCCGCGTCGTAGGCCCGGCTGGTGAGGGTGTGCGGCCCGTTCGCGGCCGCGGTGGTGTCCCAGGGCGCGGTCCAGGGCGGCGCGGCCGCGGTGGCGACGAGCGCCCCGTCGACGTAGAGCTCGACGCGCGTCACGCCCACGTCGTCGCTGGCGGTCGCGGCGAAGGTCACCACGCCCGACACGGTGGCGCCGGGGGCGGGCGCGCTCACGCCGGTCGCCGGCGCGGTGGCGTCCGCGGGAGCGCCGAAGCCCAGGAACCCGGTGAAGAGCAGCGCGTCCGGGGAGCCGGTTCCGACCCCCGAGAGCTGGCCGGAGGTGGCGTTCGCGGTGAGCGCCGCCGCCACCTCGGCCGGCGTCGCCGACGGGCGCTGCGACAGGACGAGGGCCGCGGCCCCGGCGACGTGCGGGGTCGCCATCGAGGTCCCGCTGAGCGTGTTCGTGGCGGTGTCGGAGGTGAACCACGCCGAGGTGATGCCCACGCCCGGCGCGTACAGGTCGAGGCAGCTGCCGAAGTTCGAGAACGAGGCCTGGGCGTCCGAGGCGTCGGAGGCGCCCACGGTCAGGGCGGCCGGGAGGCGCCCCGGCGACTGCGTGCAGGCGTCGAGCGCGCCGTTGCCCGCCGCCACCGCGAAGGTGACGCCGGCGGCGATGGCGCTCTGCACCGCCTGGTCGAGGGTGGCCGAGGCCGCGCCGCCCAGGCTCAGGTTCGCGACCGCCGGCGAGAGGTGGTTGGCGGCCACCCAGTCGATCCCCGACAGCGCGGACGAGACCGACCCGGCCCCGGTGCAGTCGAGGACGCGCACCGACCACAGCCGCGCGCCCTTCGCCACGCCGTGGGTCGAACCCCCCAGCGTGCCCGCCACGTGCGTCCCGTGGCCGTTGCAGTCGTCGGTGCCGTGGCCGTCGTCCACGGCCGTGAAGGCGCCCGCGGCGCGGCCGCCGAACTCCGCGTGCGTGGCGCGGATCCCGGTGTCGATGACGTAGGCGTTCACCCCCGCGCCGTCCGCGCCGTAGCCGTAGCTGCCGTCGAGCGGCAGGCCGCGCTGGTCGAGGCGGTCGAGCCCCCAGGGGGCGCCCACCTCGATCCCCTCGGCGTGGAGCTCGCCGTCCTCCTCCACCCGCGCGACGCTCGGGTCCTGCGCGAGCGCCTGCGCCTGGGCGTCCGTCAGCTCCGCCAGGAAGCCGCGCAGCGCGTGGCGCCAGGTGCCCGCCACCCGCCCGCCGTGCTGGCCGGCGAGCGCGGCGGCGTCGATCGCCACGTCGTGCTCCTTGGCGAGGTCGTCGCGCAGCACCACGAGGTAACGGCCGCCCACCGGGTGCGCGACGCGGAGCACCGCGCCGGACTGGGTGTGGAGCGCCGGCGCCCCAGGGCCGCTCGTGGCGCCGGGGCCGCAGGCGAGGAGCGGTCCCGCCAGCAGCAGCGCGGCGGCGGAGCGGAGGTGCATCGAGGGTCCTCGCGGGCGGGCGGACGGCGCGCCTCCGGGCGGCTGGCCACCGGGTTCGACTGTGCCCCTGGGGGGTTCCCTCGATCAACGGGGACAAGGTGCGCAGGAGGTGGCGCGCGTGCGGTCGTCTGGCAGGAGGGACGACCGGCGCAAGCCGTGGGAACCGCTTAGAATCCCGCCGCAGATGGACGCCGCCCTGCGACAGAAGCTGGCCGACCTGCCGCCCGAGCCGGGCTGCTACCTCATGAAGGACCGGGCCGGGGAGGTGGTCTACGTCGGGAAGGCGTCGAGCCTCCGCTCCCGGGTGCGCAGCTACTTCGACGCGGGGCGGGGCGACGAGCGGGCCTTCGTCGCGCTGCTCGACGACCTCCTCGGCGACATCGACGTCATCGTCACCCGCTCCGAGAAGGAGGCGGTGCTCCTCGAGAACGAGCTCATCAAGAAGCACCACCCGCGCTTCAACGTCCGCCTGCGCGACGACAAGGACTTCATCGTCCTGCGGCTCGACGACCGCCACCCGTACCCGCGGCTCGAGGTGCGGCGCGCGCGCCAGCGCAAGGACGACGGCGCGCGCTACTTCGGGCCCTACTCGAGCGCGAGCTCGATCCGCGAGACCCTGCGCGTCGTGAACCGCTGGTTCCAGCTCCGGACCTGCAGCGACCACGTCTTCGACCACCGCAAGCGGCCCTGCATCCTGTACCAGATCCACCGCTGCCCGGCGCCGTGCGTCTACGAGGTGCCGGCCGAGGAGTACGGCCGCTCGGTGGAGGACGCGGTGGAGTTCCTGGAGGGCCGGGAGGGGGAGCTGGCGGGGCGGCTCCGGGCCCGGATGGAGGAGGCCGCCGCGGCGCTCCGCTTCGAGGAGGCCGCGCGCGCCCGCGACCAGCTCGTCGCCGTCGAGCGCAGCCTGGAGAAGCAGCGGGTGCTCATGGCGGACGAGAGCGACCGCGACGTGTTCGGCCTCTACCGCGAGGGGCCGGACCTCGTCCTGGCCGTGCTGGCCATGCGGCGCGGCCGGCTGCAGGACGCGCGCACCTACCCGTTCCGCGAGCAGGAGTTCCCGGACGAGGAGACGCTCTCCTCGTTCCTCGCCCTCTACTACGAGCAGAACCCGCCGCCGGACGAGGTGCTCCTCCCGCTCGAGGTCGAGGGGGCGTGGGCGCTGGCCGAGGTGCTCTCGGACCGGCGCGGGCGGAAGGTGAGGCTCCTCACCCCGCAGCGGGGCGCCAAGGCCGACCTGCTCGAGGTCGCGGCCAGGAACGCGGCGCAGGGGTTCAAGAGCTGGCACGAGAAGGACGAGCGGCGCGAAGAGGCGCTGGCGGCGCTGACGCGCGCGCTGCACCTCGCGAAGGAGCCGCGCTGGATGGAGTGCTACGACATCTCCACCTTCCAGGGCGCGCTGGCGGTCGGCTCCGGGGTGTCGATGAAGGACGGCGAGCCGGACAAGGACAACTACCGCCGGTACAAGGTGAAGGGCGTCGCCGGGCAGGACGACTTCGCCATGCTCCACGAGGTCGTCACCCGCCGGCTCAAGCGCGCGCTCGCGGAGGACGCGTTCCCCGATCTGCTCGTCATCGACGGCGGCAAGGGGCAGCTCCACGCCGCGCTGGCGGCGGCCCACGACCTGGGCGTCGCCACCGCGCCGGCCGCGGGCAACCCGGGCCTCCCCTTCGTGCAGATGGCGGGGCTCGCCAAGAGCCGGCTCATGGACTACGGGACGGCGCGGGTGATCTCCGGGCGGCGGCGGGCGAGCGCCGCGGCGCTGGCCGACGCGGCCGAGGCGAAGGGGCGCGGCTTCGTGTCGGAGCTGGAGCGGACCCCGGAGCGGGTGTTCCTGCCCGGGCGCAAGGACGCGCTGGTGCTGCGGCAGAACTCGGCCGAGCTCTACCTGCTCACCCGGCTGCGCGACGAGGCGCACCGCTTCGCCATCACCTTCCACCGCAAGCTGCGCCGCTCCCGCAACTTCCACTCGGTGCTGGAGGACATCCCCGGGATCGGCGCCGGGCGGCGCAAGGCGCTCCTGCGGGAGCTGGGATCGCTGCGGCGCATCCGCGAGGCGAAGGTGGAGGAGCTGGCGCGCGTGGAGGGGTTCGGGCCGCGGGCGGCGCAGGCGGTGTGGGACTTCTTCCACGCGGCCGCCGCGGCCCCCGCTGTCGCCGGGGCCGCAGAGGCCGCCGGGGCGGAGCCCTCACCCGAGGTGGAGGGCGCGCCGGCGCTCGAGGTGAGCGAGGCGGACCTCGACGCCGCGCTGGCCGAGGAGGCGGCCGGCGACGGCGGGTGATAAGGTCGGAGGGAACCCGACCCCGCCTCGAGGAGGAGATCCCGTGGAGAACCGCACCCGCACCGCGCAGCGCCCCCTCGCGCCCGTGGTCGATGCGCTGTGTCAGCAGGCCGCGGCGCTGGCCCCGCCGCGCAACGGGAACGGCCGCATCGTGCTGCCGTCGCGCGACGCGGTCCTCGCCTGCGTGGAGGGGCTCCGCGGCGTCTTCTTCCCCGGCTACTTCGGGGCGGCGGACCTCTCGGACGAGCACCTGCACTACTACGTCGGCGCCACGCTCGACCGCGTGCTGCAGGCGCTCGAGGAGCAGGTCCGGCGCGGCCTCGCCTTCGCCGAGCGGCACGAGGACGAGCGCTGCACGCACTGCGCGGACCGGGCGGCGGAGGTCTGCCAGGCCTTCCTGGGCCGGCTCCCGGAGGTGCGGCGGCTGGTCGGCTCGGACGTCGAGGCCGCCTACGAGGGCGACCCCGCCCTCAAGATCAAGGACGAGGCCATCTTCAGCTACCCGGGCGTGCTGGCCGTCACGAATCAGCGCATCGCCCACGAGCTCTACGCGCTCGCCGTCCCGCTCATCCCCCGCATGATCACGGAGCAGGCGCACGCCGTGACCGGCATCGACATCCACCCCGGTGCCCGCATCGGCGAGCGCTTCTTCATCGACCACGGCACCGGGGTCGTCATCGGCGAGACCGCGATCATCGGCGCGAACGTCCGCGTCTACCAGGGCGTCACCCTCGGCGCGAAGAGCTTCCCCAAGGACGAGAAGGGGCTGCCGATCAAGGGCATCGACCGCCACCCCATCGTCGAGGACGACGTGGTGATCTACTCCGGCGCCACCATCCTCGGGCGGGTCACCATCGGCCGCGGCTCCTCCATCGGCGGCAACGTGTGGCTCACCCACGGGGTGCCGCCCGGCAGCCGCGTCACGCAGGCGGAGGTGCGCGAGGCCGGGTTCGAGTACGGCGGCGGGATCTGATCCGACGGGGGCTGCGCCCCCGCCCCATCCAGCAAAGCTGGCTGGGGCCCCACCTCCGCTCGGCGGGTCCCGTGCACATGCGCGGCTGCGCCGCTCCCGCGCATGTGCCCCGCCTTGGAGGGCTCCGCCCTCCCCGCGGGCGCGGGGCCCCTCCTGCCTCGACTCGAGGCGGCATGGCCGCCGCGGTGGTGGTATAGGGTCGCGCCGATTCGACGCCGCAAGGAGGCGCGCTTTGGCCATGCATCCCTGGCACGACGTGGAGCTCCCCCGCTACGTGGAGGACTCCATCCCGGCCATCATCGAGATCCCGACCGGCACCAAGGTGAAGTACGAGCTCGACAAGGCGTCGGGCCTGCTCATCGTGGACCGGGTGCTCTTCTCCTCCGTCCACTACCCGGCGAACTACGGCTTCGTCCCGCGGACCTACTGCGACGACGGCGACCCGCTCGACATCCTGGTGTACTGCCAGGAGGCGATCCTGCCGCTCTCGATCATGCGCGCCAAGATCATCGGCGTGATGAAGATGCGCGACGACAAGGGGGAGGACGACAAGCTCATCGCCGTCCACGCCGACGACCCGGAGTACTCGGACTACAACGACATCTCCGAGATGCCGCCGCACCGGATGCGGGAGCTGAAGCGCTTCTTCGAGGACTACAAGGGCCTCGAGAACAAGAAGGTGCTCGTCGAGGAGCCGCAGGGCCGGCGCGAGGGGCTCCAGGCGCTCCGCGCCGCGATGCGCCTCTACGAGCAGGAGAAGCCGCGGCTCACCGGCCGGGCCGAGGCCCCGAAGGCCAGGCCGTCGCGCCGCGGGGCGCCGCGCCGGGCGGCCGGCCGCTCGCGCCGCTGAGCGGCGGGGGTCCGGCGTCACCGTCCGGCGAGCGCCAGCGCCGCCGCCACGGCGGCGGCGACCATCTCGGCGCCGTCGGAGGCGGCCGCTTCGCGCGGCGCCGGCGCGGAGGTCCGCGCGGCCCCGGAGGCCTCGAGCTGCGCGCAGGCCGCCTCCGCGGCCGCGCGGAGGCCGGGGTCGTCGCTGGCGCGCCAGCGCGCCTGGCGCACCTCGCCGGCGGCGTCGAGCCAGAGCCCGATCCGCACGGCCAGGTGGGGGCGCGCAGCCTCGCCGGTGACGGTCGCGCCCTGCAGCGCACCCGCGTGGTGGCGCGGCGGCTCGCTCGGGCGCGGCCCGATCCAGGGGTGAACGGCGGGCGGGGCCTCGGTCGCTCGTTCGGCTCGCGGGTCCATGCGGATCACCTCGGACCGAGCACTGTCGCACGTACCCCGCGTCCGCGAACAGTGACCCCGGCGGTACCCGCCGCGGGCCGCCGCGAGGGCGCCGATGGAGGTGGAGCGCCCACCTGGCGCGGTCGCCGGCTTGGGGGTGCTCCGGCCTCGCGCTAGACTCCGCCGGTGCAGCGCCCCCTCCGAGCCACCGACTTCACCCTCGACTACGTCGCCGAGGTCCTGGCGCAGCGCGGCGTCATCACCGCCGACGCCCGCCGCACCGCGCTCGCGCGCGAGCCGGCGCAGCGCGCCCGCCTCCTCCGCGAGCAGTCGCGGCAAGGCCGGGCGCTCCGACGCGCCGAGCTGTCGCCGGTCGAGCTCCTCGCCTCCTTCGCCTTCCCTGACGCCCGCCGCGAGGGGGAGCTCGTCGACGAGGACAAGGCGGCCGGCGTGGTGGCCGAGGCGGCCGGCGTCGTCTACCGCAAGATCGACCCCCTCAAGCTCGACGCGCAGCTCATCACCCGGACCCTCTCCCGCCCCTTCGCGCGCCGGCACGCGGTGCTGCCGCTGGAGCGCCGGAACGGCGCGCTGGTGGTCGCCACCGCGAACCCGTTCGACGGCGAGCTGTTCGAGAGCCTGCGCGGTCTCACCGGGAGCGAGATCCAGCCGGTGCTGGCCGCGCCCTCGGACATCCACCGCGCCATCGCCGAGGTGTACGGGTTCCGGCAGCAGATCCGCGAGGCGCAGAGCCAGCTCTCGGGCGAGGCCCCGGCCGCCGACGTCGGCAACCTGGAGCAGTTCGTCGACCTCTCCGGCCTCGAGGCGCTCGAGGCGTCGAGCGAGCCGGTCATCGCCGCGGTCGAGTACCTGCTCCACTACGCCTTCGAGCAGCGGGCGAGCGACATCCACGTCGAGCCCCGGCGCGAGGAGTCGATCATCCGGATGCGCATCGACGGCGTCCTGCACCCCGTCTACCGCATCCCGAAGGGCGTCCACGGCGCCATCGCCAACCGGTTCAAGATCATGAGCCGGCTCGACATCGCCGCCAAGAAGCCGCAGGACGGGCGCATCCGCACCGCCCGCGGCGACGCCGAGATGGAGCTGCGCGTCTCCACCGTCCCGACCACCTTCGGCGACAAGATCGTCATCCGCATCCTCGACCCGAACGTGCTGGTGCGCGACCTGTCGGAGCTGGGCTTCCTGCCCGACGAGCGCGAGACGTTCGAGCGCTGGCTCGACCGCCCGCACGGCCTCGTGATCGTGACCGGCCCCACCGGCAGCGGGAAGACCACCACCCTCTACTCGGCGCTGCAGGCGCTCACCTCGCCGGAGGTGAACGTGGTCACCATCGAGGACCCGATCGAGATGGTGCACGAGGACTTCAACCAGATCGCCGCCAACCCCAAGACCGGCACCGGGTTCGCGGACGCGCTCCGGCACGTCCTGCGGCAGGATCCCGACGTCATCATGGTGGGCGAGGTGCGCGACGCCGAGACCGCCAGCCAGGCGGTGCAGGCGGCGCTCACCGGCCACATGGTGCTGACGACGCTCCACACGAGCGACTCCGTCGGGGCGGTGGCGCGCCTGCGCGACCTGGGGGTGCCGAGCTTCCTGGTCGGCGCCACGCTCACCGGGGTGGTCGCGCAGCGGCTGGTGCGGCAGGTCTGCCCGGCCTGCGCGCAGGACGTGCCCCTCACCGCCGACGAGGTGGCCGCGCTCGGGGTGAAGCACCCGGAGGACTGGGCCGGCAAGCTCCTCGCCCGCCGGGGGGAGGGGTGCGCCAAGTGCCGCTACACCGGCTACTACGGGCGGACCGGGCTGTTCGAGGTGCTGCCCATGAACGCGCGGCTGCGCCACCTGGTGGCGGACGGCGCCACGCCGGAGGTGCTGCAGCGGACGGCGCGCCAGGACGGGCTGCGCAGCCTGCGCGAGCACGCGGTGCGCAAGGTGGCGAGCGGCGTCACCTCCTTCGAGGAGGCGGTGCGCGGGACGGCCGACGCGGAGGGCTGGCGATGAGCTTCGTCGAGGAGCTGGCCGAGCTGCGCCGCACCGGGGCGCGCCTCCTGTACGTGGTGACCGACGAGGAGGAGCGCGCGGTGGCGCTCTGCCGGGCGGCGCTGGGGGGCGAGGCCGGAGTGGCCGTCTGGTCCCGCACGCGCGGGCTCGACCCGGTGGACCGCGCCGCCAAGGACCCGCACGCCGCGCTGGACGCGCTGCTCCGGCCGAACGCGGCCGAGAAGCCGCTGGCGGCGCTGCTGCTCGACTTCCACCACGAGCTGGAGGACCGGTCGGTGGCACGCCACCTCCGCGACGTCCTCCCCGAGTTCTACCCGCGGCGGCGCTGCGCGGTCGTCATCGCGCCGGCGCTGCGGCTGCCGGAGGGGCTGGCCGCTGAGACGACCGTGCTGCGGCTCCCGCTCCCGGATCGCGAGGAGCTGGGGGCGGCGCTGGGCGCGCTCCTCACGGCGCGCGGCGCGGCCGCGGCGAACGCGCCGGCGCTCCACGCGATGCTGGGGGCGGCCGCTGGGCTCACCTACACGCAGGCGCAGCGCGCCTTCAGCCGCGCGCTGCACGTCGACCCGGCGCTGGGGGAGCGCGCGGTCGCGATCGTGACGGAGGAGAAGGCGCGGCTGCTCGCCTCGGATCGCGGCCTCGAGCTGGTCGAGGTGAAGGAGCGCCCGGAGGACGTGGGGGGGCTGGAGGGCTTCAAGGCGTGGATCGGCGAGCGGGCGCTGGCGTTCGCGCACGACGCGCGCGGCTTCGGGCTGGCGGCGCCGCGCGGCGTGATGCTGCTCGGCGTGCAGGGCTGCGGCAAGTCGCTCGCCGCGAAGGCCGTGGCGGGGCTGCTCCGCATCCCGCTCGTCCGGCTCGACCTGCCGTCGGTGCTCGGCGCGGGCGACGGGGCCGAGGAGGGGCTGGCGCGCGCGCTCGCCGCGGCCGAGGCCATCGCGCCCCTGGCGCTGTGGGTGGACGAGATCGAGAAGGGGTTCGCCGGCAGCGCGCCGGGGGAGGGGACGGACCCGCGCGCCGCGCGCGTGCTGGGGACCTTCTCGACCTGGCTGCAGGAGCGGCGGGCGCCGGTGTTCGTGGTCGCGACCGCGAACGACGTGACGCGGCTCCCGCCCGAGCTCCTGCGCCGCGGCCGCTTCGACGAGCTGTTCTTCGTGGACCTCCCGGACCTCGAAGCGCGGCGCGCCATCCTCGCCCTGCACCTCCAGAAGCGGGGCCGCGGGCCCGAGGCGTTCGACCTCCCCGCCATCGCCGCCGCCTGCGACGGGTACTCCGGCGCCGAGCTGGAGCAGGTGGTGGTGGGGGCGCTCCACCGGGCCTACGCCCTCGGCCGCGAGGTGGAGACGCAGGATCTTCGCCGGCTGGCGCAGGACCTCGTGCCGCTCTACCGGACGTACGAGGAGCAGATCAAGGCGCTGCGCGAGTGGTCGCGCGGCCGCGCCCGCGGGGCGGGGCGCGAGACGGCGGTGGTGGACCTGTTCCGGCGCGCAGAGCCGTGATCTCCGCCTGCCCAGCTGGTCCTGACCCAGAGTAATTGGGGCAGCCGCGGCTTGGCCGCCTCCGGACCCAGAGTAGTCGAGGTCTCGCGCGGAGCCCGACTGGACGAGCCGCGGTGAGACCGTCAACTGGCGGGCAGCGATTCGGGAGATCTGGCGATCATTGGCCGGGCGGGGCGCACTCCGGAACGCTCTCGCCGCCCTCGTGCGCGCAGCACGTTGAAGGGAAGGCGTGAGGTCCTCGCCGCGATCACCGCGTCGCGGATACGAGCGGGTGGCGGTTGTCGGTCGACTGCGCTCGTTCGATGCGCCGTTACATCGTGGCGCAAGGAACGCCGTGGGCGATCCGTAACAGGTACGTGCCGGGAGGAAAGACCGCCGAACCATCGCCAGCCCGCCTCGCCTGCCACGCAGCCCGGTAGCGGGCGACGAACGCCGCGAGCCGCATGAGTGTTTCGATGCGTTTCCACTTGTCGTGCGCTGCGACGCGAGGGTTCAGGTTCCGGCGAGGCTCCGCGCGGACGGGGCGGTTCCACGGCTTCTGGGCCAGCACTCTGGCGACACCGACGAACGTCCGCCGGGCGCCTTCTGTGGCGCGACGCGCGCGATGCTCGAGCGCGGCGAGCGCGGTGCTGACCTGTTCACGGAACGTCTCGTGGGAGTCGAACCCGGGTGGCGAGCTCAGCGCGAGCTCGGCCGCCGCGGGCATGGAGCCGGTTGCGCTGAAGAACGTGTCGGGACGCGGCGCGCGTAGGGGTGCCCCGCCGATGTGTTCCGGCCCCGACCAGAGGCCCGGCCAGTCTCGCCCGCGCCCCACGAGGCCAGCGGCGACCGGGTTCGCCAGCACGTACGCGGTCTTTTCGACGATGTCGGCTGGCGAGGTGAGGGCGACGGCGCTGTAGCTCGATGGTGCCCAGAAGGCTTCCCACCTGCCGAGGTGCGAGTTGATGGCGCGGGCTACGAGGGAGTCGAGGAACTGCTCGAACGCCGGGAGGCGAGCGAGAGGGTCGGTGAGGACGAGATGAAAGTGATTGGAGAGGACGCAGAACGCGTGGATCTGGACTCCGAAGCGCTCGGCGGCGACCGCCAGGACGTACAGGAAGATGGCGTTGATCGTGCGAGAAGGGCGGAGCAGGAACTGGCGCTGAGCGCATCGGCGGGTGACGAGATACGTCGTGCCGGGGAGAACCTGGCGAGGCGCCGTCATGAGCGGGGCGAGAGCAATGCGCGTGCCGATGCGAGAGCTGCGTCCTTGTGAATGAGTGCTGAGGATGGGCCGTTACTACCGTCCGAGTGGCGGACAGTGCGGGTGAATGGCGGAACTGTGGGTTGGGTTCAAGGGCGGCGGGCGCGCAGGGCGCGCCAGAGGATCGCGGCGAACGCGGGGTCCTGCATCAGGTAGCGGCGCCAGAGGCGGCGCGGCTCGCGGGCGAGGCGCCACAGCCACTCCAGCCCCGCGCGTGAGACCCAGCGCGGCGCGCGGCGCACCCGGCCGGCGGCGAAGTCGAGCGCGGCGCCGACGCCGACCGCGACCGCGGGCGCGAGGGCGGCGCGGTGGCGGTGGATCCACAGCTCCTGCTTGGGCGCGCCGAGCGCGACCAGCACGAGCTGCGGCCGCGCCGCGGCGAGCCTCGCGAGCGCGGCTGCGCTCTCGTCACCCGCCCCGTCGACCGTCAGTCGCGGCGCGTCGGCGCCGGCGACGACCAGCGCCGGGAAGCGCGCCCGGAGCCGCGCCGCTGCCTCGTCGGCGACGCCGGGGGCGCCGCCGAGCAGGTAGGTGCGCCAGCCGCGCGCGGCCGCGCGCTCGACGAGGGGCAGCAGGAGATCGGAGCCGGACACCTTCTCCGGGACGGGCGCCCCGAGGAGCCGGGACGCCCACACCACCGGCACGCCGTCCGCGAGCGACAGATCGGCCGCGGCGTAGGCGCGCGCGAGGTCGGGGACGCGCGAGGCCAGCACGACGTGGTCGACGTTGGGCGTGAAGACGGCCCCGCCGCGGCCCGCCTCCACCAGCGCCCCGATCCGGTCGAGCGCCTCGGCGGCGGTGACGCGGTCGACCGGGACCGCGCCCAGGACGAAGCGGGCGGTCACCGCGCCGCGAGGGCCGGCGCGAGCGCCGCCAGCAGGTGCTCGTGGACGAGGCCGTTGGAGGCCACGCAGTGCCCGGAGGCGACGGTGGCGGCGCCGGCGAGGTCGGTGAACCGGCCGCCCGCCTCCTCCACCAGCACCTTCATCGGCCCGAGGTCCCACAGCTGCACGCCGGCCTCGATCCACGCCTCGGCCCGGCCGGTGAGCACCATCGCGAATCCGGCCAGGTCGCCGTAGCAGCGGGTCCGGGCGCAGCTCGTGGCGAGCCGCTCCACCGGTCCGGCGAACGGCGGCGCGAGCAGCACGCGCGGCTCGCCGAGCTGGAGCGAGGCGTCCTCCCAGCGCACCACCCCCGAGACGCGCAGCGGCTCGGGCGCGCCGCCCCCCTTGGCGAGCCACGCCCCGCGCCCGCGCGCCGCGAAGTACACCTCGCCCGCCACCGGCAGCGCCATCGCGCCCACCACCACCTCGCCCTCGTGCTCGAGCGCCACGAGCGGGCCCCACAGCTCTTCGCCTCGCGTGAACCCTCGCGTGCCGTCGAGCGGATCGACGATCCAGCGCGTGGCCGCCGCGCCGGCGTGCGCCCCCGTCTCCTCGCCCAGCACCGCGTGATCGGGGAAGGCGGCCTTCACGATGGCGAGGATGGCCGCCTCCGACTCGCGGTCGGCGATCGTCACGGGCGAGCGGTCGGGCTTCAGGTCCACCCGGACGCCGCGGCGGAAGTGGGCGAGCGCCGCGGCGGCGGCGGCCTCCACGGCGCGGCGCGCGGTGGCGAGCGCGAGATCGAGGTCGAGCGTCGGCATGGGCTGAGCCTAGCGCAGGCGCGGGCGCCGGTCGCCCGCGGCCTCGCAAAAAAAAGAGCGGCCGCCCCGGAGGGCGGCCGCGCGTGCTGCCGGGAGATCTCGCCGGTCTACTTCTTGGGCCTCATGTCACCCGTCTCGAGGTACCGGGTGTGGAACGAGAACGCCTCCTTGAGCATGTGCGGCGACTGGAGGCCGGCGCTCGGGGACTTGCAGGAGCGCTTGAAGTAGTCCCACAGGATCGGCCGGTAGTCCGGGTGGGCGCACTTCTCGATGATCTCCTTCGCGCGCTGCTTCGGGCTCTTCCCGCGCAGGTCGGCGAAGCCGAACTCCGTCACGTAGCCCATCGTGTCGTGCTCGGTGTGGTCGATGTGCGTCGCGAAGGGGACGATGGCCGAGATCTTCCCGTCCTTGGCGGTCGAGGGGGACATGAAGATGGTGTAGGCGGAGTTGCGGGCGAAGTCGCCCGACCCGCCGATGCCGTTCTCGATGCCCTTGCCCACGATGTGGGTCGAGTTGACGTGGCCGTAGATGTCGGCCTCGACGAACCCGTTCATGGCGATGCAGCCGAGGCGGCGGATGACCTCGGGGCTGTTCGAGACGTCCTGCGGGCGCAGGATGATCTGCTTGCGGTAGCGGTCGATGTTCTTGTTGAACCGCTCCTGGCCCTCGGGCGAGACGGAGAAGGCGGTCGCGGAGGCGATGCGGAGCTTGCCCGAGTCGAGCAGGTCGAGCATGCCGTCCTGGATGACCTCGGTGTACGAGGTCATGTTCTCGAACTTGCCCTGGTTGAGGCCGACGAGCACCGCGTTGGCGATGTTGCCGACGCCCGACTGCAGCGGGGTGAGGCTGTTCGGGAGCCGGCCCGCCTTCACCTCGCCGTCGAGGAAGTCGAGGATGTGCTGCGCGATCTTCTTGTGGTCCTCGCCGGGCGCCTTGAAGGCGCCGTTGCGGTCGGGGAGCTTGGAGATGACGACGGCCGCCACCTTGGAGACGTCGATCGGCATCGACGGCGTGCCGATGCGGTCATCGGCCTTCATCACCGGGATGGCCTTGCGATCGCCGTGCTTGCCCGGGACGTTGAAGACGTCGTGCATCCCCTCGAGCCGCTCGTCCTGCCACTCGTTGACCTCGATGATGTACTTCTGCGCCATGTCGAGGTAGGCGGTGTTCATGCCGACGGACGAGCTGAAGACCAGTGAGCCGTCCTCGCGGATCTTCGCGACCTCGATGATGGCGAAGTCGATCTTGCCGTAGTAGCCGTACCGGACGAGGGTGCCGGCGTGGCTGAGGTGCATGTCCTGGTACTCGGCCGCGCCGGTGTTGATGCGCTCGCGCATCGTGGCGTCGCCGTTGTACGGGAAGCGGAACGCCACCGAGTCGGTGAGCGCCAGCGCCTGGTCGAGCTCGGGGCCGGTGGAGGCGCCGGTGAGGATGTTGAGGCGGAGCGGCTTGCCGCGGGTCTTGTCCTCCACGGCGCGCTGGGCGAGCGCGAGCGGGACCGCCTTCGGGTAGCCGGCGCCCGTGAAACCGCTCGTCGCGATGGTCGCGCCGGTCGAGATCATCGCGGCGGCCGCCTCGGCCGGCATGATCTTGTTCCACAGGGACTTGCAGAGAACTCGCGGATGCTCAGCCATCGTGACGGCCTCCTCGATGCTTGGAAAGGACGGGACTTCAGGGGCTTCGAGCCGGGTCAAACAGCAGCGCGGTGAAATGTCACAGTACCTCCATGACACACACGGTGTGAAGGGGGAATTCCCGTGATCGCGGTCAAGACGCGAGGTGTCGTTCGATCTCGCGCACGACCTCGGGGCCTGCCGCGTTGCGCCATGCGGCCGACGCCGAAGCCGCGGCCTCGTCCCGCCCAACCGCAGCGCCCGGCAGCGCGCCCTGCTGCTCGAGCCACTCGGCCGCGTTCTCGAGCGTCGCCTTCGAGAGCGACTCGCGCAGCGCGAGGCGGCCCGCGGCGTAGGCGGCGCGGCCGTGCTCCAGCGCGGCCTTCACCAGCGCGCGGCGATCGGCCGGCCCCTCGCCCGCCGGCGAGGCCAGGAGCACCTCGGCCGCCATGAGGTAGGCCTCGAGGTACGGGCGCAGGAGGTCGGCGAGGAACGCCAGCGTCTCCCGGTCCGGACCGGCGCGGAGCCGCTCGCCGTCCACCTCGAGCGCGCCGAGCCGCGCCAGGGCGACCACCGTCTCCGCGAACGTCTCCTCGAGCCGCGCGCCCACCCGGTACATGAACTCGAGCTTGAACAGGCGCGACAGCCAGTGCGTGCGCGCGAGCAGCTCGGCGCGGGTCGCGTCGCCGCCGCTCGCCCGCAGTGCGCCCGAGACCAGCGAGAGCGCCACGTACCGGTGCAGGACCGCGTTCTTGTGGTAGTCGAGCTGGGCGCGGCGCTCCTCCACCGCCTGGTAGATGACCTGGCCGGCGGCGCGCTCGACGCGGACGAGCCCCTCCTCCTCGAACCGCGCCACCGCGTCCGCGACCGGACCCGGCCGGCGCGGGTCGGCCTCGGCGTCGGCGAGGCCGCGCGCGAGCCGAGCCCCGTCGCGCGCCGCGACGGCGCGGAGCAGCGCCACCCGCCGGGCGAGCTCGTCGGCCGGGAGGCCGCGGCGCACGTGCGAGAGGAGCGCCGTCGCCAGGAGCCCGGAGGGCGTGACGGTGCTGGCGCGGTCGATCCCCCAGGCGATGCGGCTCGCGAGGCCCTGCACGAGCTGGCGCCGCGCCGCGCCCGCGTCCGCCGCGCCGGCGGCGAGGAGCCGCTCCCGGCCCTCCGGCCCGAGCCGCTCGGCGGCGAAGGCGCGCAAGGACACGGGCCGCTCGAACTGGACCGTGAGCCGGCCGTAGCGGCGGCCGAGCACCTTCCTGGCCTGGAGCAGCCCGCGGAAGCTCTCCCGGTCCTTCTCGCCGCCCGCCAGCTCGCGCGCGTAGCTCTTCGCCTCCATCAGCCGCTCGTAGTCGATGGCGACCGGGACGAACAGCACGTCGTCGGCGGCCTCCTCCAGCCAGGCGTCGACCTCCATCGAGACGAGCCCCGTCTTGGGGAAGAGCAGCTTGCCCGAGCGGCTGCGCCCGCCCTCCAGGTAGAACTCCTGCGGCACGCGCTGCCGGAGGAGGTGCTTCACGTAGGCGCGCAGGGTGGCGGTGTAGATGCGATCGCCTCGCATGCTGCGCCGGATGAAGAAGGCCCCGCCGCGCCGCGCCACCGCCCCGAACGGCCAGAACGAGAGGTTGAGGCCGGCGGCGATGTGCGGCGCGGTCATGCCGCGCTCGTAGAGCAGCCAGGACAGGACGAGGAAGTCGACGTAGCTCTTGTGGCTCGGGCAGAGCACGATGGGCGTCTCGCCGGCGGCGCGCTTCACGCGCGCCAGGCCCTCCTCGTCGACGTCGACCGCGTCGTACAGGCGCCCGAAGAGCCAGGCGAGGACGGGGCGCAGCAGCTCGACCAGCGCCGGCGCGTACCGGCTCGCGATCTCGTCGAGGTCGCGCTCGGCCTCGCGCTCCACCGCCGCGGGCGCGCGCCCGGTGCTGGCTGCCTCGGCCGCCAGCGCGGCCCGCAGCGCCCGGTCGCGCAGGACCTGCTCGCGGACGCGGCCGGGGCTCTTCAGCCGCGGGCCGACCACGGCCTCCACCGCCCGCGCCAGGTGGTGGTGGACGGCGCCGCGCACCTTGCGCCCCAGCACCGCGTCGCCCTCGGCGGCGCGCTCCGCCACGAACGCCGCCAGGTCGGAGGCGCGCCCGAGCCGCAGCACCGCGCGGCGGCGGTTGGCCGCGAAGCCGAGCGCGTTGGCGAGCCGGCTCGGCTGATCCGGGGTGCCGAACAGGATCTCCCCCAGCGTCGGCTTCAGCTTCTGCGGCCGGCGCGTCCACACGAGCAGCGCCGGGACGAGCTGGATGGGGCGGCCGAGCCGCCGCTGGAGCGCGACCAGCGCCGGGAACGGGTCCTCGCCGCGGGCGCCGCGCAGGAACACCAGCGAGGCGTCGCCGCCCTCGACGGCGGCCGCCAGCGCGGCCGGGCCTGACCGGACCCGAAACAGCCAGGAGAGGAAGCCGCCGAGGCCGAGCGCGGCGCGCAGCGGCGGCAGCCGGAGCTGCCGCAGGAGCCAGGCGAGATAGAGGAAGTTGAGCAGCCCGGCCGACCTCATCACGAAGACGAGGCTCCCCTGGCGCGCCAGGTCGGCGAGCTCGCGCCCGGCCTCGAGCGGCACCTGGACCGGCTTGAACCAGCGATCGAGGAGGCTGGCGCGGGCCGCGGGCCGTTCGGCGGCGAGCTGGGAGCTGGGCGGGTCGCGCACGCGTCGCATCCTACTCGGCGGCCTCGCCGAGTCGAGCCAGGCGCATGGTGCGGCGCGTCACGCGCGGCGCCGCGCGCGACGGGGCGCGGCGTCAGCCGCGCCGCTTCACGTGCCCCTCGCGATCGAGGTACCACGGCTCGACGAGCAGCGCCTCGACGGCGGGGCGGTGGCCCTTCACGTCGGCGCCGAGCTCCGCGAGCGCCTGCAGCACCTCGCCGCGGACGCGCGCGTTGTCCCGGTCCCGCTCGAGCAGCGCGAGGAGCGCCTCGCGCGTCCGCTCCGTCAGCGGCTGGCGCGCGAGGAGCCGCGCGGCGGAGATGCGGACGTCGTCCGCGAAGTCCTCGAGCAGCGGCAGCACCGCCTCCTCGAGCGAGGCCGCCGGCCCGGCGTGCTCGGTGAGGTCGCCGTGCTGCTCGGCCAGCCAGGAGAGGAGGACCAGCTTCTTCTCCGGGTCGCGCGTGTACTCGCCGCCGAGCCGCCGCAGGAGCTGGAGCGCGGTCTCGGCCACCTCCGCCGGCGAGGTGAGCGAGGTGAGCACCCGCAGCCCCCACGAGACGCCCGACTCCTGCGTCTCGAGGAACGCCTTCACCGGCGCGACGGCCTTCTCGCCGGCCTCGACCAGGATGAGGCGGACGTTCTCCTTCTCCTCGTCGTCGGTGATGCCCGGGTCGGCGCGGATGGTGAAGCGCTGGCACAGCACGCCCAGCGCCTCCGGCGTGCCGAGCTCGGCCAGCTGCTGGATGACCTTCTGGCGGTTCTCCGGCGGGCCGTACTTCTCCGTGACCTTCTGCGCCTGCTTGCGCAGGGCCCCGGGGCCGCTCTTGCGGCCGAAGATGTCGAGAAATCCCAAGGTGACGCCTCCCAGGCCTATCTACAACGAGATGCCGGCCCGCGGGTCGGCCTTGTAGAGCGCCTCGAGCGGCTTCACGGCCCGCTCGAGCGCCGGGGTGTGCTCCGGCAAGACGATGTTCACGGTGACGTACAGGTCGCCGCGGCTGTCGCCGCGCAGCGCCGGCAGGCCCTTGCCGCGCAGCCGGAGCTTCTTGCCGGTCTGCGAGCCGGCGGGCACGCGCAGGCGGACCGGGCCCTCGAAGGTGGGGAGCGTCACCTCGGCCCCGAGCGCCGCCTCCGGGACGGTCACCGGCAGGTCGAGGTACAGGTCCTTGCCCTCCCGGCGCACCCAGGGGTGGTGGCGCAGCTTGACACGCAGGTAGAGGTCCCCGTGGCGGCCGCCGTGGCGCCCCGGAGCGCCCTGGCCGGCGAGGCGGATGGTGGAGCCGTCGTCGACGCCCCGCGGGATCTTCACCCGGAGCGTCTTTCCGTCGAGGCGGACGTCGCGCTCGGCGCCCAGCACCGCGTCGCGCAGGTCGACCGTCAGCTCGGCCTCGGCGTGGGCGCCCTCCTGCGGGCCGACCGGCCGGCCGCGGCCGCGCCCGGCCCGGCCGCCGAACAGCTCCTCGAAGAGCGACCCGAAGTCGAAGTTGCCGTAGTCGCCGACCCGGACCTCCTGGAAGTCGCCGAAATCGGGCATGCCGCCGGCCGGAGCGCCCTGGCGCTTCCACTGCCGGTACTGCTCGGCCTTGCCGGGGTCGAACCCCGAGCGGAGCGAGTCGGCGCCGAACTCGTCGTAGAGCGCGCGCCGCTTCGGGTCGTTCAGCACCTCGGCGGCGGCGGTGACCTCCTTGAACTTCTCCTCGGCCGCCTTGTCGCCGGGGTTCACGTCCGGGTGGTACTTCCTGGCCAGCCGGCGATAGGCCTTCTTGAGCTCGTCGGCGGTGGCGGTGCGCGCCACCCCCAGCACGTCGTACAGGTCTCGCTCGGGCACGCCGGGAAGGTAACGCGGGGGGTGGCCAGGTCAAATTGCACGTCGCGTGCCGCCCGGGCCCGGCGGGTCCCCGCTCCGCAGGAGCCCGGCCGCGGGGGGGCGCGCCGCGCTCGCCCGGGCGGGGGCGCCCGACTACAATGTCGGGATGCTGCGAGCGCTCGCCGCCGCGGTGGCGCTCGCCGCCGGAACCGCCCCGCCGGCCCCGCCCGCGGGGCAGGAGGTGGAGCGCGTGGTGGCGGTCGTGCGCGGCCGCGCCGCCGGCGCGCCCCACGTGGTGACGCTCACCCGCCTCGAGGGCGAGACGCGCGTGGCGCTGGTCGCGCGGGGCGCGCTGCTCGCGGCGGAGGGGCCGCTCGACGTCGCCGCGCTGCGCGCCGGCCTCCAGGCGCTGGTGGACGAGCTGCTCCTCGGCGACGAGGCGGCGCGCCTTCAAGTCTTGGAGGTGGACGCGGCGGAGCAGCAGGCCGAGCTGGCGCGCTTCGCCGCCCGCTTCGCGAGCCCGGCGGCCTACCGGGAGTTCCTGCGCCGCTGCGACCTCGTGGAGGAGGAGGTCGGCGCCGCGCTGGCGCGGTCGCTCAGGGCCCGCCGCTACCTGGAGAGCCGCGTCGCGCGGGCCGGGCAGCTCTCCGACGCCGAGCTGACGGCCTGGCTCGACCAGCACGCGACCGCGCTCGGGACGCGCGATCGAGAGGTCGCCCGCGCCCAAGCCACCCGGGAGCGCATGGCGGAGGAGGCGCGGGCGCTCGTGCGCGAGGTGCGCGCGCGCGGCGAGGTGCGGCTCCTCGGCGAGCTGCCCGGGAGCGTCCTCGCGCCCGCCCCCACCCCGCTCCCCGCCCGCCAGGCGCGCCGCTGACCGCCATGCGCCGCCCCGTCGAGCCCGACCGCCCCGCCGCGCCGCTCGCCCCGGCGCCGTTCGCCTTCCGGCGCATGGCGCTCGACGACCTGGCGCGGGTGATGGAGATCGAGAAGGACGGGTTCGCCCACCCCTGGTCGGCCGACCTGCTCCGGCGGGAGATGGTGCACGACTGGTCGACGATCCTGCTCGCGACCGAGCTGCGCGACGGCCGGGCGGGCGTGGCGCGCGAGGCGATCCTCGGGTTCATCGTGTTCTGGCTCGTCCACGACGAGCTGCACGTGCTCAACATCGCGACCGCGCTCGAGGCCCGGCGGCGCGGCGTCGGGCGCGCGCTCATGGACGAGGCCGCGCAGCGGGCGCGGCGGGGCGGTGCGGTGCTGGCCACGCTCGAGGTGCGGCGCTCCAACGCCTCGGCCATCGCCCTCTACCGCGCCCTCGGCTACCGCCAGGTCGGGATCCGGCCCAACTACTACGCCGACGAGGGCGAGGACGCGATCGTGATGCTGTTGGATCTGTGAGCGCGCCGTCGTAGAACGCCGGGCATGCTGTGGCGCGCCCTCCGCTGGCTGCTCTTCCGCTTCGATCCGGAGACGATCCACCACCTGGCCGTGGTCGCGCTGCGCGCCCTCGGCTGGCGCCCCGTCGCGCGGCGGCTGCGGCGCCGCCCGCGCCCGGCGCTGGAGGTCGAGGCGCTCGGCCTGCGCTTCGCGCACCCGCTCGGCCTGGCGGCGGGGTTCGACAAGGGCGAGGTGGTGGCGCCGGGGCTCTTCGCGCTCGGCTTCTCGCACGTCGAGATCGGCACGCTCACCCCGCGGCCGCAGCCGGGCAACGACCGCCCCCGGCTGTTCCGGCTCCCGGAGCACCGCGCCCTCCTGAACCGCATGGGCTTCAACAACGGTGGGGCGGAGGCCTGCGCGGCCCGCCTGGCCCGGCTCGCGCCCGAGGACCGGCCGGGGGTGGTGGGCGTGAACGTCGGCCGCAACAAGGTGACGCCCAACGAGCGCGCCGAGGAGGACTACCTCGCCTGCATCGACCGGCTCCACCCCTTCGCCGATTACCTGGTGGTGAACATCTCCTCGCCCAACACCCCGGGCCTGCGGCAGCTCCAGGAGCGCGCGGCGCTGGAGCGGCTGCTCGGCGCGTGCGCGGCGCGGGCCCGCGCGCTCGCCACCCCGCGGCCGCTCCTCGTGAAGCTCGCCCCCGACCTGTCCGACGAGGCGCTCGACGAGGCGGTGGACGTGGCGCTCGCGGCCGGCGCCGCCGGGATCGTCGCGACCAACACGACCCTGCAGCGCCCGGGCGCCGTCGCCTCCCACCCGCGGGCCGGCGAGGCGGGCGGCCTCTCCGGCGCGCCGCTCGCGCCGCTCGCCCGGCGCGCGATCCGGCGCATCCACGCCCGGGCGGGGGCGCGCCTGCCGGTGGTGGGGGTGGGTGGCGTCATGACGGGCGCAGACGTCTACGATCGGGTCAGGTCCGGGGCGAC
Source organism: Anaeromyxobacter diazotrophicus (assembly GCF_013340205.1). Classification (NCBI taxonomy): domain Bacteria; kingdom Pseudomonadati; phylum Myxococcota; class Myxococcia; order Myxococcales; family Anaeromyxobacteraceae; genus Anaeromyxobacter; species Anaeromyxobacter diazotrophicus. The sequence continues at coordinate 261,881 of NZ_BJTG01000006.1, forward strand.
CCTGGTTCAGGCTTATACGGGTTACATCTACGGCGGGCCCACGTTCGTGCGAGACGCGCTGCGCGACCTGGAGGCGCTGCTCCGCCGGGACGGATTCTCCCGACTTTCCGACGCGGTCGGCGCTGACGTCCGGGCGACCGGGCGCTGATTCACCCGGAAAGAGGCGTCCTACCGGCCGGATGGCCGCCCCTTTCCGTGTCCCGTACCCGGGGGCGGGAATCCAGGAGGGGGCTTTGCATGTACTCCAGGAGGAGGCCACTTCTGGATGCGTGCAGGGCAGGGGAGCAGGCATACACTGGCCCCTCCCGCTGGACGGGCATGACGCGATGCGCAATGATGGGGGTGTCAGGAACGCAGCGGGCGTGCCTGGCGAGGGATGCCTTCCAGAGGTGAGGTGAGGTCATGGCGGACAAGCACGGCAACATGAAGGTCCCGGAGTTCCTGCGCGAGCCGCTCGACGCGGCTCAGCTGCGCCTGGCCGAGTTCGAGGAGGAGGCGCAGCGCGTCTACTCCGAAGCCCAGCGCGTGCTGAAGGACCTGGTCGAGAAGGGGCGCGAGAGCCGCAAGGACGTGGCGGAGCTGGTGCAGCGGCTCTCGAAGCAGGACTGGAAAGGCGTGGACGAGCTCAAGGGGCGCGTCTCCAAGCTGCGCGACCAGGGCCTCTCGCGGGCCCACGAGCTGCGCGGCCGGGCCGAGAGCTTCCGCGCCGAGGCCATGGAGCGGCTCGAGGACCTGCAGACGAAGGCGGTCGCGTTCCTGGGCGTCGCCACCCGGTCCGAGGTCGAGGAGCTGTCGCGCGAGCTGGAGAAGCTCGCCAGCCGGCTCGAGAAGGGCGACAAGCCGGCCCGGCGCAAGTCGCCGAAGCGCCGCGCGGCGGGGGCCTAGCCATGACCGAGCTCCGCGAGAGGTTCAAGGTGGCCTGGTCGCAGGCGCTCGTCGGGCTTGACGCCGCCGAGCAAGAGGCCGAAAAGGTGCTCGCGAAGGTGGCCGACGCCACCGGGTTCGGCCCGGAGGACGTCCGCCGCCAGGCGCGCGACTTCACCGAGCGGCTGCAGACTCAGCGCCGCGAGATCGAGCGCACCATCGACGAGGCGGTGAAGCGCGCCGTGGGCCGCTTCAAGCTGCCCTCGCGCGACGAGATCGACGAGCTGCGCCGCCGGGTGGACGCCCTGTCGTCCCGCCTCGACGGCCTCGCCGCCGCCCGAGCCGCGCCGAAGGAGGATCAGCACGCGTGAGGAGACCGACCGTCAGGGGCTGCGCAGGGGCCTTCATCGCCGTCGCCGTGGGCGCCGCCGTCACCGCGGCGCCCGGGACGATGGGCGAGCTTCCGGTCCTGCCGCGCATCGAGACGTTCATCTCGTCCGCGTGCGGGGGCTCCTCGCCCTGCCCGACCCCTGACCGCCTGCGCTGGCTCGCCACCCTGGAGAAGACCCTCCAGGAGAAGATGCCCGGCCTCCCGGAGAGCGACCGGACGCGGCTCGCCGACGTCATCTACGAGGAGGCCAAGGCCGCCTCGCTCGACCCGCTCTTCGTCCTGGCGGTCATCGCGGTCGAGTCGGGGTACGACCACGTCGCCGAGAGCGAGCGCGGCGCGCGCGGCCTCATGCAGCTCCGGCCGGAGACGCTCCGCCACGAGGCGGCGCGCTCGCGCCTCGACGGCGAGGATCCTGACGATCCGGTGCTGAACGTCCGCGCCGGCGTGCGCTACTTCCGCCGGCTCGTGCGCGCCTTCGGCTCGACCGACCTCGCGCTCATGGCCTACAACGCCGGCCCGAACCGGATCCTGCGCTACCTGGAGGAGGACGGCGAGGTCCCGGATCGCTTCCTCGTCTACCCGCAGAAGGTGGCCGGTGAGCTGCAGCGGCTGAAGCGCCGCCCGCGGCCGCAGGTGGCCGCTCTCGGCGGCTGGCCGCGCCGCGCGCCCGAGGAGCCGGCGGCCGGCGCCGTCGCCCCCGAGGCGGCGCCGCAGGCCGCGCGCTAAGATCCGCCGGCATGCGGGTCACCGAGATCTTCTTCAGCCTCCAGGGCGAGGGGACGCGGGCCGGCCGGCCCTGCGTCTTCGTGCGCTTCACGGGCTGCGACCTCCGCTGCGGCTACTGCGACACCGCCTACGCCTTCCACGGCGGCCGCGAGCTCTCCCGCGCGGAGATCCTGGCCGAGGTGGCGCGTCACCCGTGCAAGCTCGTCCTCCTCACCGGCGGCGAGCCCCTCCTGCAGCGCGAGCTGCCGGAGCTCTCGGCGGAGCTGCTCGCGCGCGGGTACGAGGTGACGGTCGAGACGCACGGGCAGCGCCCCACCGAGGCGCTGCCGGCCGAGGTGGTGCGCATCGTCGACGTGAAGACGCCCGGCTCGGGCGAGGTGGCCACCGAGCTCAGCTACCTGGACCGGCTGCGGCCGCACGACGAGGTGAAGTTCGTCGTCTGCTCCGAGGAGGACTGGCGCTGGAGCCTGGACGTCATCCGCCGGCACCAGCTCGCCGGGCGGGTGCCGCTGCTCGTCTCGCCGGTGCACGGGGCGGTGGAGGCGAAGGACCTGGCGCGCTGGATCCTGGAGAGCGGGGTGGAGGCGCGCCTGAACCTCCAGCTGCACAAGATCGTCTGGGGCGCCGACGCGCGCGGGGTGTAGGCCCCCGCCCGCCCGCGGCCTGGCGGGCGCGGCGGCCGCGCGCGCTTGACGGTGGAAGCGAGAGGGCGCTACGACTCTGGCCGTGTTCCAGCCCGACGAGAGCCTCGGCTACCTCCCCGCGTCGCGCGAGCAGGTCGTGTCGCTGCTCGAGAGCATCAACCAGCCGCAGATCTCCATCCCGGGCAAGGCGGCCCAGACCGCGCAGGCCTACCTGTGCGGGCTGCGGAACGCCGACGGCAGCTTCGCGGTGTTCGCCTCGCTCTTCCTCTCGGCGGCGGGCGAGAACGTCATCTACGCGCACGCCCCGCCGCGCCTCCCCGGCGGCCAGTACGCCGCGGCCGAGAGCGAAGGCCGGCAGTTCCTCGAGTCGATGGGCTTCATCCTCGACGACCTCAACTTCCGCGGCATGGCCCCCGAGCAGCAGGCGCTCGCCATGGAGCGCGTCCCGCTCTTCTCGGCGCCCCGCGCCGCTCCGGCCGACCGCGTCACGAGCCCCGCCGCCCTGGCGCGGCTGCTGGCGAGCTTCTGACCATGACCTCCCTCTCCGCCTCGCGCCGGCTCCTCGTCCCCGGCGCGCTCCTCCTCGCCGCCGTGCTCGCCTGCGCCAGCGCCCCCACGCGCAAGGAGCGGGAGGCCGCCGAGATCCACTTCCAGCTCGGGGCCGAGGCGCTCCAGGGGGGGCGGCGCGACGACGCCCTGCGCGAGTTCAACGAGGCGCTCCAGCAGGACGAGCGCCACGCGCCCGCGCACCTCGGCCGCGGCATCGTGTACCAGTACTTCGGCAAGCTGCCGGAGGCCGAGGCCGACTACCGGCGGGCCCTGCAGCTCGACCCGGGCTTCTCCGACGCCCACAACGCGCTCGGGCAGCTCCTCGCCCAGACCGGCCGCCTCGAGCTGGCGGTGGGGGAGTTCGACCAGGCCCTCGGCAACGTGTCCTACCGCGAGGCGTACGTGGCCCGCTGCAACAAGGGCCAGGCGCTCTACCGCATGGGCAAGCACGAGGAGGGGGTGGCGGAGCTCCGGACCTGCCTCTCGAACGCGCCCCGCTACTGCCAGGGGCACCGCGCGCTGGGGCAGATCCAGCTCGAGCAGGGCAAGGTGAAGGACGCCCTGGCGAGCCTGCAGCGCTACACGGAGCTCTGCGAGAAGGTGCCGGACGCCTGGTTCCAGCTCGGGCTGGCGCAGATGCGCGCCGGGGACCCGGAGCAGGCGCGGGCCGCCTTCGAGCGCTGCGAGTCGGTGGCGGGCGACGCGCCGATGGCCGAGCAGTGCCGGCAGGAGGCGAAGGCGCTGCAATGAGTGAGGCGCGGGGCGGCGAGGCGGCGGCGGGCGCGTTCGGACGCTGGCTGCTCCAGGAGCGCGAGCTGCGCGGCCTGCCGCGCGAGGAGGTGGTCCGCCTCACCAAGCTCGGGCCCGGCGTCATCGAGGCGCTCGAGTCGGGCGACCCGGAGCGGATGCCCCCCAAGGCCTACGTGTTCGGCTACCTGCGCACCTACGCCGCGGCGGTGGGCCTCGACGCGGACGACGTCGTCCTGCGCTGGCAGGAGGTGGTCGGGCCGGAGGCGCCGCAGGGTGAGGCGCCCGTCCGCCGCCCGCTGCCGGGGGCCGCGCTCACCGTGGGGACCGTGGTGGTGCTGCTGGCGCTGGCCCTGCTGGCGTACCTCCTGCTCGACCCGCCGCGCGAGCGGGCGCCGCTCAAGCTCGAGCGGCCGCGCGCCGTCGAGCGCGCGCCCTACGCGCCCGCGCCGCCGGGGCGGTGAGGCCGGTGGCCGACGCGCTCAAGCTGACCGGCGTCGTCCTCCGCACCGTCGACTATGGCGAGTCGGATCGGGTGGTGACGCTGCTCACCGCCGAGCGCGGCAAGGTCTCGGCCTTCGCCCGCGCGGCGCGCGCGTCGCGGCGCCGGTTCGGCGGCGCCCTCGAGCCGTTCACGCTCCTGCGGGCGGAGGCGCGGGAGCGGCGCGGGGCGGACCTCGTCTCCCTGGAGAGCGTGGCGGTCGAGCGCGGCTTCGGCGCGATCCGGGGCGACCTGGCCCGCATCGCCTGCGCCGGCTACGCCTGCGAGCTCGCCCGCGAGCTGGTGCGCGACGCCGAGCCCCATCGCGAGCTCTTGCGGCTCCTGGTGGAGTACCTGGCGCGCCTCGACGCCGGGCCGGCGCACCCGACGGCGCTGCGCGCCTTCGAGCTGCTGGCGCTCGGCGCCGCCGGCCTCATGCCGCGCCTCGGCGCCTGCGCCCGCTGCGGCGGCGCGCTCGAGGCGGAGGGGCGGCTCGCCTTCGACGCCGCCCAGGGCGGCGCGCTCTGCGCGGGGTGCGCGCCGCGCGCCTCGCCCGCCGCGCCGCGCCTGGCGGCCGCGACGCTCCGGGCGCTGGCGCGGCTGCAGGAGGGCGGGCTCGCGCTCGCGGGCGCGGAGCCGCTCGCCCCCGGCGCCGGCGTGGAGGCGCGCGAGGCGCTCTCCGCCTTCCTCGAGCACCACCTGGGCGGCCGGCTGGCGAGCCGGCGCTTCCTCGACGAGGTCGGGCCGCTGCTCGGCGGGTGAGCGTCGGGCCGAGCGGCCCGCTCCGGGAGCGCGCCGGGCGCGGCGCGCTGCTAAGTGGTCTCCGGGCGCGCCCCGGCGGCGCGGAGGAGGAGCCATGGACCCGCGCAGCGAGACGGCGCTCGACGAGATCGCCGACGGCATCTACCGCATCAGCACGCCCGCCCCCGCCATCCCGGGCGGCTTCAGCTTCAACCAGTACCTCGTCGCCGACGACGAGCCGCTCCTGTTCCACACCGGGCTCTGCCGGATGTTCCCCGCGGTGCGCGCGGCGATCGCGCGCGTCCTGCCCATCGAGCGCCTGCGCTTCGTCGCCTTCTCCCACCTCGAGCAGGACGAGTGCGGGGCGCTCAACGAGCTGCTGGCGGCGGCCCCGCGCGCCGAGGCCGTCTGCAGCAGGATCGGCGCGATGACCTCGGTGGGCGACCTGGCCCTGCGCCCGCCGCGCCCGCTCGGCGATGGCGAGCGCCTGAAGCTCGGGCGCCACGAGGTGATGTGGTGGGACGCGCCGCACGTGCCGCACGGCTGGGACTGCGGCTTCCTCTCCGAGCTGACCACGCGGACCCTCTTCTGCGGGGACCTCTTCACGCAGCCGGGGGTGAGCCCCGCGGCGCTCGTCGAGGGCGACATCCTCGGGCCCTCGGAGGCGCTCCGGGCCAAGCTCGACTACTACGCGCACGCCCCCGCGACCCGGGCCACCCTCGAGCGGCTGGCCGGGGCGGCCCCCGGGACGCTCGCGTGCATGCACGGCGCCGCCTGGCGAGGCGATGGGGCGAAGCTCCTGCGGTCGCTCGCGGACGCGGTGGCGGGGACCTGAGCCCGGTCCGCGCGGCGCCTCGGACGCGCGCCGCCGTCGTATAGTCGCCTCGCCCATGACCCCCGCCACCGAATGCCGCGACCGGCTCGAGGCCCTCCGCGCGACGCTTCGCGCGCAAGGCCTCGACGGCGCGCTGCTCGCGCACGCGACCGACGTCTTCTACCTCTCCGGCACCCGCCAGAACGCGGCGCTGTGGGTGGCCGCGGAGGGCGAGGCGCTCCTCCTCGTGCGCAAGAGCCTGGCCCGGGCGCGGGAGGAGAGCCCGCTCCCGGACGTCCGCCCCTTCCCGCCCTCGAAGGAGCTGGCGGCGGCGGTGGGGGCGCCCCGCCGGGTGGGGTTCACCTTCGACGCCGTGCCCGGGGCGGTGGAGCGGTTCTGGGCGCGCGCGCTCGGCGCGGAGCTCGTCGACGTCTCGGCGCCGCTGCGGGCCCAGCGGAGCGTGAAGTCGCGCTGGGAGCTCGCGCGGATGCGGGAGACGGCGGCGCTGCTCGCCGGCGTCTACCGGGAGATCCCGTCGTTCCTGCGCCCCGGGCTGCGCGAGGTCGATCTCTCGGCCGAGGTCGAGTACCGGCTGCGGCGCGGCGGCAACGAGGGCAGCCCCCGGCTGCGCGGGTTCAACCAGGAGTTCTTCATGGGGTTCGCCCTCGCCCCCGGCTCGTCCACCGCGCCGAGCTACTTCGACGGGCCGGTCACGGGGCGCGGGCTGTCGGCGTCCTCGCCGCTCGGCGCCTCGCTCGAACCCATCCCCCCCGACGTGCCCATCCTGTTCGACTACACGGCCATGAAGGGCGGCTACGTGACCGACCTCACCCGCATGGCCGTCTGCGGCCGGTTCGCGCCGGAGCTGGCGCGCGCGTTCGAGGTCGCGCTCGCCATCCAGGAGGAGGTGCGGCGGCGGCTCCGCCCCGGCGAGGTCCCCTCCGCGATCTGGGCGCGGGCGCGTGAGGTGGCGGAGCAGGCTGGCCTGGGCGACCGGTTCATGGGCCCTCCCGGGGCGCAGGCGCGGTTCGTCGGCCACGGCGTCGGGCTCGAGCTCGACGAGCTGCCGGTGCTCGCGCCAGGGTTCGACGCGCCGCTCGCGCTGGGCCACGTGGTCGCGGTCGAGCCGAAGTTCGTCCTGCCGGGCCTGGGCGCCATCGGGATCGAGAACACCTTTGCGGTCGGGGAGGGCGGCGGCGAGCGGATGACCGAGCTGCCGGACGACCCGATCGTGGTGTGATGGCGCAGCCCAGTCGAAGTGACGCTTGCGATGGGGGGTGTTTGCGGGGGGAGAGTTCTCCCCCCGCAAGTGAGGCGCCGAAGGCGCCGGACCTGATCTCACGGCGGGGCGGCGCCGCCGCGATCAACCCGACCGAGCGCCGCCGTGAGGCCGGGCGGGCGCGCGCCTCCCCAGGGCGCGGGCAGCCAGGCGGGTCATTGCCGCTCCGGGCGCCACGCTGCATGCTACGCAGCGGTGCTCGCCGCCGACCCTCACGCCCATCCCGCCTCACCGCACCCGGAGCCGGAGCGGGACCTCCCGCCCGACGCCGAGCGGCACGTCGACGCCCGCGCGCGGGTGCTGGTGGTCGAGGACGAGCACGAGCTGCGGCAGCTCATCGCGCAGTGGCTCGAGCTGCGCGGCTACCAGGTGGTGGAGGCGGCCGACGGGGTGGACGCGGTCGACCTGCTGCAGGCCGGCCTGGAGCCGGACCTCATCCTGCTCGATCTCACCATGCCGCGGATGGACGGGCGCGCCTTCCTCGACTGGCTGCGCGCGCAGCCGAAGCACGCCCATCGCCGGGTGATCGTCGCGAGCGGCTACCTCGACGAGGACCCGCCGGTGCGCGCCGACCGGACCTTCGCGAAGCCGTTCCGGCCGGATCTCCTCGAGCGGGAGCTGGCGCGACTCGTCTCGGAGTGAGCGCGGCCGGCCTGGATCAGCGCAGCTCGGCGAGCAGCGCGCGCCACGCCGCGCGCTCCCGCGCCGGGTCGACCAGCGGCCGCAGCGCCTGGACCCGCGCGCGGAGCTCGCCCAGGAACCCCGCGTCCTCCTCCGCCCGGAGCGCGAGCGCCGCCAGCGCCGCCTCGTCGCCCACGGGGTAGAGGCCCGGGTAGTCCGGGCCGAGGACGCCCACCGAGCCGTCCACCCGCGTCGAGAGCACCGGCACGCCGGCGGCGATCGCCTCGGAGACCACGTTCGCCCCGCCCTCGAGCCGGGAGGTGACGGCGAGCAGCGCGCTCCCCGCGAGCGTCGCGAGCGCGTCGCGGCGCGGGTGCTCCCCCGCCCAGCGGTAGCGCGGGTTCGCGGCCATCTCGCGGCGGGCGCGCGCCTCCGCGCCGGCGTCGAGCGCGGCGCCGAGGTGCAGGAGCTCGGCGCGGGAGCGCGGCGGCAGCAACCGCATGGCCGCGGGCGCCAGGAAGACGTCCTTCACCGAGCGCAGGTGGGCGAGCAGGCACAGCCGGAACACGCCCTCCGGCGCCGGCGCCGGCGGGACCGCGCGGGCCGACTGCAGGATGGGGCGAGCCTTCGCGCGCACCGCGGGTGGGAGCGCCTCGATCCCGAGCGGCTGGAGGACGGTGAGCCGCGTCGCGAGCTCGAGCGAGCGGCGCGCCTCGGGGCTGGCGGGGAGATCCTGGTACAGGTCGGTGCCGGCCAGGCCGACGACGAGCGGCGCGTCGGGGCGGCGCTCGCGCCAGGCGGCGGCCGACGGGTAGCTCCGGGTGGCGTGGAGCGCCACCAGGAGGTCGCAGGGCTGCCCGGTCCACGCCTCGGCGAGGGTGGCGCGGTGGCCGAGGGCGCGCAGGTGCGCGGCCCAGCGGAGCGCGGTGACGCGGTTCCCCTTGTGCGAGCCGCGGGGCGCGGGCGTGACGATGAGGATCTTCACGTGGGGCAGGTCCGGAAGCCCGCCCACGGATCGCGGCGATCGGGCGTGTAGAAGTTGCGGAAGGTGGCCCTGAGCAGGCGGCGCGGCGTGGCGAAGCTTCCGCCGCGCAGCACCTTGTGGGAGCCGAACCAGGGCTGCGAGTACTCGCGGTACGGGTCGGGCGAGAAGCCAGGGTAAGGCAGGAAGTCGCTCGCGGTCCACTCCCAGACGGCGCCCCAGGTGAACGCGCCGGCCGCGGCCTCCCACTCCGCCTCCGAGGGCAGCCGGCGGCCGGCCCAGCGGCACCACGCCTCGGCCTCGTACCAGCAGGCGTGGACCATGGGCCGGTCCGGCTCGAGCGGCACCCAGCGGTCGAAGTCGCGGCGGGCCCAGCCGCCGTCGCGCCGGGCCCAGTACACCGGCGCCGCGGCCTCCGCGGCGGCGCGCCAGCGCCAGCCCGCCTCGCCCCACAGCTCGCGGCGGCGGTAGCCGCCGTCCTCCACGAACTCGGCGAAGCGCCCCTGGGAGACCGGCGCCCGGGCGATCGCGAACGGCGCGAGCGCGACGGGGTGGGCCCACTTCTCGTTGTCGAAGACGAAGCCGTCGCCGGCCCGCGCGCCGACGAGCCGGGTCCCGCCCTCCACCGGCACGTCGCCGGCGAGCTCCGCGCCGGCGCGACCGGCGGCCGCGGGCGGGAGCGGCGGCGCGGAGCGGGCCAGCGTCTGGCGCGTGAACGCCATCGCCTCGAAGTGCATGTCCTCGTGGAAGACCGAGAGCTCGACGAAGTACCGCTCGGCCGCGCCGCCCGCGACGAGCGCCAGCACCTCCCGCTCGACCTCGCGCAGGTAGCTCAGGGTCTCGGCGCGCCCGGGCAGCGCCAGCTCCCACCGCGCGTCGTGCGGGACGGCGGCCGAGTCGTAGAACGCGTCGCCGTCGGGGCGGAGGGGCGGACGCCCGGCGGCGTGGCGCAGCACCCACTTCTCCTGGAACCACCCGACGTGGCCGAGCTCCCAGAGCGGCGGGTTCACGATGGCCAGCCGGGGGACCGCGAGCTCGCTCTCCGCCGCCGCCGCCTCGAGCTGCAGGGTGCGGCGGCGGGCCTCCTCCACGATCGACGCCAGGTCCTGCAGCATGCCAGGACATCTACCGCGGGCGGCGCGCGCGTGCCCTGGCGGCGAGCAGGGCTCCGCCGGGCGAGCTCCCCGCGGGGTGAGCGCGGTGACACGCCCGAGACACGGCGCGCTTAGGTCCGGGGTCCCCTCGGAAGGAGACCGGATGGCGCTATACCCCGAGCTGTTCAAGACCATGGAGCGCGCGCGCTGGAACCTCGCCAGCGACGTGGCGTGGGAGCGGTTCGACCCGGCCGCGCTGAGCGACGACCAGGCGCTGACCGTCAAGATGAACGCCATCACCGAGTGGTCCGCGCTCCCGGCCACCGAGATGTTCCTGCGCGACAACCGGCACGACAGCGACTTCTCCGCCTTCATGTCGATCTGGTTCTACGAGGAGCAGAAGCACGCGCTCGTGCTCATGGAGTACCTGCGGCGGTTCCGCCCCGACCTCCTCCCGAGCGACGAGGAGCTGCACGCGGTGCGCTTCGAGTTCGACCCCGCCCCGCCGCTCGAGACGCTCATGCTCCACTTCTGCGGCGAGCTGCGCCTGACGCGCTGGTACCGGCGCGCCGCCGCCTGGCACACCGAGCCCGTCATCCGGCAGATCTACGAGCTCGTCGCGGCCGACGAGGCGCGGCACGGGGGCGCCTATCTCCGCTACATGCAGCGGGCGCTGGCGGCTGACGGCGCCGCGGCGCGGGCGGCGTTCGCGCGCATCGGCGTGCTCATGGCCAGCGCGGGCCGGGGGGGCAAGCCGCTCCACCCGACCAACCTCCACGTCAACAAGGGCCTCTTCCCGCGCGACACCGTCCAGAGCCGGCTGCCGGACCCCGCCTGGCTGGAGCGGTGGCTCGACGAGCAGATCCGCTTCGACGCGCGCTGCGAGGAGCGGGTGGAGCGCGCCATCCTGCGCAGCCTCTCGGCGCTCCTGGGTGAGCACTTCGAGAGCGTCCGCGACCTCAACCGTTACCGGAAGGCCGCCGCGGCCGAGGCCGCCGCCGGGGACCGAGGCTCACCCGGAGATGGCGACCGCGGCGGCCAGCGCGGCGGTGAGCGCCAGGGCGAGGGCCACGGCGTCGTGGCTGGGGCCCATCCGCCGCCGGGGTAGCAGCCGGATCACCTGGCCCTGGCCCTGCTCGCGCCCGCTCGGCCCCGCCCGTCTCGAGGACATGTCGCGCTCCTCCGCTCGCCCGCGCCGTAGCAGCCCAACCCCGCGGCGGCGCCTTCCGTTCCGTGAGGGGGGACGCGCGAGGCGCGCGGGTGTGAGGGAGCGCGGGTGGCCGGCGGGTCGAGCGCCGCGAGGGGCGTCACGGGGCCTCGACGCGGACCCCGTCGGCCAGCCGGTCGCTGGGGTGGACGATCACCCGGTCGCCCGGCGCGACGCCCTCCACGATCTCGACCGCCGCCTCGCCCGCGGCGCCGGTCCGGACCGCGCGGAGCCGCGCGCGGCCGGCCTCGACCGCGAAGAGCGCCCAGCCGTCGCGCTGGCGGAAGAGCGCGGCGGCCGGCACCTGGGTCACGCCCTCGCGGTCGGAGACGATCACCGCCGCGTCGAGCGCGAAGCCGTCGCCGAGCCCTTGCCAGCCCGGACCCACCGGATCGACGAGGACGTAGACCCGCTGCTCCTCCACCCCGAGCGCCGACACCTTCGTGAACGCCGCCGGCTCCACCCGCCGCACGGTGCCGCGCAGGGCGCCGTCGCCGCCCCAGTGGCGGACCTCCACCGGCGCGCCCGGCCCGACGCGCACCGCCTCCGAGCTGAGGAGATCCACCCGCGCCTCGAGCCGCGCCGGATCGCCGAGCTCGAGCAGCGGGGCGCCGGCCGGCAGGGGCGACTCGCTCTCCTGCAGCACGCGCAGGACGCGGCCGGCGGCGGGCGCCCGCACCTCCACCGGCGCGGCGCCCGGGCCGCCCCCGGCGGCCAGCGCCGCCGCCGCGGCCTCGGTCTCGCCGCGCGCCTGGCGGACGGCGGCCTCCGCCATCTCCAGCTCGTGCCCGCGCTCGGCGGCCGCGGTCTCCGCCTCCTCCAGCTCGCGGGGCGCGAGCGAGCCCCCGCGGGCGAGCGCCCGGGCGCGCTCCTGCGCCGCCCGCGCCAGCGCGCCCGCGTGGCGCGCCCGCTCCAGCGTGCGCCCGGCGAGCGCCTCGGCGCCGCGGGCGGCCGCGAGCCGGCCCCGCAGCTCGGCGCGGGTGCGCGCGTCGAGGGGCGCCGGCGCGGTGGCCACGATGCGCGCCACCACGTCGCCGGCCTGCACGGCGTCCCCGGCCGCCACCGCGAGCCGGAGGAGGTGGCCCGGGACGGGCGCGGCGACGAGGTACCGCTCCCGCACCCGGGTCCGGCCCGGGCCCTCCACCGTCACCTGCAGGCGGGCGCGGGTGGCCGTGGCGAGCTCGACCGGCACCGAGGCGGGGCGGAGGGCGAGGGCGAGCGCCGCCGCGCCGCCGGCGGCGGCCAGCGCGGCGATGGCGAGGCGCTTGCGCGGGGCGGTCATGATCACTCCTTCGCCTTCAGCACCGCCACCAGGTCGAGGCGGGCGAGCCAGCGCCGGGCGTGGAGCGCGACCGCGCCCGCCGCGGCGAGCACCACCAGCGCGGCCGCGGCGCAGTTGCCGCGGGTGACGAGCGCCGGGAGCCGCATGAGCTCCGAGGCGGTGGCGCGCGCGGTCAGCCCCACGAACCCGGCGCCCACCAGCCACCCCAGCGGCACCGCCAGGAGGAGCTGCGCGCCGACCGCGCCGGCCACCACCCGCCAGGTCTCGCCCACCGTGAACCCGACCACGCGCAGGGTCGCGAGCTCGCGCTCGCGCTCGGCCAGCGCGACGCGGGCGGCGTTGTAGACGACGCCCGCGGCGATGACGACCGCGAAGAAGCCGAGGAGGGTGGTGAACCAGAGGAGGCTGTCGTCGATCATCTTCGCGAGCGAGGCCAGCGTCGGCCCGCGCAGCGCGACCGAGGCCACCCGCGGCGCCGCGCGGAGGCGGGCGAGCAGCGCGTCCTGCCGGGCCGGATCGATCGCCAGCCACGCGCCGGTCACGAGCTCGCCGTCGCCCGCGAGCCGCGCCAGGGCCGGGGCCGCCAGCGTCGCCTGCACGCCCAGGAGGTCGTCCACCGTCGCCGCCACCGGCAGGTCGGCGGCGGCGCGGGTGCCCTCGAGCAGCTCGACCCGCAGCGCGTCGCCCGGCGCGACGCCGAGCGTCTCCGCCAGGCGCAGGCTGAGGAGGAGGCCGCGCGGCGGCACCGGGACCGCCCGACCGCCGCCGTCGACGACACGGTGCAGGCTGGCGCCCGGCGCGAGCCCGACCAGCGCGGTGCGGTAGGAGCGGTGGCCGGCGCGGAGCGAGACCGGGACCGCCCGCCACCCCTCCGCGGCCGTCACCCCGGGCAGCGCGCGCAGCTCCCGCAGCGCGTCCGCCGAGCGGACCACCTGCGTGAAGCCCACGGTCACGTCCTCGCGCGCCGCGACGTCGAACTGCTGGGTGACGAGGAGGTGGGTCGCGTCCCGCATGAACGAGGCCACCACCATCACGCCCACCGCGGTCGCCATCCCCGCGCAGGAGAGCGCCGTCCGGAGCGGCCGCCGGCCGAGGTCGCGCAGCACCATCCGCCCGGCCGGCGAGAGGTGGCGCCCGAGGCCGAGCCGCTCGAGCGCGCTCGGCCGGTAGGTGGGGGGCGCCTCCGGGCGCATCGCCGCGGCGGGCGGGAGCCGGGCGGCCCTGCGGATGGCCCCGGCCGCCCCGGCCAGCGCCGCCGCGAGCGCGAGCGCGGTGGCGAGGGCGACGACGTCGAGGTCGAGGGTGTAGCGGAGCGCCGGGAAGCGGTAGTAGCGGGCGTAGACCCGGGCCAGGCCCGCGCCCATGAGGAAGCCGCCGGCGCTCCCGGCGGCCGCGCCCGGCAGCACCGTGAGCAGCGGGAAGCCGGCGTAGTGGAGCGCCAGGCGGAGGTCCCCGTAGCCGAGCGCCTTGAGCGTGCCGAGGTGCGTCCGCTGCAGGGCGACCAGGCGCGACAGCGCCACCCCCACCAGGAACGCCGCGACGCCGAGGAAGATGGCGGGGATGAGCGTCGCCAGGGCGCGCAGCTGGGCGATCTCGTCGCTCACGTAGCGGTGGGACGGGTGGCGGGCGCGCTCGTAGGCTCCCTGCCCGCCCCAGGGCGCGAGGAGCCGGTCGAGCCCCGCGAGGACGGGCCCGGACGGCGCGCCCGGCGCGAGGCGGACGGCGATCGAGCTGAAGGCGTCCTTCAGGTCGAGCGCGGTCGCGAGCGGGGTCCGGGCCATCCACAGGACGCCGAAGTGACGGTCGTCGGGGACGAACGCGCCGGGCGCGAGGACGAAGAGGTGCTCCGGCGACAGCGCGACGCCGACCACGGTGAGCGCCTGCCGGCGGCCGTTGATGACGGCGACGAGGCGGGCCCCCTGCGCGAGGTGGTTCGCCTGGGCGAAGCTCTCGCTCACCAGGACCTCGCCGGCGCGGTCCGGGGCGAGGGAGCGCCCGCTGCGCAGGTGCAGCCGCGAGAGCCGCGGCGCGCCGTCGTCGGGGAGGGAGGTGAGGAGCGCGCTCGCGGGCTCGCCGAGCCCGGGGACCTCCAGCGTGACCTGCGCCCCGACGCGCGTCTCCACCTCGGCCACGCCCGGGAGGAGGGCGGCACGCCGCGCCACCGGCTCGGGCGCCCGGCGGCACTCGGCGAAGACGTGCGGGAACGCGTAGCCCGCGTAGTAGGCCGCCTGCGCCCGCTCCAGGGCGCGCCAGGTCCCCATCGCCCCGACGAAGGTGGCGACGGCGCAGGCGACGAGCAGGGCGATCGCCAGCAGCTGGCCGCGCGCGCCCCACAGCTCGCGCAGCAGCTTGCGCCGGAGCGCCTTCACCAGGCGATCTCCCGCGGGGAGCGGCGCGAGGCGTTCCGCGACTCCCGGGCCACGCGCCCGTCGGCCATCCGGACCACGCGGTCGGCGCACTCCGCGATGGCCGCGTTGTGGGTGATGACGAGCACGATGGTGCCGAGCTCCCGGTTCACGCGCTCGAGCACCTCCAGCACCGCCCGCCCGGTGGCCGCGTCCAGCGCGCCGGTGGGCTCGTCGCAGAGGAGGACGTCCGGGCGCTTC
This sequence comes from Anaeromyxobacter diazotrophicus, assembly GCF_013340205.1. Classification (NCBI taxonomy): domain Bacteria; kingdom Pseudomonadati; phylum Myxococcota; class Myxococcia; order Myxococcales; family Anaeromyxobacteraceae; genus Anaeromyxobacter; species Anaeromyxobacter diazotrophicus. The sequence goes on from NZ_BJTG01000006.1 coordinate 276,909, forward strand.
GCCACCGCCCGCGCGATGGCGACGCGCTGCTGCTCGCCCCCCGAGAGCTGGGAGGGGAAGTGGTCGAGGCGGTGCGAGAGCCCCACCCGGTCGAGCGCGTCCTCGGGCGCGAGCGGGCGCGGCGCGATCTCGGAGGCGAGCGCGACGTTCTCGCGCGCGGTGAGGCTGGGGATGAGGTTGTAGAACTGGAAGACGAACCCGACGTGGTCGCGGCGGTAGGCGGTCAGGCGCCGCTCGTCCGGCGCCGCCAGGTCGTGGTCCCGGTAGCGGACGAGCCCCGAGGTGGGGACGTCCAGGCCGCCGAGGACGTTGAGCAGGGTCGACTTGCCCGACCCGGACGGCCCCAGGATGACCACGTACTCGCCGTCCCAGACGCGCAGGTCCACCCCCTGCAGCGCCGGGACCTCGACCTCGCCCATGCGGTAGGTCTTCGTGAGCGCGCGCGCCTCGAAGGCGGGCCGCCCCACCTCGCGCGACATGACCGCCCGATGATGGGCGCTCGGGCCGCGGCTGTGCGCCGGCGTGAGGGGGTGCCCCGAGCGGGCGGCCGGGCCGGACGCCCGTCCGGTCCTCCGGTCACTCCGGGGACAGCAGGTAGCAGCTCGCCTCCTGCCGGACGCAGCTCGCGTCGAGCCACAGCGTCCGCGCGTCGCCGGGGAGCGGGAAGTCGATCACGCGCACCACCTCCGCCAGCCGCGCGTCGTCGGGGAGGAGCTCGGGGAGGCGGTTCGGCGCGGCGAGGAGGCGCTCGCGCTCGAAGGCGTGCCCGACGTAGGTCGGGTACACCGCCAGGTAGAGGATGTTCTCCTCGACGAGGTCGTTGAAGAAGTGCGAGCCGAGCGAGACGTCGGGGATGACCTGCCCGAGCTGCATCACCTCGCACACCGCCGAGGCGCGCTGGATCTCGGCGAGCGACACCGGCACGCCGAGCGAGGGGGTGGTGGTGCCCCAGCGCCCCGGCCCGACGAGCAGCAGCCGCAGCTCGCCGGCGGGCGCGAGGCGCGTGGCCCGGCCCACGACCCGGCCCACCTCGTGGCGCTCCTGGGTCGCCAGCGCGGCGTAGGCCTCGGGGTCGACGAACACGACGCGGTCGACCGGGGTGTGCGTGCTCTGCCCCACGACCGGGCCGCGGCTCTGGAGGAGGAGCGCGCCGGGCGCGAGCTGCCGCGGCATCGGGGCGGCGCCGCCGCCCTCGCGCACCTGGAGCGGCCGGCACTGCACCACGTTGAGCCGGAGCTGGCCGTCGCGGCCGAAGTTCCCGGTGAACTCGACGTCGACCGGCGTCCCGTAGGCGTCGCGCAGCGCGGCCAGGATCTCCCGCATCTCCTCGGGGAACGGCGTCCCCCACAGCAGCTCCTCGAAGGTCAGCACCCAGCCGCCGCCGCGCTGGCGCGCGGTGGCGAGCAGCCGGACCGGCAGCCCGGGGCTGTACCGGATCACCTCGTCCACGCCGAGGGAGGTGAGCCGGCGCGCCTCGAGGTCGAGGACGTCGACGCGCCGCTGCGCGTACTCGGTCACCTCGTCGAGGCTGGTCTCGGGCCGCAGCGAGGGGGCGTTGAGGGCCACGATGCGGGTGTAGTCGTCGTCGGCGCGCTCCACGGCGCGGGTCCCGAGCCCGAACACGAGCCGCACGACCCCGGCCTGCGGGTCGATCCGCTCGTCCCAGACGTACGGGTTGTAGGAGAGGGCCACCCCGGCGAGCTGCGGGTAGAACATCGCGCCGTGGAGCCCCCCCGAGACGCGCTGGACCAGGACCGCCATCTGCTCGTCCCGGTCGAGCAGGCCGCGCCGCTCGCGGTAGCGGAGCGCCTCCTCGCTCATGCTGCTCGCGTAGACGGTCCGGATCGCGGAGAGCACGGCCTCGAGCCGCTCCGCGGGCGACCCCTGGTTCGGGCAGAAGACGCTCTCGTACTTCCCGGTGAACGCGTTGCCGAACCCGTCCTCGAGCAGCGAGCTCGAGCGCACGATGATGGGCGACTGCCCGTAGTGCTCGAGCATGGCCACGAGCTGCTGCACCACGAAGTCGGGGAAGGTGCCGGCGAGCACCCGCGCGCGCGCCGCGGCGGCCACCTCGAGGAAGGGGCCCCCGCCGCGCAGCTCGCGGCGGGCGCGCCAGCAGCCGTTCCGCACGAGGTAGCTGTAGAACACGTCCGAGCCGATGAACCAGGAGTCGTGCGGCTCGAGCCGGGTGCTCCAGCGCGGGTGGGCGCGGGCCAGGATCGCCCGCGCCACCAGCATGCCGGCCGCCTTCCCGCCCACGAGCCCGGTCCCGATCATGCGCCGCTGGACGGCGAGCAGGTCGCCGAGCTCGAGCGAGCGGCCGGCCAGCTCGGCGAACCGGTCGTCGCGGGTGAGCACCATCCGGAGCAGCGCCTGGAACGCGAGCTGCTCGTCCTTCCAGGGGCGGGCGCCGGCGCGGCACGCCTCGCGGAGCTCGCGCGCCTCGCGGAAGCGCCGGTCCCAGACGTCGAGGCGCCCCAGCCCGGCCGGCGGCCGATCGGCCACGTCCGCCAGCTCCGCGCTCTCGGTGAGGGCGCGGAGGTCGTCGCCCTCCCAGGCGTGCGGCAGGTACAGGGTGGGCGTGTGGCGCCCCTCGACCCTGAGCGGCTGGACGTAGAGCCCGCGGCGCCGCCGGAACACGTCCACCAGGACCTGGGTGGTGTTGCGGATGGCGTCGATCGCCTGGGTGGCGTGCTGGTCGCGCAGCAGCCCGAAGCAGGTCACGGTCGCGAGCTCGTACAGGTACGGGCACGTGACCATGAAGAAGTTGCCCAGCATGAGGTCGCTGTACCAGTCGGCGGCCAGATCCGAGAGGCAGTCGAAGACGTGGAACGCGCCCGGTCCGGCCTCCGCGATGGCGCGGTGGATGGCGGCGGTGAAGCTCTCGAAGCCGATCGCCGGCGAGAGCCGCTCGACGCGGACGCCGGCGCCCTCCTCGACCAGCGGCGCGTGGCGGGCGAAGCGGAAGTAGACGAGGCGGCGGCCCTGCGCGAGCGCGCGCGCCACGAACGGCCGGGCGAGGAGCGCGTAGTCGTCGGTGGACTCCACCTGGAAGACGACGTTGTCGCCCGCCCGCAGCCCGCCGAGCACGCCGTCGAGCGCGGGCAGCCCGGTGCTGGGGGCGGCGGGATCCGCGCCGGAGGGCGAGGTCATCGCGCTGGACGGTTGTGGGGAAGCAGGCGCTTCGGGCACACTGATCGCCTTTCGGGCAGTGGGATCGCGCCCAACCACCGAAACGGAGGCAGGACATGGGGATGAAGTCGGACGAGCGGCTGGAGACGATTTACCAGGAGGTCCTGAAGCGTAACCCCGGCGAGACCGAGTTCCATCAGGCGGTCCGGGAGGTGCTCGAGTCGCTCGGGCCGGTGCTGGCGAAGTACCCGGAGTTCCGGGAGCGCAAGATCATCGAGCGCATCTGCGAGCCGGAGCGGCAGATCATCTTCCGCGTCCCGTGGCAGGACGACAAGGGGGAGGTGCACGTCAACCGCGGCTTCCGGGTCCAGTACAACAGCGCGCTCGGTCCGTACAAGGGCGGCCTGCGCTTCCACCCGTCGGTGTACCTCGGCATCATCAAGTTCCTCGGCTTCGAGCAGATCTTCAAGAACGCCCTCACCGGCCTGCCCATCGGCGGCGGCAAGGGCGGCTCCGACTTCGACCCGAAGGGCAAGTCGGACAACGAGATCATGCGCTTCTGCCAGAGCTTCATGACCGAGCTGTGGCGGTACATCGGCGAGTACACCGACGTCCCGGCGGGCGACATCGGCGTGGGCGGCCGCGAGATCGGCTACATGTTCGGCCAGTACAAGCGGCTCACCTCGAAGTACGAGGCGGGCGTGCTCACCGGCAAGGGGCTCGACTACGGCGGCTCGCTGGTGCGGACCGAGGCCACCGGCTACGGGGCGACCTTCTTCGTCCAGGAGATGCTGCGCGCGCGCGGCGACGAGGGCTTCGGGGGCAAGACCTGCGTCGTGTCCGGCTCCGGCAACGTCGCCATCTACACCGTCGAGAAGATCCACCAGCTCGGCGGCCGCGTCGTCGCCTGCTCCGACTCGAACGGCTTCGTGCTCGACGAGAAGGGGATCGACCTCGAGCTGCTGAAGCAGCTCAAGGAGGTCGAGCGCCGGCGCATCCGCGACTACGTCGAGTACCGCAAGCACGCGCGCTACGTGGAGGGCGGCAACATCTGGAGCGTGCCGTGCCAGGTGGCGATGCCCTCCGCGACGCAGAACGAGCTCAACGGGAAGGACGCGGCGCAGCTCGTCAAGAACGGCTGCATCGCGGTGGGGGAGGGCGCCAACATGCCCACCACGCCGGAGGGCATCCGCGTCTTCCTGGAGGCGAAGATCGCCTACGGTCCGGGCAAGGCCGCCAACGCCGGCGGCGTGGCGACGAGCGCGCTCGAGATGCAGCAGAACGCCTGCCGCGACAGCTGGACCTTCGAGTACACCGAGAAGCGGCTCGCGCACATCATGAAGAACATCCACCAGAACTGCTGGGACACCGCGGAGGAGTTCGGCGCCAAGGGCAACTACGTCGTGGGCGCCAACATCGCCGGCTTCATCAAGGTGGCCAAGGCCATGGTGGCGCACGGGCTGATCTAGCGGGCGCGGACCGGGCGCACGCCCCCTCTCCTCCGCGGTCCGGGTGGAGAGGGGGACACCCCGGGGCGCGGGTCTCTGCGACCCGCCCTGGTCGGGAGCAAGCCACCCGGGCGATCGAAAAAGTCCGCGCGGCGTCGCGGGTGACCGGCGGCACATCGGCTGCAGAGCGGGCGCGCGCCGTCCGTTCCCCCGACTGCCGGAGCCGCGCCCATGCACCTCGATCTCACCCTCAAGACCAAGGTCGGCGCGGCGTTCGCGCTGGCCTTCGCGCTCGCCGTGGCCGTCGGGGCGGTGGCGCTCCTCGCCACCCGCGACCTCCGCGATCGCCTGGTGGACGTGGCGGAGCGCGACGTCGCCTCGGCCACGGCGGTGGGGGCCTTCTCGGAGGCGCACACGGCCGTCATGCGCCGCCTGAACGGCTTCGCGCTGGGGGTGGATCTGACCCTGGCACAGCGGGCGAACGCGTACGACAAGACCGACGAGGCGGCGCGCCGCTACGACGAGGCCGCCGAGCGCTACCGCGCGATCCCGCACGGCCCCGCCGTGCAGGCGGCGTGGAGGGCGCTCGAGGCGAGCGACCGCGCCTTCCGGCGCAGCGCCCAGGACGCGCTGCAGGCGGCGCGGGAGCGCGACCGGGCGGCGGCGGCGGGCGCGACGCCCGAGGCGACCCGGGCCGCGGACGCGCGGGTGCGGGCGCTGTGGGAGCGCGCCTCGGAAGAGGTGAAGGGCGCCGACCGCGATCTGCAGCAGCTGAGCGCCGCGCAGGTCGCCGAGACGGCCGCGCACGTGGAGGACGGCCGGCGGGCCGCCGCGGGCGCGGTCGCGGCCGCGGTGGCGCTGCTCGCCGCCGCGGGCGCCCTGCTCCTCGGCCTGGGCTGGGGGGTCGCGCGCGCGGTCGGACGGAGCGTGCGGGTGCTCGCCCTGGAGGCCGAGCGGCTGTCCGGGGCGGTGGGGCGGGGCTCGCTCGACGAGCGAGGCGCGCCCGCGCTGGTCGCGCCCGAGTTCCGGCCGGTCGTCACGGGCCTGAACGGGATCATGGACGCGTTCCTCGAGCCCATCCGGCGGTCGAACGGGCTCGTCGAGGAGCTCGCCGACGGCCGCGTCCCGCCCGTCATCGAGGCGCGGTACGCGGGCGAGTTCGAGGCGGTGAAGCAGCGTTGGAACGCGCTCTTCGAGGCCACCCGGCGCCGCACGGACGACGTCGCCAAGCTCCTCGCGGCGGCGCGCGAGGGCCGGCTCGACGTGCGCGTCGACGCCTCCGGATACCGCGGCTACAACGGCAAGACCGTGGAGGACCTGAACGCCGTCCTCGACACCATCGACGCGCCGCTGGTCGAGGCGACCGCCGTGCTGGAGCGGCTCGCCGAGCGCGACCTCACGGCCCGGATGCAGGGCGCCTACCCGGGCGACTACGGCCGCATCAAGGCGGCGGTGAACGCGACGGCGCAGGCGCTGCAGGACGCGCTGGCGCGCGTGGCCACCACCACCGCCGGGGTGTCGGCAGCCTCGGCCCAGATCGCGGCCTCCAGCCAGGCGGTCGCGGCGGGCGCCTCCGAGCAGGCCGCCTCGCTCGAGGAGACCTCGAGCCAGCTCGAGGCGATGGCGGCGGCGGTGAAGAGCTCGGCCGGGAGCGCCCAGCAGGCGAGCGCGCTGGCGCAGGCGGCGCGCGGGATGGCGGGGGAGGGCGCCACGGCCATGGAGCAGATGGCGAGCGCGATGGCCAGGATCCGCGCCTCGGCCGAGGGCACCTCGCAGATCATCAAGGACATCAACGAGATCGCCTTCCAGACCAACCTGCTCGCGCTCAACGCGGCGGTGGAGGCGGCGCGCGCCGGCGAGGCGGGCCGCGGGTTCGCGGTGGTCGCGGAGGAGGTCCGCTCGCTGGCGCTGCGGAGCAAGGAGGCGGCCACCAAGACGGAGGAGCTGATCCGCGACTCGGTCCGGCAGACCGGCGAAGGCGACGCGACCGCCCGGGCGGTCGCGCGGAAGCTCGGGGAGATCACGGGCAGCGTGGCCCAGGTGACCGACCTCGTGACGGAGATCGCCGCCTCCTCGCGCGAGCAGTCGTCGGGGATCGAGCAGGTGGCCCGCGCGGTGGAGCAGATGAACGCGGTGACGCAGCAGAACGCCTCGAGCTCGGAGCAGTCCTCGGCCGCGGCGCTCCAGCTCTCCGGGCAGTCGGACGAGCTCTCGGCGCTGGTCGGCGGGTTCCGGCTGGAGGCCGGCGGCCGGCTGGCGCGGCCCGAGGCGGCCCGGGCGCGGTCCAGCGCGCTCGCCCGCGCGGGGGCGAGCGCGTAGGCCCGGCCCTCGCGTCAGGGGGGCGGGGAGCGCGGGAGCTCCACCGTGAAGGTGGTCCCGCCCTCGCCGGTCGCCACCTCGATCGTGCCCCCGTGGGCCTCGACGAGCGACCGCACGATGAACAGCCCCAGCCCCACGCCGCCGCTCGCGTCGCGGCGGTCGGAGGCGCCGCGCCGGAACGGCTCGAAGATCACGGGGAGCACCTCGGGCGGGATGGGCGGGCCCTCGTTGTGCACCTCGGCTCGGACGGCGTCCGGCTGCCCGGAGAGGCGCACCTGGACCGGCGCGCCCGGGGTGCCGTGGTGGCAGGCGTTGCCGACCAGGTTGGAGAGGATCTGCTCGAGGCGCTCCGGGTCCCAGCGCCCGGCCAGGTCGCCCGCCTCGGACAGGTGGATGACGCTGCCGCGCCAGGCGGTGCGGACCTCCTGCACCACCGCCCGCCCGACCTCCCCCAGGTCCGCCTGCTGCGGCGCGACCGCGAAGCCTCCGGCCACCCGCAGCCGCGTGAAGTCGAGCAGGTCGCGCACCAACCCCGACATGCGGGCCGCGCTCGACACGATGCGCTGCGCGGCGCGGAGGCGCGCGGTCGGCAGGTCGGGGGCGCGCGCGAGGAGCGCCGCCGAGCCGGCGATGGCGTTGAGCGGGGTGCGCAGGTCGTGGCCGACGATGCCCATGAGCTGCTGCTGCAGCTCGAGGGCGCGGCGCTGCTCCTCCTCGCGGCGCCCCCGGTCCGCGAGGTGCCCGCGCACGGCCACGGCGGCGGCCGCGACGAGGAGCAGCAGGCCGGCGTCGATCGCGACCGTCAACCAGCCGGCGAGCGAGAGCCCGTGCTGGGCCCGGCGGTCGGCCTCCCCGAGGTCGCGCCGCTGCAGCGCCGCCAGCTCCTCGACCCCCGCCGCGGCGAGCCCGAAGGGCGCGCTGCAGCCGGGGCCGTCGAGCGCCCGCGGCAGCTCGCGCAGCGCCGCGAACCAGATCTCCGACCGGCCCGTGCCCCCCGCCGCGTCCGCGACGAGCCGCTCCCACGCGGCCGCGATCTCGGCGCGCGGGGCCTCCGGTGGGGCCGCCTGCGGCTCGGGCGCGAGGGGGAGGCCGGCGCAGATCGCCTCCGCCTTGCGGAGCGCGGCCGAGAGGTGCTCGGCGGCGGCGAGCGCGCGGAAGCCGTCGGTGACCGCCGCGGCCTCGGTGCGGCGCGTCTCGATCACGCGCGAGGACACGGCGGCGCCGCCCAGGGTGCCCGCCGCCAGCAAGCCGAAGAGCACCGAGACCCGTGTCGGAACCAGCCTCAAAGCGCGCTCTCCTGGCTGCGCTGGCCGCTGGGGCGGAGGGTACTCGCAGCGAGCGCCTCCTCTGCGGCCAACCGAGCGTCCCCAGGATGTACCCGGAACATGGTACGACGCAACGTGCGAGGAGGGCGGAGGCTTTCCTACCTGTCCGAGCGCGACACTCCGCTGCGCCCGAGCACCCGCGCGAGCCGGCCGAGGGCGTCGGTCAGCTCGGCGGGCGGCACCGCGGTGAAGCAGAGCCGCACCCAGGTGCCATAGTCGCGCCCGGCGGCGGGGCCGGGGGTGAGCAGCACGCCCGCGTCGAGGCAGCGCTCGAGGAAGCCGGGGAGCCCTTCGCCGGGCAGGAAGTAGGGCGCCGCGTCGAGGAAGAGGAACGTGCCCGCCTCGGGGGCGGGCAGCCCGAGCGCGGCGGCCGCCTCGGCACCGGCCCGGGCGTAGAGGCGCCGCGTCTCCGCCAGCCAGGCGTCGCCCTCCTCGAGGGCGCGGGCGGCCCCGAGCTGCATGGGACGCGGGGCGCAGTACGCGTTGAAGACCTGGACGCCGCGGATGGCGCGCATCGCGTCCGGCGGCCCGTGGACGAAGCCGACCCGCCCGCCGGCGAAGGCGTAGCTCTTCGACAGCGTGTGGCTCGCCACGGTGCGGTCGGCGAGGTCCGCGCGGAGCCACAGCGGCCGGTGCGGCTGGCCGTAGACGAGCTCCTCGTAGGCGTCGTCCGCGAGGACCCACAGGTCGTGGCGCCGCGCCACGCGCGCCACCGCGTCGACGACCGGCTCCGGCAGGATGCGGCCGGTCGGGTTGTGCGGGGTGTTGACGTAGACGGCGGCCGTGCGCGGGGTGACCGCCGCCTCGAGCGCCGCCTCCGGGTCGAAGCCCGGCTCGCCGAGGCGCGTGAAGAACGGCACCTCCACCGGCGCGCAGCCGCGGGTGGTGGCGAGGCCGCGGATGAGCGGCCAGAACGGCGAGGGCAGGAGGAGCTCGTCGCCCGGATCGAGCAGCGCCGCCAGCACGAGCGCGAGGCCGGTGGTCGCGCCCGGCACGACCTGCAGGCAGGCGGGGTCGAGGTCGTGCCCGTAGCGGCCCGCCAGCCGGCGCCGGATGGCGGCGAGGAGCGCGGGCTCCCCCTGCACCGGCGCGTAGTTGTGCAGGCGCGGGTGCTCGGCCGTGCGCTGCGCCTCCGCCCGCGCGCCCTCGGGTGGGTCGAGGTAGGTGTCGCCGACGTGGAGCGGGTGGATCGTGCCGCCGCGGCGCCGCGCGCGCTCCGCGAGCGCGCTGTAGACGTCCGCGGAGAGGCCGGCGGTGGCGGCGGAGAGCGAGGGGTGGCGCGGCATGGCGGAGCGCCGGATCGTAGCACGCCGGGCGGCGCCGCTCACGGCTCGCCGGCCGGCGCGAGGCGCTGCAGCTCGACCGCGCAGGCGCCCCTCGCCTGCGGTATGAGTGGCGAACCGCCCCGGGCCGCCCGCGGCTCTCACCCGCGCGGCCTCGCCGCCGCCCCTCACGCGCATGCGCCTCGGCCAACGCCAGATCCCGCTCGCCGCCCTGCTCGTGGTCGCCGGAGGCGTCGCCGTCTGCGTCCCCGGCGTCCCCGCGGCGGCGGCGCTGGCCGGCGGGATCGCCATCGCCCTCACCGTCGGGAACCCGCTCGCCGCCAGGACGCGCCCGCTCGCGAAGGAGCTCCTCCCCGCCTCGGTGGTCGCGCTCGGCGGCGGGATGGACCTGGCCGCGGTGGCGCGCGTCGGCGCCCACGGGATCGGGTACACGGTGGTGTCGATCGGCGCCTGCGCTGCGCTGGGGTGGGGGCTCTCGCGGGCGCTGGCCGTCGAGCGCCGCACCGGGCTGCTCGTCACGGTCGGCACCGCCATCTGCGGCGGGAGCGCCATCGCCGCGGCGGCGCCGGTGCTCGGGGCGGACGACCGCGAGCTCTCGGTCTCGCTGGCGACGGTGTTCGTGCTGAACGCGGTGGCGCTGGTCGTGTTTCCGCCGCTCGGCCACGCCGCGCACCTGTCGCAGCCGGCCTTCGGGCTGTGGTCGGCGCTCGCCATCCACGACACGAGCTCGGTGGTGGGGGCGGGGATGCAGTACGGCCCGGTGGCGCTCGCCGTGGCCACCACCGTCAAGCTCGCCCGCGCGCTGTGGATCGTGCCGGTCACGCTGCTGCTCGGGGTGCTCGAGCGGCGGCGCGCGACGGCGGCCGGCCCGGCGGGCACCGCGGGCGCGCGCAGCCGCCCGCCCTGGTTCATCCTCGGCTTCGTCCTCGCCGCCGCGCTCGCGACCTACGCCCCCGGGCTGCGCCCGGCCGGGAAGCTCCTCGCGGCGGTGGGCGGCCGCGCGCTCGTCCTGACGCTGTTCCTGATCGGCCTGGGCCTCTCCCGCGCCAGCCTGCGCGCGGTGGGGGCGCGGCCGCTGCTGCTCGGGGCCGCGCTGTGGCTCGCCATGGGGACCGGGACGCTCGCCGCGGTCTACCTCGGCTGGGCGGCGCTGTAGCTCGCCCCATCCGGCATCACGGACAGACGTCCGTTGTCCGCTTGACAGGACGCGCGTCCGCGATACAAGATGCAGCGCATGCTGGCCGCCACGGCGCGACGCGCCCAAGCCCGAACCGCTCACGCGCCCGCCGCCGGGTGCGCCTGTCCCGAGCCGGCGCCTCCCGCGCGAATGCGCGGCTGACGCCGGCGCTCCACCCCTCCCGCCCCTCCCACCGCTTCGCCTCACGCGCCGGCCCGACCAGGGCTGCGGAGCCGTGCGCGCTCGAACCTCGGCCCCCGCGAGCAGACCATGTCGAACCTCCCGCAGAACGCGCTCCCCTGGCACCGGCGCGAGGACACCTGGGCCATCTTCATCGCGCTCGGGCTCGTGCTGGCGGTGAGCGGCGCCTTCTTCCTCGGCGCCTCGCGCGCGGTCGGCGCGGCCGCGCTCGCCATCCCGACCTGGTCAGGCAGCCTCGGCGCCGTGACCGCCGCCCTGCGCGCCCAGCCGGCCGGGCCGCTCGCCCTGCTCCTCGTCTTCCTCGTCGCCTTCTCGGCCGCCTCGGCGGTCATCGGCTGGGACGTCGTCAAGTACGCCGCCGGCTTCGCGCTGCTCTTCGCGGTCTCGCTGGTGGTGGCGGTCCTGGGCTCGAACCAGACGCTCAAGGACTGGCAGCTCGAGACGCCGCTCCTGGCGCTCCTGGTCGGCATGGCGCTCGGGAACGCGGTGGCGCTCCCGGCGTGGTTCCAGTCGGCGCTCCGCACCGAGTTCTACGTCAAGGTCGGCATCGTCCTCATGGGCGCGACGCTCCCCTTCACCATCATCCTGCAGGCGGGCCCCCTCGCCGTCGCGCAGGCGACCGTGGTCGCGGTGACGACCTTCACCGCCATCTACCTCGCCGCCACCCGCCTGTTCGGCCTCGATCCGCGCTTCGGCGCCACCCTCGGCGCGGGCGGCTCGATCTGCGGCGTCTCCGCGGCCATCGCCATCGGCGGCGCCTGCCGCGCCGAGAAGAGCCACGTGTCGGTCGCGATCTCGATGGTGATCCTGTGGGCGGTGGCCATGATCTTCGCGCTGCCGGTCGCGGCGCGGCACCTCGGGCTCGCGGCGGGCCCGGCCGGCGCCTGGATCGGCACCTCCGAGTTCGCCGACGCGGCCGGCTTCGCCGCCGCCGCCGCCCTGGGCGACGAGCGCGCGGTGAAGACCTTCACGCTCATGAAGGTGGTGGGGCGCGACATGTTCGTCGGCCTCTGGGCGCTGGTGGTGGCGTTCCTGTCGGTCACGGTCTGGGAGCGGAAGCGCGCCGCGGACGCGGAGCGCGTGGGGCTGGGCGAGGTGTGGCGGCGCTTCCCCAAGTTCATCCTGGGCTTCTTCGTGGCGTCGCTCGTCGTGACGGTGATCCTGGCCTCGCTCGACGGGCGGATCGGGACCCGCTTCTCCAAGGAGGCCGTGGGCCCGCTCAAGACGCTGCGCGGCTGGGCGTTCACCTGGACCTTCCTCTCCATCGGCTTCACCACCCGCTTCCGCGAGCTGACGCGCTTCGGCTGGAAGCCGTTCGCCGCCTTCGCGCTGGGCGTCGCCGTCAACGTCCCGCTCGGCTACTGGCTCTCCACGCGGGTCTTCGCGAGCTACTGGCTCGCGGTGAAGTAGGGGCGCGCCATGGTCGATCTCCTGACGCTGGTCACCCCCGAGCGCGGCCTCGCCCGCTGCCGGGCCCGCGAGCTCGGCGCGGCGCTCGCCGGGCTCGGCTTCGAGCGCCGGCCGGCGCCCGCCGGCGAGGCCTTCGCCTCGACCGAGGTGGAGGCGGGGGCGGTGAAGCGGCACCTGCTCGCGGCCGGGTTCCGCGACCGGGAGTTCCGGGTGGTCCTCGAGTACGTGCGGCAGTGGGGGGTCCTGTGAGCGCGCCGCTCCTGCCGCTCTTCGTGAAGCTCGCGGGGCGCCCGGTGGTGGTGGTGGGCGGCGGCGCGATGGCCGCGCTGCGCGTGCGGCAGCTCGCCGAGGTGGGCGCGCGCGTGACGGTGGTGGCGCCCGAGGTGCGCGAGGAGGTGGCCCGCGCCGCCGGCGCGGTGGTCCGCCGCGGCTTCCTCCCCGAGGACCTCGACGGCGCGTGGCTCGCGGTCGCGGCCGCCACCCCGGAGGTGAACCGGGCGGTGGCGGCGGCCGCCGAGGCGCGGCGGCTGCTCGTCAACGCGGTGGACGACCCGGAGCACGCCAGCGCCTACACGGCGGGGGTGGTGCGGCGGGGCGAGGCGACCGTCGCCATCTCGACCGGCGGCCGCGCACCGGCGCTGGCGGGGCTCCTGCGCGAGGCGATCGACGCCGTGCTCCCCCGCGAGCTGGGGCGCTGGGTCGAGCTCGGCGAGGCGGAGCGCGGCGCCTGGAAGCGCGGGAAGGTCCCGCTCGCCACCCGCCGGCCCATGCTGCTCCGCAAGCTGAACGCCCTCTACGACGGCGCCGAGCCGGCGCCCGCCCGCGCGCCGGGGGGCTTCGTCTCGCTGGTGGGGGCGGGGCCCGGCGATCCCGGGCTCCTCACCCGGCGCGCGGCGGAGCGCCTGGCGGCGGCGGACCTCGTGCTCTACGACGCGCTCGTCGACGCGGAGCTGCTCCGGCTGGCGCCGCGCGCCCACTGCTTCCACGTCGGGAAGCGGGCCGGCCGCCCCAGCGTCTCGCAGCGGGCCATCGAGCGGCTCCTGATCCGCGGCGCGCGGCGCGGGCAGCGGGTGGTGCGGCTCAAGTGCGGCGACCCGTTCGTCTTCGGCCGCGGCGGCGAGGAGGCGCTGGCGCTCGCCCAGGCCGGCGTGCCGTTCGAGGTGGTGCCGGGCCTCTCCTCGGCCCTCGCCGCCCCGGCGCTGGCCGGCATCCCGGTCACCCACCGCGGCGTCGCCGCCGGGTTCGCGGTCGTCTCCGGGCACGCCGAGGCGACCTACGGGCCGCTCGTCGACGCCCTCCCGCCGACCGGCGTGACGCTGGTCGTGCTCATGGGCGTGGCCGCCCGCGCCGCGCTGGCCGACCGGCTGCGCGCGCGCGGGTGGAGCGCGAGCACGCCCGCCGCGCTCCTCCTCGGCGCCTCCAGCGCCGAGGGCTTCACCTGGACCGGGCCGCTCTCCGCGCTGGGCGAGGCGCCCATCCCGCCGGAGCGCGCCCACCTCCCCGGGACGCTGGTGGTGGGCGCGGTCGCCGCGCTCGCCTCGGCGGCCCACGCCGATCACCCCGCCGCCAGCGCGCGGCTCGCCTGATGGAGCAGCCCGTGTCCGAGACCACGACCACGACCCGCAAGCCGACCGCGACCGCGCCGGCGAACACGACCTCGACCGCGACCTCGACGGCGGCCACGACGGCGACCACGACGGCGACCACGGCCTCGACGGCGGCCGCGACCGCGACCGCGACCGCGACCACGACCACGACCTCGTCCACGGCGGGGCGGGAGCGGGCGGGGTTCGCCGAGGCGGCGGACGTCGACGCCTTCCTCGCCGAGCTCAGGCGCTTCGAGCGCGGCGAGATCGACGCCGAGCAGTGGCGCGCCTACCGGACGCTGCGCGGCGTCTACGGGCAGCGGCAGGAGGGGCACATGGTGCGGGTGAAGGTGCCGCAGGGCGTGCTCTCGGCCGAGCAGCTGCGCGCCATCGCCGCCGTCGCCCGGCCCTACGCGCGGGGCTTCGGCCACATCACCACCCGCCAGGACGTGCAGCTGCACTTCGTGGCGCAGGAGCACCTCGTGGCGGTGCTGGCGCGGCTCGGCGAGGCGGGGCTCACCACGCACGGCGCCTGCGGGAACGCGGTGAGGAACGTGGTCGCTTGCCCGCACGCCGGCGTGTCGCAGGACGAGCTGTTCGACGTGACGCCCTACGCCGAGGCGGTGACGCGCCACTTCCTGCGCCACCCCCTCGGCTCCTCGCTCCCGCGCAAGTTCAAGATCGCGTTCGAGGGGTGCGCCGAGGACCACGCGCGTACGGCCATCCAGGACATCGGATTCCGGGCGCGGCTGCGCAGCGAGGGCGCCCGGGCGGTCCGCGGCTTCGCGGTGACGGTGGCGGGGGGCACCTCCTCGGCCTGCACCTCGGGCAGCCCCCTCGTCGAGTTCCTGCCGGCGGCCGACGTGCTGGCGCTGGCGGAGGCCATCGTCCGCGTGTTCCACGCGCGCGGCGACCGCGAGCACCGCCAGCGGAACCGGCTCAAGTTCCTGGTCCGGCAGCTCGGGTTCGAGACGTTCCGGACGCTGCTCACCGAGGAGCTGGCCCGCGTGCGGGCCGAGGGCGCTCCCGCGCTGCCCTTCGACCCGGAGGCGGCTCCCGTGGAGCTCCCGCCCGCGCGCGCCCGCCCGGCGGCGCCCAGCCCCCCGGCCCTCGCGGCGCGGGTGGCGGCCGATCCCCCGCGCGGCCCCGGACTCCTCCCCGACACGGCCGCCGAGCTCGCGCCGCCCGCCGCCGCGCGCGAGCTGTTCCGCCGCACGAACGCGCAGCCCCAGCGGCAGCGGGGGTACTCGACCGTCACGCTCTCGCCGGCGCGCGGCGACCTCACCGCCGCGCAGCTCGAGGCGGTGGCCGACCTCGCGCTCGCCTACGGGGACGGCGCGGTGCGGCTCGCCAGCGGCGGCCACGTGCTCCTGCGCTGGGTGCCGGACGCCGAGATCGAGGCGCTGTACGAGGGCGCCGCCGCGGCCGGGCTCGGCCGCGCCGGGGCCGGCAGCGCCGGGGACGTGATCGCCTGCCCCGGCGCCGAGTCGTGCCGCCTGGCCGTGGCCGACACCCGCCTGCTGGCGCGCGACGTGGACGCGCACGTCCGCGGTGGGCTGGGGGCGCGCGCCCTCACGGAGCGGCTCCCGCTGCACGTCTCCGGGTGTCCCAACGGGTGCAGCCAGCACCACCTCGCCGCCATCGGTCTGCAGGGCAGCCTGCGCAAGCTGGCCGGGCGCGCGGTGCCGCAGTACTTCGTGCTGCTCGGCGGCGGGGTGGACGAGCGCGGTGCGCGCTTCGGCAAGCTCGCCGCCAAGATCCCGCGCCGGCGGGTGCCGGAGGCGGTGGAGCGCCTCACCGCCCTGTGGCTCGCCGCGCGCCGCCCGGGAGAGGAGGCCGGCGCCTTCTTCGCCCGGGAGCACGAGCGGGCCCGCGCCGCGCTGAGGGAGCTCGAGGAGCTGCGGGTGGAGGACGTCCGGGAGGAGGACTTCGCGCCCCTGGAGGACGGAGGGCCCGCCGAACCGTCCGGGCCGGCGACGACTGCGGCCTGAGGGACGCGGCGAAGGCCTGAGCGCCGGCGCGTGAGCAGAGGCCCCGCGGGGGCGCGCCGGTTACACTGTGACCGCCATGGTCACGAGCCACCGCCGTCCGCCGCAGCGCTTTCGGGCCGGGATCGCGCGCCTGCGCGGTGGCCCGGACATTGCTGAGGTGGGGTAGGTGGCGTCGACTCCCTTCAGCGGCTGGTCCGGCACCGCGCGGAAGCTCCTGCTCGGCTTCGGGGCGCTGGTCGTGACCTTCGGGCTCGCCTCGTGGCTGGCGCTCGCGGGCCTCGCGCGGATCCAGGCCGCCACCGCCCGGATGCTGGGCGAGGAGGAGAGCGTCCGGCTGGCCCTCGAGCTCGCCAGCGCGGTGCGGGATCAGTACGCGCACCAGGCGCACACCATCATCATCGGGGACGAGAGCCACCTCGGCTTCTACGAGCAGGCCGAGCAGCGCGTGCTGCGCCTCACCGAGCAGCTCCGGAAGCGGGCCGGCTCGGGAGGCGAGCGCGCCGCCGTGGAGGACATCGAGGCGGCCAGCGCCGAGCTGGACGTGATCTTCCGCCGGAGCATCGTGCCGGCCGTGGTGAAGGGGGACGTGCGCTTCGTGCGGGCCGAGCACGCCCGCGCCCAGCTCGTCGTGACGCGCATCCAGGACCGGGCCGAGGAGCTGGTGGCCGCCTTCGAGGCGCGCATCGCCGCCGCGCGCGCGGAGGTGGACGCGGTCGAGCGCCGCACCTACCGCTGGATCGTCGCGCTGCTCGTGGGGGCGCCGCTGCTCGCGGCGGCGGTGAGCCTCGCCATCGGACGCTCCATCGCGCGCCCGCTGGCGGCGCTGCAGGCGGGCACGGCGCGGCTGGCGGCGGGCGACCTCGAGGCGCACCTCGCGCTGGATCGCCGGGACGAGTTCGGCGCGCTGGCGCGCCAGTTCAACGCCATGACCGCCGCGCTCAAGGAGCACCAGGCGCGGCTCGTCCAGAGCGAGAAGCTGGCCGGGGTGGGGCGGCTCGCCGCCGGCGTGGCGCACGAGATCAACAACCCGCTCGGCGTCATCCTCGGCTACACGCGGCTCATGAAGAAGCGGGCCGACGGCGCGCTGCGCGAGGACCTCGGCGTCATCGAGGAGGAGACGCTCCGCGCGAAGGAGATCGTGGAGGGGCTGCTCGACCTGTCGCGGCCGGTGCAGGTCGGGCGCGAGGCGGTCGACCTCCGCGCCGCCGCCGAGGAGGTGGTGGCGCGCCTGCGCGAGGCGGCGGTGCTCGACGGCGTCGAGGTGATGGTCGCCGGGGACGCGATCGTGGAGGGGCACCCCTCGAAGCTCCGCCAGGTGCTCACGAACCTGGTCCGCAACGCCGCCGAGGCGGCCGGGCCGGGCGGCGCGGTCGCGGTGTCGCTCGGGGAGGAGGCCGGCGAGGCGCGGGTGGCGGTGCGGGACAGCGGGCCCGGGCTCGGGCCGGCGGCGCAGGCGCGGCTCTTCGAGCCGTTCTTCACCACCAAGGAGCGCGGGACGGGCCTCGGCCTCGCCATCTCGCGCGCCATCGCGCGCGCGCACGGCGGCGAGATCGAGGCGGCCGACGCGCCGGGCGGCGGGGCGATCTTCCAGCTCCGCCTGCCGCGCCGCCCGGAAGGAGTCATCGCGTGAGCAGGGTCAAGGTGCTGGTGGTGGACGACAAGGAGAACATGCTCAAGCTGTTCGGCAAGATCCTCGCCGAAGGCTACGAGCTCACCACCGCCCAGGACGGCGCCCGCGCGCTGTCGCTCGTCGCCGGCGAGGCGTTCGACGTGGTCGTGACGGACCTCCGCATGCCGGGCGCCGGTGGGTTCGAGGTGCTGCAGGCGGTGAAGGCGCGCCACCCCTCGACCGAGGTGGTGATGATGACCGGCTACGCGACCGTCGCCGACGCGGTCCAGGCGATGAAGCAGGGCGCCTACGACTACCTCGAGAAGCCGTTCGACCCCGACGCGGCGGCGCTGGTGGTGCAGCGCGCCGCGGAGCGGAAGCGGCTGCGCGACGAGGCGGCGAGCCTCCGGCGCGAGCTCGAGGGCACCTACAGCTTCCACAACCTCATCGGCAAGAGCCCGCGCATGCTGGAGGCCTACCGGCTCCTCGAGCAGGCGGCGGGGCTCGACATCACGGTGCTGCTCCTCGGCGAGACCGGGACGGGCAAGGAGCTCGCCGCCCGCGCCGTCCACTACCACTCGGCGCGGAAGGAGCGGCGGTTCGTGCCGGTGAACTGCGGGGCGCTGCCGCCGGACCTGGTCGAGAGCGAGCTGTTCGGGCACGCCCGCGGCGCCTTCACCGGCGCCGCCGGCGCGAAGCCCGGGCTGTTCGAGGAGGCGCAGGGCGGGACGATCTTCCTCGACGAGGTGGGCGAGCTGCCGCTGCCGACCCAGGTGAAGCTCAACCGCGCGCTGCAGGAGAAGGAGATCCGGCGCGTGGGCGACACGGCGGCGGTGAAGGTCGACGTCCGCGTCATCGCCGCCACCCACCGCGACCTCAAGGCCGAGGCGGCGGCCGGGCGCTTCCGCGAGGACCTCTACTACCGCCTCAACGTCTTCCCGATCCGGCTCCCGCCGCTGCGCGAGCGCGTGGAGGACGTGCCGCTCCTCGCGGCGCACTTCCTGGAGAAGCACGCCCGCGCCTTTCGGCGGGACGTGGCGGAGTTCGCGCCGGACGCGCTGCGCGCGCTCACGGCCTACGCCTGGCCCGGCAACGTGCGCGAGCTCGAGAACGCGGTCGAGCGGGCGGTGGCGGTGGCGAAGGGGAGGGTGGTCGGCGCCGAGGACCTGCCTCCCGATCTGGCGGCGGCGCCCGCCGCCGGGGCCGGCGAGGCGCTGCCGGACCTGCCGCTGCGCGACGTGGTCGAGCTGGCGCGCGACCGCGTCACCCGGGACTACCTGGTCGCGCTGCTGCGGGAGCTGAAGGGCAACGTCACCAAGGCGGCCGCGCGCGCCGGCATGGAGCGCGAGAGCCTGCACCGGCTGCTGAAGAAGCACGGGCTCAGGAGCGACGACTACCGGGAGGGGTGAGCGGCCTCGTCCACCCCGCCGGGAGGCGCATCGAGCCGCAGCGCGGTCGACGCCGGGAGCTTGTCGAGCCGCTCGATCTGCACGAGCGGACGCGAGAAGTCGACGGCCAGCACGGCCTCCACCTTGTCGCCGGGCGCGAGCCCCGCGGTCGAGGCCGCGGGGCCCAGATCGAGCGCCATCACCATCGAGGGCATGCCGACCACCGCGCCGGTCGCGTCGGCGAACCCGGGGATGGCCTCGTGGCGCAGCGTGAGCTGCGCCGGCTTCGCCTGCGGGCGGGGCAGGGCGACCACCTCGCCGCGCACCGTGTAGCGGCGGGCCGCGGCCCCCGCGGCCGGCGCCGACCCGCCGCGACAGGCGGCCGCGAGCGCCAGCGCCGCGAGCGCCGCGGCGAGCAGGGCCGCGCGGGCGCGGAGCGGCTGGCGGGGGAGGGGCATCGTCGCGCGGGCTCCGGAGCGCGGAGGTGGTCCGCGGAGAGAGGCATCCTCCTCGGGCGCGGCGCGCGCCGCAAGCGCGCGGAAGGGGGCGGCGAGCCGCCGCGGCGCGCGCGGGCGCCCTGGCCCCTCGGCACGGCTCCAGAGCGGGGTCCCGGCCGGCCGCTGCCCGCGGGGAGCGGGCCCGCGCCGGGTCCGCCGGACCCAACCGCGCCTCAGACTTTTTGGATCTCGGCTGCCCAAGTTTTGTACAGTGCCGCCGCGCGCCCGCGCGCCGACCTCCAGGGGCCCCCATGACCGACCTCGCCAAGCGCAACCTCGTCGCGCAATGGGCGTTCGACACCCGACCCGTCCTGCTCCGCTTCCACCTCTGGCTGGAGGACGTCGAGATCGAGCGCGCCCAGCCCGAGCCGGTGTCCTCGCGCTCCTTCACGCCGCGCGGCATCCACCGCTGCCTCGCCATGACCTCCGCCGTGACGGCGCTCGGGACGCGCCTCTTCGGCGGCTTCGGCGAGGGCGCAGGCAAGGACAAGGCCGCCTACAACCAGGTGAAGAAGTCGGCCGACGCCATCAGCGCCTACGTCATGAGCGAGGGGCTGTGGCACCTCACCCGGACGCTCCCCGAGAACCACGCCATCATGGTCTCGCTCGGCGAGGGGCTCATGCCGAAGGCGGGCGAGACCCCGGAGATGGGCGCGAACCCGCTCCTCGGCTTCGGCCGCGTGTACGCCCGGCCCGAGGTGGCGCGCCTCGTCGATCGCCGCGTCCGGCGCCTCCTCAACGAGCCCGGCCACACCTTCGAGAAGTTCTACGGCTGGCTCCAGGAGCGCGGCATCACGCTCTGGGGCGCGGCGGTGGACACGCTCGAGAACACCTCGCGCTTCGCCGAGGGCAAGCCCACCGGCCCGATGGCCGTGTTCCACCTCTTCGACTCGCCGCTCACCGTCGCGAAGCCCTACGAGTCGTACATGGGCTGCCTCACCGTCCCGCGCCGCGTCACGCAGGCGGCCGAGGAGGCGGCGGTGCTGCTCGATTACCGCACCGAGCGCCGCAAGGTGCTCGAGTGCGTCGAGAAGGCCTACCCGGGCGTGCGGCGCGAGCACGTGCACGTCTGGACGCTGCGCGGCAAGAGCCGCGTCGCGCGCCTCGGCAAGCTCTGGGAGGAGTGGAAGGGGCTCGGCGTGCACCTCGTCGAGGACGGCTGGAAGGCGCCCTCGGGGATCGAGGTCTTCACCGACTCCGGCACCTACGCGCCGACCTTCCTGGTGGGGAGCTGGAAGGACGCGGCGGGCGCCACGCACGTCTTCCTCTGCGACGGCTACGCCGCGACCGCCGAGGCGATGCAGGCCGCCAGCCTCTCCGAGGTGCTCGACGTCGACGCCTCGATGGCGCTCTTCTCGCCCACCTTCGACCAGCCGTGCGACGTCGAGGCGCGCCTGATGCACCTCGACCCGGCGGCGCCCGACTTCGCGCGGCGGGTGCAGGAGCTGCTCGGCGGGCGCGAGGTCGAGGCGGGGCGGGTGCAGGGCTACGCCGAGGCCATCGCCGACGCCCGCGCCTCGCACATGCCGGTGGGCCGCCGCGTGCTGCGCGCCGACGACTTCCTGCCGGAGAAGGCCTGGCGCACGCTCGCCTGCACCGGGTACATGTGCGACGACCCGTACAGCGGCGCGCCCGGCGTGACGAAGGTGTCCGACGGCGTCTACAAGGTCGCGACCCAGCTCGCCACGCAGCAGGTGAAGAGCCGGATCACGTTCACCTTCCGGCTCATGGAGTCGCTCGAGCAGGCGCGCCACGTGTTCAGCCCGCTCCTCGTCCGCTTCCTCTCCGGCGTGGACCACACCCGCCGCGCGGTGAAGATCTCCGACTCGGGCCGGATCCGGAACGAGCTGCAGACCATGCTCTCCCAGGCGCTGGAGCACGAGGGCGAGAAGGTGCGCGTCCACTTCGACCGCATCGACGAGAAGGTGATGCCGCGCGAGAAGCAGCTCGCCATCCGCCGCGTGCTCGAGTGGTACAAGGAGAACCACCCGGTGTGGTTCGGGTGGCTCGAGCTGGAGTGAGCGCGGCGGCGGGGGACGAGCCCCCGCCCTACGGTGAGCGACGGCCGCAGCGGGCGGGGGACGGGCCCCGCCCCGCGGGCCCGGCCGACGCGGCTACGCCAGGGTCTTGGCGTCGATCGAGAAGCGGTAGCGGACGTCGCCCTTCATCATCCGCTCGTACGCCTCGTTGATCTGCTGGATCGGGATCACCTCGACGTCCGCGACCAGGCGGTGCTGGGCGCAGAAGTCGAGCATCTCCTGCGTCTCGGCGATGCCGCCGATGAGCGAGCCGGAGATGCTCTTGCGGCCGCCGATGAGCGAGAAGGCGTGCACCGGCGCGGGCTGCGGCGGGACGCCGAGCAGCACCATCGTCCCGTCCACCTTCACCATCCCCAGGTAGGCGTTGTAGTCGTGCGGCGCCGAGATGGTGTCGATGATGAGGTCGAAGCGGTTGCCGAGCTTCTTGAAGGTGGCCTGGTCGGAGGTGAGCCCGAACTCGTGGGCGCCGAGCCGCCGCGCGTCCGCCTCCTTCCGCTTCGAGGTGGAGAGCATCGTCACCTCCGCCCCCATCGCCGCGGCGAGCTTCACCGCCATGTGGCCCAGGCCGCCGAGTCCCACCACGCCCACCCGGCTGCCCGGCTTGGTCTTCCAGTGGCGGAGCGGCGAGTAGGTGGTGATGCCGGCGCAGAGGAGCGGCGCCACGCCGGAGAGGTCCTGGCCCGGCTGGATCTTGAGCGCGAACCGCTCGTCGACCACCACCCGCTGTGAGTAGCCGCCGTAGGTGGGCGTCTTCCGGTCCATCTCGGTGCCGTTGTACGTCATGGCGGCGCCCCGCTCGCAGAACTGCTCGAGGTCGCGGCGGCACGGCTCGCAGGTGCGGCAGGAGTCCACCATGCAGCCGACCCCGGCCAGGTCGCCCTCCTTGAACTTCTCGACGCGCGCGCCGACTTTCGTCACCTTCCCGGCGATCTCGTGGCCCGGCACCATGGGGAAGATCGACCCGCCCCACTCGTCGCGCGCCTGGTGGATGTCCGAGTGGCAGACGCCGCAGTAGGCGATCTCGATGACGATGTCGTGCTCGCGCGGCTCGCGCCGCTCGATCTCGAACGGGCCGAGGGGCGAGCGGGGGGAGGTGGTGGCGTAGGCCTTGGTCTTCGACATGGGTGTGCGGCTCCTGGTCTGGCGTTGGCGCCTGGGTTTAGGCGCGCCGACGCCGCTCCGCAACGCGGTAGACTGCCGCCGCCGCGGCGGGCGGAACCGGCGCGGTGCGAGGAGATCATCATGAGGGCGATCTGGATCACGCGGGTGGGCGGCCCCGAGGTGCTGGAGGTCCGGGACGGCCCCGACCCCGCGCCGCGCGCGGGCGAGGTGCGGGTGCGCGTCCGCGCGGCCGGCCTCAACTTCGCGGACATCATGGCGCGGCTCGGGCTCTACCCGGACGCCCCCAAGCTCCCGGCGGTGGTGGGCTACGAGGCGGCCGGCGTGGTGGACGCGCTCGGCCCGGGCGTGACCGCGCCGGCGGTGGGGACGCGGGTGCTCGCCATGACCCGCTTCGGCGGCCAGGCGGAGCTGGTCTGCGTGCCGGCCGCGCAGGCGGTGCCCATGCCCGAGGGGATGAGCTTCGAGGAGGGCGCGGCGCTGCCCGTGAACTACCTCACCGCCTATCACGCGCTGTTCCGGGTGGCGGCCCTGAGGCCCCGCGAGAAGGTGCTCGT
This sequence comes from Anaeromyxobacter diazotrophicus, assembly GCF_013340205.1. Taxonomy (NCBI): domain Bacteria; kingdom Pseudomonadati; phylum Myxococcota; class Myxococcia; order Myxococcales; family Anaeromyxobacteraceae; genus Anaeromyxobacter; species Anaeromyxobacter diazotrophicus. The sequence goes on from NZ_BJTG01000006.1 coordinate 299,990, forward strand.
CCACATGGCGGCGGGGGGCGTGGGCCTCGCCGCGCTGCAGCTCTGCCGGACGGTGGAGGGGGTCGAGACCTTCGGCACCGCCTCGGCCGGGAAGCACGCGGCGCTCCGGCAGCAGGGGTGCGATCACCCCATCGACTACCGCAGCCAGGACTACGAGGCCGAGGTGCGCCGTCTCACCGGCGGGCGCGGGGTGGACATCGTGCTCGACCCGCTCGGCGGCAAGGACTGGAAGAAGGGCTACCGCCTGCTGCGCCCCGCCGGGCGGCTCGTCGCCTACGGGTTCGCGAACCTCGCGAGCGGCGAGAAGCGCGACTACCTGCGCCTCGCCCAGGAGATGGTGCAGCTCCCCGTCTACACGCCCATCGGGCTCATGAACGACAACCGCGCGGTGGCCGGCGTCAACATGGGCCACCTGTGGGGCGAGCTCGAGCTCCTGGCCGAGGAGATGACCGCGCTGGTCGGGTTGTACCAGCGCGGGGCCATCCGGCCGCACGTGGACGCGACCTTCCCCTTCGCCCGCGCGGCCGAGGCGCACCGCCACATCCAGTCGCGCCGGAACGTCGGCAAGGTCGTGCTGGTGCCGTGACCCGGCGGCCCCGGGGCGCTAGACGTCGGTGCCCTCGCCGCCGTCGAGCGCGTCGTGGACCCAGCTCATGGCCGCCAGCGCGCGGGGCCACCCGAGGGTGGTGATGGCGAGGAGCGCCACGTGCTCGGCGTCCTCGCGCGAGCACTCGGCGCCGAGCGCCTGGCGCAGCGCCGAGTGGACCGCCCCCTCGGTGTTGACGCCGATGGCGATGCCCAGCTTCACCAGCCGCCGCTCGCGCTCGCTGAGCGGGCCGCCGTCGTGGACGCGCTTGCCGAGCTCCTCGAACGCCTTCGCGACGTCGGGGTGCTTCTTCTGGAAGCGGAGGAAGTGGGCGGGGAGCTTGGGGGCCATGGCGGACCTCGTGAGGGGGGTCCCCGGAGCGTAACGCCGGCGGGCCGGCGGCGCGCGCGCGCGTTATACGCCGCGGCATGGAGACGACGCGGCTGGGGAGGACGGGGCTCGAGGTGAGCCGGCTCTGCCTGGGGACGATGAACTTCGGCCCGGAGACGAGCGAGGCGGACGCGTTCCGGATCATGGACCGCGCCCTCGAGGCGGGCGTCCAGTTCTTCGACACCGCGAACGTGTACGGCCAGAAGATGACCGAGTGGGGCAAGCTCCCGAAGAGCGGCCTCACCGAGCAGATCGTGGGGCGCTGGCTCGCCCAGGGCGGGCGGCGCGAGCGGATCGTGCTCGCCACCAAGGTCTACGGGGCCATGTACGAGGGGCCGAACGGCCGCGGGCTGTCGGCGCTGCACGTCCGGCGCGCCTGCGAGGACAGCCTGCGGCGGCTCCGCACCGACCACCTCGACCTGTATCAGATGCACCACGTGGACCGCGCCGTGCCCTGGGAGGAGATCTGGCAGGCGATGGAGCTGCTCGTGCAGCAGGGGAAGGTGCTCTACGTGGGGTCGAGCAACTTCGCCGGCTGGAACATCGCCCAGGCGTGCGAGTCGGCGGCCCGGCGCGGGTTCCTCGGGCTCGTCTCCGAGCAGAGCCTCTACAACCTGTCGGCCCGCACCGTGGAGCTGGAGGTGCTCCCCGCCTGCCGCGCCTACGGGCTCGGGGTCCTGCCCTGGAGCCCCCTCGGCGGCGGGCTGCTCGGCGGCGCGCTCCAGCAGGCGACCGAGGGGCGGCGGTCGAGCGAGCGCATCGCGCAGCGCATCGCGGCGAACCGCGCGCGCCTCGAGCCGTGGGAGCAGCTCTGCCGCGAGCTCGGTCACGCCCCGGCCGACGTGGCGCTGGCGTGGCTCCTCCACCGGCCCGGGGTGACGGCGCCCATCGTCGGGCCGCGCACGATGCAGCAGCTCGAGGACGCGCTCCGCGCGGCCCGCCTGAAGCTCGACGCCGCCGTGCTGGAGCGGCTCGATCGCATCTGGCCCGGCCCCGGCGGCGAGGCGCCGGAGGCGTACGCGTGGTGAGCGTGCGCTGAGGCGCCGGCGAGCCACGCGACGGAGCCGCGATGTCGAACGACGCCCGGCCGAGCCCCGCCGACCCGCCGCCGCCGCCGCCCCCGCGCGCCGCGCCGGCCCCGGGCGAGCGGCCGGCCGCGGACCCCGCCCGGACCCGGCGGCGCCGGGTGCGCGTCGCGATCGCGGTCGCCGTCCTCGCCCTGGCGGCGCTCGGGTGGTGGCTCCACGCGCGGCGGTACGAGGACACCGACGACGCCCAGATCGACGGCAACATCAGCGCCGTGAGCCCGCGGGTGTCGGGCACCGTGCTGGCGGTGCACGTGGTCGACAACCAGGCCGTGAGGGCGGGCGACGTCCTCGTCGAGCTCGACACGACCGACCTCGAAGTCGCCCTGGCGCAGGCGCGGGCGGCGGTGGTCCAGGCCGAGGCGCAGGTCGCGGCGGAGACCCCGAGCGTCGACATCACCCAGGCGACGAACCTGGCGCAGGTCCAGGGGGCCGACGCCGACGTGGAGAACGCGCGCGCGGACGCCGAGGCGTCGCAGCGCGAGCTCGAGCAGGCGCAGGCGAACGACCGCCTGGCGCAGCTGCAGCTCGAGCGCGCGAAGCGGCTCGTCGCCGGCGCGAGCATGGCGCCGGCCGAGTACGACCAGCGCCTGGCGCAGGCGGAGGTGGCGCGGGCGGCGGTGGCGGCGGCGCGGCAGCGGGTGGAGGGGCGGCGGACCCGCCTCGCCGCCGCGCTCTCGCGGCAGCGCGAGGCGCACCAGAACGCGCCGCGGCAGCTGGTGACGCGGGAGGCGCAGGTGGCGGTGCGCCGCGCGAACCTCGACCTGGCGCGGGCCCAGCTCAAGCAGGCGCAGCTCAACCTCTCCTACGCCCGGGTGACCGCGCCCGCCGACGGCATCGTCGGCAAGAAGTCGGTCAACGTGGGCGACCGGGTGCAGCCCGGGCAGCAGCTGCTCGCGCTCACCCAGACCGGCGAGCTGTGGGTGACCGCCAACTTCCGCGAGACGCAGATCGAGCTCATGCGCGTCGGGCAGCGGGCGGAGGTCCACGTGGACGCGATCTCCCGCGACTACGGCGGCGTGGTCGAGAGCTTCGCCGGCGCGACCGGCTCGCGCTACAGCCTGCTGCCTCCGGAGAACGCGAGCGGCAACTACGTGAAGGTGGTGCAGCGGATCCCGGTCCGGATCCGGCTCGACCCGGGGCAGCCCGGGATGGAGCGGCTCCGGCCCGGCATGTCGGTGGGGCCGTCGGTGAAGGTGCGGTGAGCGGGGCGAGGGCGCGGGCGGACCATGGCGGCGGGCGGCGGCGCGGAGCAAGGGCACGGCTTCACCGGCGGGCACAACCCGTGGGTGGTCGCGCTCACCGTCACCCTGGCGACGTTCATGGAGGTGCTCGACACCGCCATCGCGAACGTCTCCTTGCCCCACATCGCGGGCAGCCTCTCGGTCAGCCAGGACGAGAGCACCTGGGTCCTCACCTCCTACCTGGTCTCGAACGCGATCGTGCTGCCGGTGAGCGGCTGGTTCGCCACCCGCTTCGGCCGCAAGCGCTTCTACATGAGCTGCGTGGCGCTCTTCACGACCAGCTCCTTCCTGTGCGGGGTCGCGCCGAGCCTGGGGGCGCTCATCTTCTTCCGCGTGCTGCAGGGCGTCGGCGGCGGCGGGCTCGGCCCGAGCGAGCAGGCCATCCTGGCCGACACCTTCCCGCCCCGGCAGCGCGGGATGGCGTTCGCGGTCTACGGCATGGCGGTCGTACTCGCGCCCGCCATCGGGCCCACCCTGGGCGGCTACATCACCGACCACTTCAGCTGGCGCTGGGTCTTCTTCATCAACGTGCCGGTGGGCCTCTTCTCGCTGTGGGCCTCGAACCAGGTGGTGGTGGACCCGCCGCGGCTGGCGGCGCTGCGCCAGCGGGCCGGCCCCATCGACTACGTCGGCCTCGGGCTCATCGCGGTGGGGCTCGGCTCGCTCGAGTACGTCCTCGACAAGGGCCAGGAGGACGACTGGTTCGCCTCGCACGCCATCGTCGGGTTCTCCCTGGCGGCCGCGGTGTGCCTGGTCGCGTTCGTCTGGTGGGAGTGGCGCCAGGAGCACCCGGTGGTCGACGTCCGGCTCTTCGCGCAGCGCAGCTTCGCGGCCTCCAACGTCATGATGCTGGTGCTCGGCATGACCCTCTACGGCAGCACCGTGCTCCTGCCCCAGTACCTGCAGGTCTGGATGGGCTACTCGGCCCAGCAGGCGGGGGAGGTGCTGTCGCCGGGCGGGGTGGCGGTCATCCTGCTCCTGCCGCTCGTCGGGCGGCTCGTCTCGCGCTACGACCCGCGGCTCCTCATCGCCTTCGGGTTCACGGTGCTGTCCCTCGCCACCTTCCACATGGCGCACACCCTCTACCCCGGCATCGACTTCCGCACCGCGCTCCAGCTGCGCGTCTACCAGTCGTGCGGGCTCGCCTTCCTCTTCGTGCCCATCAACACCCTCGTCTACGCCGGCGTCCACCCGTCGAAGAACAACGCGGTGTCCGGCATCGTGAACCTGTCCCGGAACATGGGCGGCGACATCGGGATCGCGCTCGTCACCACCCTCATCGCGCGGCGCTCGCAGGTGCACCAGGCGAACCTGGTGGCGCACCTCGACCCCGGCCGCGGCGAGGTGCGCGCGCGCCTGGAGGCGATGGCGCAGGCCCTCACCCGCGCCGGCAGCTCCAGCGCCGACGCGGCGCGCCAGGCGTACGGCGCCCTCTCCCGGCTGCTCGCGCAGCAGGCGCAGACGCTGGCGTACCTGGACGTCCTGTGGCTGCTCGGCTGGTTCGCGCTGGCCATGATCCCGCTCGTCTTCCTGGCGCGCCGCCCGGCCCCCGGCGCGGCGCCCGCGGGCCACTGAGCCTCCGCGCGAGCGGGGGAATGCACGGCAGGCGGCGGTGGGTTATCCTGCGCGGCCTCGCGCGGACTCCGCGCGCGCTCCCACCATGACCCCACAGCACGAGATCCGCCGCCGCCGGACGTTCGCCATCATCTCCCACCCGGACGCGGGCAAGACCACCCTCACCGAGAAGCTCCTCCTCTACGGCGGCGTCATCCAGCTGGCCGGGGCGGTGAAGGCGAAGCGCGGCCGCGCCAGCGCCGTCTCGGACTGGATGGAGATGGAGCGCGAGCGCGGCATCTCCATCACCACCAGCGTGCTCGCGTTCCCCTACCGCGGGCTGCAGATGAACCTGCTCGACACGCCCGGCCACGCCGACTTCAGCGAGGACACCTACCGCACGCTGCACGCGGTGGACGGCGCGGTGATGCTGCTCGATTGCGCCAAGGGCGTCGAGGCGCAGACGAAGAAGCTCTTCCGCGTCTGCCGGCAGCGCGCCATCCCCATCTTCACCTTCGTGAACAAGATGGACCGCGGCGGGCGCGACCCGTTCGACCTCATCGGCGAGGTGGAGAGCGTCCTCGGCATCGGGGTCTTCCCGGTGGCCTGGCCGGTCTTCCGGGGCGGCACCTTCCGCGGCGTCTACCACCGGCTCAAGCGGCGCGTGTACCTGTTCGACGCCGCCCACGCCGGCTCCTCCGCGACCTCGGGCGCCGAGCGGCCGCCGGTGGAGGTGACCGGCATCGACGACCCGCTGGTGCGCGAGGAGCTCGACGAGGCCGGCTTCGACCGGCTCCGGCACGACGCCGAGCTGCTCGAGGCCGCCGGCGACGGCTTCGACGAGGAGCGCTACCTGGCGGGCGAGCTGTCGCCCATGTTCTTCGGGAGCGCCATCAACAACTTCGGGCTGGAGGCGTTCCTCGAGACGTTCTGCGAGCTCATGCCGCCGCCGCGCGCCCGCCCGTCCGACCAGGGCCCCGTCGATCCCGCCGGCGCCGAGTTCAGCGGCTTCGTGTTCAAGATCCAGGCGAACATGGACCGGGCGCACCGCGACCGGGTCGCCTTCGTCCGCATCTGCTCGGGCCAGGTGACGCGCGGGATGAAGGTGCACCACGTCCGCAGCGGCCGCGACCTGCGGCTCATGAGCCCGACGCAGTTCCTGGCCGGTGAGCGCAGCGTGGTGGAGGGCGGCTTCGCGGGCGACGTGGTGGGCATCCCGGACCCGGGCCTGTTCGAGATCGGGGACACGCTCACCGGCGGCTCCCGGTTCGCCTTCGAGCCCATCCCGAGCTTCGCGCCCGAGCACTTCTCCCGGCTCGTCATGCTCGACCCGCTGCGGCGCAAGCAGTTCGCGCGCGGCGTGGAGCAGCTGGCGCAGGAGGGCACGGTGCAGCTCTACCGCCCGCCGGCGGGGCGCGCGGGCGACCTGGTGCTCGGGGCGCTGGGGCAGCTCCAGTTCGAGGTGGTGCGCTACCGCCTGGAGAGCGAGTACGGCGTCGAGGTGCGGCTCGAGCCCACCGCCTACCAGCTCGCGCGCTGGGTGACGCGCGCCGACGGCGCGCCGCTCGAGCTCGACGACCTCTACGGAGCGGTGGAGGGCATGGTGGTGCTCGACATCCGCGACCGGGTGGTGGTGCTCTTCGACCGCGAGTGGGCGCTCCGGACCGCCGAGCGGCTCCACCCCGAGCTCGTCTTCGGCGAGACCGCGACCGGGGTGGTGGTGCGGGCGGCCTGAGCGGCCGCGGGGTCCGTGGGGCGGGGGCTCGTCCCCCGACGCCTCCCGCTACAGGCTGCCCCGCTGAATGAGCTCGATCTTGTAGCCGTCCGGGTCCTCGACGAACGCGATGACGGTCCGGCCGTGCTTCATCGGGCCGGCCGCCCGGACCACCTTGCCGCCGCGCCGCTCGATCTCCGCGCAGGCCGCGTAGGCGTCCGGCACCTCGAGCGCGACGTGGCCGAAGCCCGTGCCGAGGTCGTAGCGCGGGGTGTCCCAGTTGTGCGTGAGCTCGAGCGCCGCCTGCTCCGACTCGGGGCCGAAGCCGACGAAGGCGAGGGTGAACTTGCCCTCGGGGTAGTCCTGCCGGCGCAGGAGCTTCATGCCCAGCACCTGGGTGTAGAAGGCGAGCGACCGCTCGAGGTCGCCGACGCGGATCATGGTGTGGAGGATGCGCATGGGGGTTGCATCCTAACGCCGGCGGACGCGGCGCGCGCGGCCGCCGCTGCGAGGCCGGCCCCGGTCTGGCGTAGGATGCCGGGCGTGCCCGCGAACGTCCCCGACCTCCTCCTGGCCGCCTTCCCGCCCGAGCTGTGCGGGCTCGACGCCGCGCCGCCGCCGGGCTGGCGCGCCGCCTGCGTCGGGGTAGGGGCGGTGACCGCCGCGGCCGCGACGGCGCGCCTCCTCGCCGCCAGCGCGCCGCGCCGGGTGCTGTTCGTCGGCACCTGCGGCGCCTACGACGGCCGGCTCGCGCCGGGCGACCTCCTCGCCGGCGCGGAGGCGATCGCCACCTCGCTCGACGAGGTCGAGGGGCGCGCCTACCGGCCCGCGGCGGAGCCGGTGCGCTGGGCCGCCGGCTGGGCGCTGCCGGCGCGCTTCGCCCCGCACGCGGTGGCCGTCCCGCCCGCCATCACCCGCACCGCCGCCGGCGCGGCCGCGCTGGCGCGCCTCGCCGCGGCCGAGCACCTCGAGCTCAGCGGCGTCTTCGCGGCCTGCGCCGCCGCCGGCGTCCCGGCCGCGGCCGCGCTCGGGGTCGCGAACCGGGTCGGCCCGGAGGCGCACGCGGAGTGGTGCGCCCGCCACGAGGGCGTCAGCCGGGCGCTGGTGCAGGCGCTGCGCGACGAGCGCGTGCTGTGAGCGGTGGGGCGCGCCGGCTCGGGCCGCTCCTCGTCCGCGGCGTCCTGGCGGGCCTCTTCTTCAGCGCGACCTTCGTGCTGAACCGCGCCATGAGCCAGGCCGGCGGGCACTGGGTGTGGAGCGCCGCGCTGCGCTACCTGCACATGCTCCTCCTGCTGGCGGTCGCGCTGGCCGCGACCGGGCAGGGCGCCGTGCTGCGCGGCGCGCTGCGCCTGTTCCGGGCCCACCTCGGCTTCTGGGTGGTCGCCGGCGGGGTGGGGTGCGGGCTCTTCTACGCGCCTCTCTGCCTGGCGGCGGCCTACGCGCCGGGGTGGGTGGTCGCCACCACCTGGCAGTCGACGGTCCTCGCCACGCCGCTCGTGCTGTTCGCCTTCGGCCGCCCCGTCCCGCTGCGCGGCCTCGCCTTCACCGCGCTCGTCTTCCTGGGCATCGCGCTCGTCACGCTGGAGCAGGCGGGCGGCGCCGGGGTCCGCGAGGTGGCGCTGGGCGCCGCCCCGGTGCTCCTCGCCGCCTTCGCCTACCCGGTCGGCAACCAGCTGGTGTGGGAGGCGCGGCGCGGCGGGCGGCGGTGGGTGCCGCACCTCGACGACCCGCTCCTCGACCACGACCTGGCGCGCGTCCTCCTGCTCGTGCTGGGCTCCCTGCCGTTCTGGCTCGTGCTGGGCGCCGCCGTCCGCCCGCCGCCGCCCAGCGCGGCGCAGGTGGGACGCACGGCGCTGGTGGCGCTCCTCTCCGGCGTGGTGGCGACGAGCCTGTTCCTCTCGGCGCGCCACCGCGCGCGCACCGCCTACGAGCTGGCGGCCGTGGACGCGACGCAGGCGACCGAGGTGATCTTCTCGGTCGCGGGCGAGGTGGCGCTCCTCGGCGGGGCGCCGCCCGGCCCGCTCGGCGCCGGGGGCGTCGCGCTCGCCCTCAGCGGGCTGGGGCTGTACCTGGGGGCGCAGACGCGGCCGCCGCCGGCGGCGCGATCGTGATCGTGCCCTGATCCATCATGGCGTTGCGGACCAGCCAGCAGAAGTAGGGGACGACCGTCCCCACCGCCGCGGTGGCCGGGAGCTGGAACGGCTGCTCGCTCCGCGCCGGAAGGTACAGGTCGAGGGCGACGCCGCCCACCGGGGCCTCCACGTACTGCCCCGGGGCGGCGGCGCTCATGAGCCAGTGGTCGTAGTCGTCGTCGTTCCGGAAGAGCACCGTCGCGCCGGGCGGCGCGGCCAGGTCGGCCGGGAGGAACTGGTAGTTCCGGACGGTGACGACGTACGGGGTCGCGACAGGGTTGAGATCGGCGGTCGCGCCCGCCCCGCAGGCCGCGATCGCGGCGGCGAGCGCGGCCGGGATCGAGCGCGGGAGGTGGAGGCGGGCGAGCACGGGGGGACTCTACCGCGCGCGGCCTCGATTCAGAACTGCTCGCCGAAGGACACGTAGAGCGTCTCGTCGCCGCCGCCGAGCGCCCGCCCCATCTCGACGCGCACCAGGATGGCGTGGTCCCAGGTCAGCCGGAGCCCCGCCGCGAGGCCCGCCGCGTCCACCGCGGCCCAGCCCGGCTGCCGCGCCCACCCCGCGTCGATCCCGCCGTCGACCCCGTACTCCTGCAGCTTGCCGAGGAGGTGGGTCGAGAAGAGGTCGAGCCTGAGCTCGGCGCTGCCGAGCGCCTTCTCGTCGCCGGAGAGCCGGAAGCGCGCGATCCCCCGCACGCTGCCGCCGCCGCCGAGCCCCTCGCCGTAGGCGAGGCCCTCGTACAGCGACCGCTCGAAGAACGGGACCGCCCGCGCCGCGTCGGCCCGCGACGGCACGCCGGCGAGCTTGTGGTCGTAGAGCGCCCGCAGCGCCAGCGTCGCCCGCGAGAGGAGCGGGAGGTACGCCCGGGCGCTCGCGTCGTACCCGTGAAAGGAGAAGTCCGAGACGCCGCCCAGCTGCGGCGCGGCGAACGCGGCGGCCGTGACGAAGAGGCCGCGGTGCGGCGAGAGCTCGTGGTCGCGGGTGTCGTAGAGCAGCCCGGCCTCGAAGAGCGCCACCCGCCCGCCCCGGGCCCCGGGCGGCGCGGACCGGGCGAGGAGGGCGCTCGGCTCGGGGACGCCCACGTCGAGGAAGCGCGCGCGGAGGTGCCAGCCGAAGCCGCCGAGGAACGGGCCCCGCAGCGTGGCCGCCGCGAGGAAGCGCCGGTCGTGGTACCGGTACGGCGCCGGCGGCGTGCCCGAGCCGGTCGGCACCTCGAGGCCGCCCAGCTGCGCCCCCTCGCCCCAGTACGGCATCAGCGCGTCGTCGCCGCCGTGGAGGGTCAGCCTCCACCGCAGCGGCAGGCCGAGCAGCCGCTGGTGGACCCAGGCGACGTCGGCCTGGCGCGGCCCGCGCGTCGCGTACGAGGCGGCGAGGGTGAGCGAGTCCTGCTCCCCCGGGTGCTCCGGGTCGGGCGCGTACATGAAGAGCGCCGCGCCCACCGTCAGCCCGACGTCGCTCGCGTACGAGGCGACGGGGACCCCGGCGAAGTGCCAGCGATCGACCTCGACCGGCGCCTCGAAGGCCGGCTCGCCGGCGGAGAGGACGAGCAGGAGCAGGGCCGCGGTCACCCCTCAACCATGAGGGCGAGGGGCGCGCCCGGCGAGGCGTCCCGGTGGGAGGGCCGGGCGCGCGGCGGCCGGACCACGGCCGGGCGGGCGAGCCGGGGGCCCGGGCGTGGCTAACGTCTCCTGGAACCCAAGGAGATCTGCCATGGACGCCCTCAAGCTCCTCACCCAGCAGCACGCCGAGGCCGCCGACCTGTTCGAGCGGTTCGAGAAGGCGGGGAAGAACGCACGCAAGACGAAGGAGCAGCTCTGCCAGAAGCTCGGCGACGCGCTCACCATCCACAACACCATCGAGGAGAAGATCTTCTACCCGGCGACCAAGGACGCCCGGACGGAGGAGCTGTTGCGCGAGGCGGTGGAGGAGCACCTCGCGGTGAAGCGGCTCCTCGCCGACATCCTGCAGACGGACCTCGGCGACGCTCAGTTCGACGCGAAGATGAAGGTCGCCCAGGAGCAGTTCCAGCACCACCGCCAGGAGGAGGAGAAGGAGCTCTTCCCCGTGGTGCGGAAGATGATGGAGCGCGACGAGCTCGAGCAGCTGGGCGAGGAGATGGAGCAGCTCGGGAACGAGCTCAAGCAGCAGGCGGCGCCGCGCGATCAGGTCCTGGGGGAGACCGACCACCCGGCGCACATTTGACGCTCCCGGCCGCGGGCCGGCGTTAAGACGAGGGGGTGACGGCGCGCGCCCGCGCTCCCCTGGAGCTCTTCCACCCGAGCACCCGCGCCTGGTTCGAGGGCGCGTTCGAGGCCCCGACCCCGGCGCAGGCGCTGGCCTGGCCGGCGCTCGCGCGCGGGGAGAGCACGCTCCTCCTCGCGCCGACCGGCAGCGGCAAGACGCTCGCCGCGTTCCTCGCCTGCATCGACCGGCTGGTGTTCTCGCCGGAGCCGCCGAAGCGCGAGCGGCTGCGGGTGCTCTACGTCTCGCCGCTCAAGGCGCTGGCGGTGGACGTCGAGAAGAACCTGCGCGCGCCGCTCGCCGGGGTGACGGCGGCGGCCGCCGCAGCCGGCGAGGCGCACCGCGTCCCCTCGGTGATGGTGCGCACCGGCGACACGCCGGCGCGCGACCGCGCGCGCTTCGCCCGCGCCCCCGACGACGTCCTCATCACCACCCCCGAGTCGCTCTTCCTGCTGCTCACCTCGCAGGCGCGCGAGGTGCTCCGGCACGTCGAGACGGTCATCGTGGACGAGATCCACGCGCTGGTGCCGACCAAGCGCGGCGCGCACCTGGCGCTCTCGCTGGAGCGGTTGGAGGCGCTCGCCGGCCGCCCGCTGCAGCGCGTCGGCCTCTCGGCCACCCAGCGGCCGCTCGACGAGGTGGCGCGCTTCCTGGGGGGCGCCGGGCGGCCGGTGGCCATCGTCGACGCCGGGGCGCGGAAGGCGCTCGAGCTCACCGTCGAGGTGCCGGTGGAGGACATGGCGCGGCTCGGCCAGCCCATCGAGCCCGCGGGCGGCCCCGGCGCGCAGGGGCCGGTGCGCGCCTCCCTCTGGACGGCCATCCACCCCCGGCTGCTCGAGCTGGTGCGCGCCCACCGCACCACGCTCCTCTTCGTGAACAGCCGCCGCGTGGCCGAGCGGCTGGCGGCCGCGCTCAACGAGCTCGCCGGCGAGACGCTGGTCCAGGCGCACCACGGGTCGATCGCCCGCGCCCAGCGGCTCGCCATCGAGGACAACCTCAAGGCGGGCCGGGTGCGGGGGCTCGTCGCCACGAGCTCGCTCGAGCTCGGGATCGACATGGGCTCCATCGACCTGGTGATCCAGATCGAGGCGCCGCCGTCGGTGGCGAGCGGCCTGCAGCGCATCGGCCGCGCCGGCCACCGCCTGGGCGAGGCGAGCCGGGGGGTGCTCTTCCCCAAGTTCCGCTCCGACCTCCTCGCCTGCGCCGCGCTCACCGAGGCCATGCACGAGGGGGCGGTCGAGGCGACCCGCTACCCCCGCAACCCGCTCGACGTGCTGGCGCAGCAGGTGGTGGCGATGGTGTCCCTGGAGGACCTCGAGGTCGAGGCGCTCCACGCGCTGGTGCGCCGGGCGGCGCCCTTCGCCGAGCTGTCGCGCCCGGTCTTCGAGGGGGTGCTCGACATGCTGGCCGGGCGCTACCCGTCGGACGAGCTCGCCGACCTGCGCCCGCGCATCACCTGGGACCGGCTGGCCGGCCGCCTGCGCGCCCGCGAGGGCGCCCGCGCCGTGGCCATCGCCAACGCCGGGACCATCCCCGACCGCGGCCTCTACGGCGTCTTCCTGGCGGGCGGGAAGGGCCCGGCGCGGGTGGGCGAGCTCGACGAGGAGATGGTGTTCGAGTCGCGGGTGGGCGAGACCTTCCTGCTCGGCGCGTCGAGCTGGCGCATCGAGGAGATCACGCACGACCGGGTCCTCGTCTCCCCGGCGCCGGGCGAGCCGGGCAAGATGCCGTTCTGGCACGGCGACGCCGCCAGCCGGCCCATCGAGCTGGGCCGCCGCGTCGGGGCGCTCGTGCGCGAGCTGCGGGCGCTGCCGCCCGCCGCCGCCGAGGCCCGCCTGCGCAGCCGCTCGGACCTCGACGCCCGCGCCGCCCGGAACCTGCTCCGGTTCCTCGAGGACCAGGCGGCGGCCACCGGCGCCGTCCCCGACGACCGCACCCTGGTGGTGGAGCGGTGCCGGGACGAGCTGGGCGACTGGCGGGTCTGCCTGCTCACCCCCTTCGGCGGGCCGGTGCTGGCCCCCTGGGCGCTCCTCGCGGCGGCGCGGGCTCAGGAGCGCCTGGGCGCGTCGGTGGAGACGCTCTGGACCAATGACGGGCTCGCCGTGAGGATGCCGGAGAGCGACGCGCCGCCCGACGTCGCGCTCCTCTTCCCGGAGCCGGAGGAGGTGGAGGAGCTCGTGACCGGGCAGCTCGGCGCCTCGGCGCTCTTCGCGGCCAAGTTCCGCGAGGCGTCGGCGCGCGCGCTGCTCCTGCCCCGCCGCCGCCCCGGCCAGCGCGCCCCGCTCTGGCAGCAGCGCAAGCGCGCCGCCGACCTGCTGGCGGTGGCCGCGCGCTTCCCCTCCTTCCCCATGCTGCTCGAGGCCTACCGCGAGTGCCTGCGCGAGGTGTTCGACCTGCCGGCGCTCACCGAGCTCCTGCGCCAGGTGCGGTCGCGCGAGGTACGGGTGGTCACCGCCGACACCACCGCCCCGTCGCCCTTCGCCGCCTCGCTGCTCTTCGGGTACGTGGCGAGCTTCATCTACGACGGCGACGCGCCGCTGGCGGAGCGGCGCGCGCAGGCGCTCACCATCGACCAGGGCCAGCTCCGCGACCTCCTCGGCGAGGGTGAGCTGCGGCAGCTCCTCGACGCGGACGCCCTGGCCGAGCTCGAGGCGCAGCTCCAGCACCTCGCGCCCGCCGGGCGCGCGCGGAGCGCCGACGGCCTGGCGGACCTGCTCCTGCGGCTCGGCGAGCTCTCGCGCGAGGAGGTGGCGCGGCGCACCGCCACGGCCGAGGTGGCGGCGGCGCTCGACCAGCTCGTGGCCGAGGGGCGCGCGGTGCCGCTCCGGGTCGCGGGCGAGGAGCGGTTCGCGGCGGTCGAGGACGCCGCCCGCTACCGCGACGCGCTCGGCGCCTCGCTCCCGCCCGGCCTGCCGGAGGTGTTCCTGCGGCCGTCGCCCGAGCCGCTCGAGGGGCTCGCCCTGCGCTACGCGCGGCGGCACGCGCCCTTCACCACCGGCGAGCTGGCGGCGCGCTTCGGCCTCGGGCGCGGGCCGGCGGAGGCGGTGCTGGAGCGGCTCGCCGGGCGGGGCCGCCTGCTCGAGGGCGCGTTCCGCCCCGGCGGCCGGGAGCGGGAGTGGTGCGACCCGGAGGTGCTGCGGGCGGCGCGGCGGCGCTCGCTGGCGCGGCTGCGCGAGGAGGTCGAGCCGGTCGAGCCGGCCGCGCTGGCGCGGGCGGTGACGGCGTGGCAGGGCGTGACGCGGCCGCGGCGGGGCCTCGACGCGGTCCTCGACGCGGTGGAGAAGCTGCAGGGGTGTCCGCTCGCGGCGTCGCTCCTCGAGACCGAGATCCTGCCGGCCCGCGTCGAGGGCTACCTGCGCGGCGACCTCGACCGGCTGGCGGCCGGCGGCGAGGTTCTGTGGGTGGGGCTCGAGCCGCTCGGCGAGCGCGACGGCCGGGTGGCGCTCTACCTCACCGACGCCTTCCCGCGGCTCCTGCCGCCCCCGCGGCCGGGCGCGGCCTCGCCGCCGCTCCCGGAGCGCGAGGCGCGCCTCGTCGAGGCGCTCGGCCGGCGCGGCGCCTCGTTCTTCGGCGAGCTGCACGCCGCGGTCGGCGGCGGCTTCGAGCAGCCGACGCTGGACGCGCTCTGGGCGCTCGTCTGGCGCGGGCTGGTGACGAACGACACCTTCCAGGCGCTCCGCGCCCACGTCGAGCCGGCGCCGCCGCGGAGCGAGCGGCGCCGGCGCCAGCCCGTCCACGGCACCCCCTACCGCTCGCGGCTGGCCGTCCCGCCCTCGGCGGGCGGCCGCTGGGCGCTCGTCGCCGCGCGGCGGGCGCAGGCGGCGGAGGCCCCGCCCACGCCCACCGCGTGGAGCGCGGCGGTCGCGCGGCAGCTCCTCTCGCGCTACGGCCTCGTCACCCGCGGCGCCGCCGCCGCCGAGGGGCTGCCGGGCGGGTTCGGCGCCGTGTACGAGGTGCTCCGCCACCTCGAGGAGACGGGGCGGATCCGGCGCGGCTACTTCGTCGCGGGGGTGGGCGGGCTCCAGTTCGCCGAGCCGGGCCTGCTCGAGCTCCTCCGCGCGGTGCGCGAGCCGCCCGACCCGCCGGAGGTGGCGACGCTCGCCGCGACCGATCCCGCCAACCCCTACGGCGCGCTCGTCGACTGGCCCCCGGCCGGCGAGGGAGCGGCGGGGAAGCGGCCGGCGCGCGCGGTCGGCGCCCGGGTGGTGCTCGTCGACGGCGCGCTCGGCGCGTGGGTGGCGCGCGGCGGCCGCCAGGTCCTCGCCTTCCTGCCCGACCTCGAGCCCGACCGCTCGCGGGTGGGGGAGGCGGTGGCGCGGAGCGTGGCGAGCCTGCTGCGCGGCGCGCAGGCGCGCCACGAGCCGGCGCTCGTGGCCGAGATCGACGGCGCGCCGGCGCAGGACCACGCGCTGGCGGGCTACCTGGCCGCGGCGGGGTTCGCGCCCTCTTCGGCGGGGCTCCAGCTCGGGCGTCCGTCCGGGATCCCGGGCCTGCCCGCCGGCGTCCCCTGAGCCCCCGGCCGCGGCGGCCGTCCCGGAAGGGACGGCGTCTCGCCGCACTGCGTCGTATACGTTCATTCACACATCCGGGAGGTCCGCCATGGTGGACAAGAAGACCGCCAGCTTCGTCCAGGCGCTCTGCATGGGGCGCATCGAGGAGGAGATCGTCCTCCCGTACCCGCAGATGAAGCCCGCCGAGAAGGAGACCCTGCGGCAGGTGCTCTCGGCCGTGAACCAGCTCCTCACGCCCCGCGAGCGCGACTTCCGCGCCTGGGACGTGAAGGGCGAGATGCCGCGCGAGTTCGTCCAGGAGCTGAAGGAGTTCGGGCTGTTCGGCCTCGTCATCCCGGAGGAGCACGGCGGGCTCGGCTTCGGCGCGGCGGCCTACTCGCGGGCGCTGCAGGAGATCTCGCGCCACGACGCCTCGGTGGCGCTCACGGTCGGCGCGCACAGCTCCATCGGCATGCGCGGGCTGCTGCTCTTCGGCACCGACGCGCAGAAGAAGAAGTACATGCCGAAGCTCGCCACCGGCGAGATGATCGCCGCCTTCTGCCTCACCGAGCCCGGCGCCGGCTCCGACGCCGCGGCGGTGCGGACCACCGCGGTGCGCCAGGGCGATCACTGGATCCTGAACGGCGACAAGCTCTGGATCACGAACGGCGGCATCGCCGACTTCTTCACCGTCTTCGCCAAGACCCCCGAGGTGCAGAAGAACGGCAAGGCGCAGATGACGGCCTTCATCGTCACCCGCGACATGCCGGGCGTCTCGGCCGGTCCCCACGAGGACAAGATGGGGATCCGCGCCTCCTCCACCACCACCGTGCACTTCGAGGACGTGAAGGTCCCCGCCGAGAACGTGCTGGGCGAGCTGGGCATGGGGTTCAAGACCGCCATGCGCATCCTCAACTCGGGGCGGACCGGGCTCGGCGGCGGGTGCGTGGGCGGGATGAAGAAGCTCATCGGCCTCGCCGCGAAGCAGGCCCGGGAGCGCAAGCAGTTCGGCCAGCCCATCTCCGACTTCGGCCTGGTGAAGCAGAAGATGGGCGAGATGGTGGTCGACTGCTACGCCAGCGAGGCGGTGGTGGGGCTCGTGGCCGGCCTCATCGACCAGAGCTACCAGGAGTACGCGGTGGAGGCGGCCATCTCCAAGGTCTTCGCCACCGAGGCGCTCTGGCGCACGGCCGACGAGGCGCTCCAGATCGCCGGCGGCAACGGCTACATGCGCGAGTTCCCCTACGAGCGCGTCGTCCGCGACTCGCGCATCAACCGCATCTTCGAGGGCACGAACGACATCCTGCGCCTCTTCATCGCGCTCACCGCCATGGCCGACGTGGCGACCGAGCTGAAGGAGCTGGCGGCGGGCCTGAAGGGCGTGCTCGCCGATCCCATCAAGGGGTTCGGGGTCATGTCCGACTACGCGCTCAAGGTCGCCACGCTGCGCGCGCCGGGCGCGCTCACCGACCGCCTCCCCGACCGGCTGGCTGAGAAGCTCACCTGGACGAAGCTCCACCCCGCGCTCAAGCCCACCGCCGAGCAGTTCGAGGAGGCGACGCGCGACCTCGCCTGGGTGGCCGACCGCGTGCTGCGCCGCCACGGCCGCAAGATCATCGAGAAGCAGTTCGCGCTCCGGCGCATCGGCGACATCGTCATCGACCTGTTCGTGCTCGCCTCGGTCATGTCGCGCGTCGACGCGGCGGTGGTGAGCGAGGGCGAGGAGAAGAGCGCCCGCGAGCTCGAGATCCTCCGGGTCTTCGCGCGCCGCGCCCGCGGCCGCATCCGCGGCAACCTCCGCCGGGTCGACGTCAACGACGACGAGCTCGTGAAGTCGCTCGCCGACGACGCCTTCGAGCGAGAGGGGTACCACTGGGATCTCGCCTGAGCGCGATGGCGCCCGCGGGCGGCGCTGCGGAGGCGGCCTTCGCCGCACCTCGCTCCGGTCGCCCTGGGCGTGGCGGACAGCCCCACGAGCTCCCGGGTACGCCAACCGCTCGAAGTGGGCGGCGGGGTGGCCCTCCGGAGGAGCGCAGGCCGACCTGCGTGAGAATCCCGCCCGATGCACTGCCGCCAGCAATGCCGGTGCCGCGCCGACGCGAGGGGCTCGCGTACCTCGTCGGCGCGGCACGTTGCATTGCCCGGCGCGGAGCGTTTCTGCCCCGGCCGCCGTACCAGCCCGCCAGGTCGTCCGGAGCGACGACGGAGGGCCACCCCGCCGCCCCGCTCGGCCCCGGCCTGCGAACGGAGGGGGCTCAGCCGCCGGCGCCGAGCCGCCGCACCCCGGCCACGAAGCGGGAGAGCGCCTGCGAGAGCACGCCCCGAGGGATGACGCAGTCGATGAGCTGGAACCGGCCGCGGGTCACGCGCGCCCGCTCGAGCGCGGCCGCCAGCTCGGCCCGGGTCGATACCCGGACCCCGTCGCCGCCCAGCGCCGGCGCCACCTCGGCGAAGCGCCAGTCGTCGAGGTCGTTGAACGAGGACTCCGGCTGGAAGGTGCGGAGCATCTCCCAGCTCCGGTTGTTGAGCACGAGGACGATGGGATCCCAGCCGTTGCGGCGGCAGTTGCCCAGCTCCCAGCCGGTCATCTGGAAGGCGCCGTCGCCCACCAGCACCACCGGCCGCCGCCCCGTCGCCGCCTGCACCCCGAACGCCGCCGGCACCCCGAAGCCCATGGTGGCGTAGTAGCCCGGCGCCACCAGCGCGGTCTGGTCCACGTCCATGGCGGTGAAGAAGCAGTCGCCCATGTCGGCCGCGATGGGGAGCTTCCCGTGCGCCGCCATGAGGTCGTTCAGGGCGGTCGCGACGTCGGTCGGGGTGAGCGGGGCGCCGTCGGCGACGAGGCCGCGCGGGTGGACCGGGCGCTCCGGCTCGAAGTGGCGCGCGCTCGGCGGCGTGCGGGCGAGGAGCGCGTCCACGAGCGCCGGCAGCGGGACGTCCGGGTAGACGTGGTACCCGAGGGTCACCTCGCCCTCCCAGGCGTGGAGGGTGCGGCGCAGGTCGATGCGCCGCTCGGAGGCGGCGAAGTTCGTGTCGCACACGATCTCGCCCAGGAGGAACAGCGCGTCCGAGGTCTCGACCCGCTCGGTCAGGCGGGGATCCCCCGCCACGCCCATGTACGTGCCCAGCAGCGGCGCGTCGGCGTGGGCGAGCAGCCCGCGCCCCATGAGGCTGGTGACGGTCGGGATGGCGAGGCGCCGCGCCAGCTCGGCCACCTTCTCCTCCAGCCCGAAGCGCCGGACCTCGATGCCGGCCATGAGCACCGGGGCGCGCGCGCCCGCGAGGCGCGCCAGCACCTCCTCCGCGCAGGCCTCCAGCGCCGCCTCGTCGAGCGCCGGCGCCGACGCGGGCGGCACCGGGCCGCACGGCTCCGCCACCATGTCGCGCGGCAGCTCGACGTAGACCGGGCGGCTCTGCCGCTGGCAGGCGTCGAGCGCCCGCGCCAGGTCGGCCGGCGCGCGCGCCGCGTCGTCGAGGCGGACCTGCGCGCAGGTGATCTCGCGGTAGATCTGGAATTGCGAGTCGAGCGTCTTCGCCTGGTGGTGGAGCAGGAGCCCCGAGCCCGCCTCGCGCTTCCCGGGCCCTCCCGAGAGGACCACCACCGGCGAGCGCTCGGCGTAGGCCGCCGCCACCGCGTTCACCATGTTGAGCGCGCCCGCGCCGTAGGTGACCGCCGCCACCCCCAGGCCCTGCCCGGCCCGCGCCGCGCCGTCGGCGGCGAAGCCCACCGCCGGCTCGTGCGAGAGCGTGTGCAGCGGCAGGAGCGCGGAGCGCTCCAGGATGCGGAAGAAGGGCAGGGCGAAGTCGCCGGGGATGCCGAAGATCTGGCGCGCCCCCCGCTCGCGCAGGGCGGTGAGGAGCGCCTCGGTCAGGTTCATCCCGCGGTTGTAGCGCGGACCCGGTGGGGGGAGGTAGCAGGCGGGCAGCCCGCCGCCGCCGGCGCGCGGTCACGCCTCCGGGCGCGACCGCGAATGCTCTTGCTCGCCTCGCGAATGGTTGGTAACTAAGTGCGAATGAGCGTTCGCGCTTCGGTCGGTCGGCGGCAGCGGGTGCGCGAGCGCGCCCGCCAGGACATCCTGCTGGCCGCGGCCGAGGTCTTCGCGCGGCGCGGGTTCACGAGCGCCACGCTCGCCGAGCTGGCCGAGGCCGCCGGCTACGCGGCCCCCTCCCTGTACCGGTACTTCAGCAGCAAGGAGGAGATCTTCCGCTCCCTGGTCGACCTCGCCGAGAGCGAGATCCGCGCCACCTTCGAGGAGCCGGTCGACCGGTCGGCCCCGCTCGCGGCGCGGATCGAGAAGCTGCTGCGGCTGCAGTTCCAGGTCGCCGAGCAGCGCCGCTCGCTCTTCGAGCTCCTCCTCTCGCCCCCGCCCGACCTGCCGCCGGACCGCGACGGGCGGACGATGCACGACCCCAGCCACGGCCTCGGCCGGTACGAGGAGCTCCTGCTCGAGTGGCTGCGCCGCCACGCCGGCCGCGCCGAGCTGCGCGTGCCCCTCGAGGCCGCCGCGCGCGGCCTGGCCGGCGTCGCCTTCGCCTTCCACCATCGCCCGCTCCACGCCGACGCCGACGGCGCGGCGCGGGTGCGCACCGTCGTCGATCTCGCCCTGCACGGGATCGCGGCCCTCTCAGGTCGAGGAGCACCTCCATGAACCGTCGCACGAGCACCGCCGCCGCCCTGCTGCTCCTCGCCGCCTGCTCGGGCCGCGCCGAGAAGGCCGCCCTGCCCGACGCCGCCGCGGCCACCGCGCGCGGGGTGCGGGTCGGCAAGGCGGCCACCCGGCTCGACACCGGGCTCGCCCGCGCCACCGGGACGCTGCGCGCCCGGGAGGAGGCCACGCTGGCCGCGCGCGCCACCGGGCAGATCAAGCGCCTGCGGGTCGAGGTCGGCCAGCGGGTGAGGGCGGGCCAGCCGCTGGTGGAGATGGACCCCGTGAACGCGCTCATCGCGCGGGACAGCGCCCGCGCCGCGGAGCGGCTGGCGGCCGCGAACCTGTCGGCCGCCGAGAAGGAGCTGGCGCGCAGCCGCGTGCTGCACGAGCAGGGCGCGCTCCCCGACGCCGGGTGGGACCGGGCGCAGACCGCGCACGACCTCGCCGCGGCGCAGCTCGACCAGGCGCAGGCCGCGCTGCGCGGCGCCGAGCAGGCGGTCTCGGACGCGACCCTGGTGGCGCCGTTCGCCGGGGTGGTCACCGCCAGGTTCCACAACGCGGGCGACACCGTCACGATGATGCCGGTCTCGCCCATCCTGACCCTCACCGACCTCGACCACCTGGAGGTGCGGCTGGCGCTGCCGGAGGCCATCGAGGGGTTCGTGAAGCCCGGCCAGCGGGTGCGCGGGGTCACCGCGCCGGGCGGGCTCGCCTTCGAGGCGCGCGTCCGGGTCAAGGGCGCGGTGGTGGACCCCGGCACCCGCACGCTGGAGGTCCTGGCCGACGTGGCGCCCGGCGCCGGCCTCCGGCCGGGCACGCTCGTCAACGTGGACTTCGGCGGCTTCGCCGACGGCGGCGGCCTCTTCCTGCCGGCGAGCGCGGTGCGGAGCGAGGGCGGCCGGGCGGCGGTGCTGGTGGTGGCGAGCGGCAAGGCCGAGCTCCGCCCGGTCGACGCCGCCCCGGTGAACCCCGGCACCTGGGCGGTGCGCGGCGGCCTCGACCCGGCGGCCGAGGTGATCCTCGACCCCGGCTCGCTGGCCGCGGGCGATCCCGTCGTCGCAGTGGCGCGGTAGGGCAGGGGAGCGAGCCGACCATGAGCCCCATCAAGACCTTCATCTCGCGCCCGGTGTTCACCGGGATGCTCACCCTGGTGGTCCTCGTCTTCGGGGTGGTCGCCTACCCGCGCATCGGCGTCGACCAGCTCCCCGAGGTCGAGTTCCCGGTGGTCACCGTCACCACCGTCCTCCCCGGCGCCGACCCGGAGGCGATCGAGCGCACCGTCACGAAGCCGCTGGAGGAGGCGCTCAACACCCTCTCCGGCCTCGACACCCTGCGCTCGGTGAACGTCGAGAACGTCTCGCAGATCGTGGTCCGCTTCGACCTGGAGCGGAACGTCGACGTGGCCGCCCAGGACGTGCGCGACCGCGTCCAGGCCACGCTCTCGAAGCTGCCCAAGGAGATCGACACGCCGGTGGTGGAGAAGTTCGACATCGGCGCCGCGCCGGTGGCGACGCTGGCGCTCTCGGCGCCGCTGCCGGTCGAGCGGCTCACCCAGCTCACCGACGACGTGGTGAAGCCGGCGCTGCAGCAGGTGCCCGGCGTGGGGGCGGTGGAGGTGGTGGGCGGGCGCAAGCGCGAGATCACCGTCGTCCCCGACCCCCGCCTGCTGCGCGGCTACGGGCTCTCCCCGAGCGACGTGGTGCAGGCGCTCCGCGCGCAGAGCATCGACGTGCCGGGCGGGCGCACCCTCGAGCCGGGCGTGGAGCGCTCGGTGAAGCTCGCCGCCGAGGCGCGCTCGGTGGAGGCGCTGCGCGCGCTCGTCATCGCCAGCCCGGGCGGCACGCCGCTCCGGCTCGGGCAGGTGGCGCAGGTGCTCGACGGGCCGGCCGAGGCGCGCAGCGTGGCGCGGCTCGGCGACCGGAGCGCCCTGGGGCTCGTCGTCCGCAAGCAGTCGGGCTCGAACACGGTGGAGGTGACGGAGCGGCTCGAGGAGAGCCTCTCCCGGCTCCAGGGGCAGCTCCCGCCCGGCAGCGAGGTGAAGGTCGTCGTGGACGGCGCCAAGTTCATCCGCTCCTCCATCGACGCGGTGAAGGAGGACATGATCCTGGGCGGCGTCCTGGCGGTGGTGGTGGTGCTCCTCTTCCTGCGCAACTGGCGCTCGACGCTGGTGGCGGCGGTGGCGCTCCCGACCTCCATCATCGGCACCTTCGCCGTCATGCACGCGCTCCACTTCACCTTCAACGTCATCACCATGCTGGCGCTGACGCTCTCGATCGGCCTGCTCATCGACGACGCCATCGTCGTCATCGAGAACATCGTCCGGCACCTCGAGGAGGGGCAGTCGCCCTGGGAGGCGGCGCGCCGGGGGACCGGCGAGATCGCGCTGGCGGTGCTGGCGGTGACCCTGGCGGTGGTGGCGGTGTTCGTCCCGGTGGCCTTCATGGAAGGCATCATGGGGCGCTTCTTCTACCAGTTCGGCGTCACGGTCGCGGTGGCGGTGCTCATCTCCTACGCGGTCTCGATGACGCTCACGCCCATGCTCTCGGCGCGCCTGCTCCGCGAGCACGCGCACCCCGGCCGCGCCTCGCGCGCCATCGAGGGCGTGCTCCGCGCCATCGAGGCCTTCTACCGCCGCGCCCTCGGCGCCATGCTCTCGCACCGCGCGCTCACGCTCGCGGTCGCGAGCGCGGTGCTGGTGCTGACCGTCCTCCTGGCGGGCCGCCTCAAGTTCACCTTCATGCCGAGCCAGGACATGAGCCAGGTGAAGGTGACGCTGGAGCTGCCGAGCGGCGGCACGCTCGACGAGACGCGCCGCCAGCTCGACGACCTGTCGCGCCAGATCCGCGCCGTGCCTGGGGTCACCGAGACCTTCGCGGTGGCCGGCGCCGGCGCGCAGGAGGAGGTCCACAAGGGCGAGATCACCGTCAACCTGGTCCCGGTGGCGCGGCGCGCCTACGGGCAGGAGGCGTTCAAGCAGCACCTGCGGCGCACGCTGCGGGTGAGCCCGGCGGCGAAGCTCTCGGTGCAGGACTTCGCGCTGGTGGCCGGGGGCGGCAGCCGCCCGCAGCAGGTGCAGCTCAACCTGCGCAGCACCGACTTCGACGCGCTGCTCACCGCGGTCGAGAAGACGCGGCAGGCGATGCTCTCGAACCCCGGGTTCGTGGACGTCGACACCACCTGGCGCTCCGGCAAGCCGCAGCTCGAGGTGGTGGTGGACCGCGAGCGAGCGGCGGCGCTGGGCGTGCCGGCCGCGCTCGTCGGCCAGAACGTGCGCGCGCTCATGGGCGGCGACAAGGTGGCCGACTTCCACGAGGGCGGCGACAGCTACGACGTGAAGGTGAAGCTGCCGGCGGACGTGCTGGCCGACCCCGCCGCGCTGGGGGCGGTGCCGGTGCGCGCGCCCGGTGGGCAGCTCGTCGAGCTGCGCAGCCTGGCGTCGATCGTGCCGGCGGTGGGCCCGTCGCAGATCGAGCACCAGGCGCAGATGCGCCAGGTGACGCTGCTCGCCGACCTGCGCGGCTACTCCCTCGGCGAGGGCATGAGCTACCTCACCGCCTTCGCGCAGAAGGAGCTGCCGAAGGGGGTGCAGTTCGACTTCGAGGGGCAGGGGCGCGAGCTGGGCCGGGCGGGCAAGGCCTTCCTCCAGGCCCTGCTGCTCGGGATCGTGCTCATCTACATCATCCTGGCGGCCCAGTTCGAGAGCCTGGTCCACCCCTTCACCATCATGATGTCGCTCCCCTTCGCGGTCATCGGCGGCATCGCGGGCCTGCTGCTCGCGAACCAGTACCTGTCGATGATGGCCATGATCGGCTTCATCATGCTCATGGGGCTCGTGACCAAGAACGGCATCCTCCTCGTCGAGTTCACGAACCAGCTCCGCGCGGCCGGCCGCAGCACGCGCGAGGCGCTCCTCGAGGCGGGCCCCATCCGCCTCCGCCCCATCCTCATGACCTCGGTCGCCATGATCGCCGGCATGATCCCGGTGGCGCTGGCACAGGGCGATGGGGCGGAGACGCGCGTCCCGATGGCGGTGGCCATCATCGGCGGCCTCGTCACCTCCACCGCCCTGACGCTGGGGGTGGTGCCGGTCGTCTACGCCAGCCTGGACGCGCTGCGCGCACGCCTGGCCCGGCGCGGCGGGCGCGCGGCGCCGGCGGCGCCGGCCGACCTGGCCGCCTGACCGGCTGCGCTAGGCCGCGGACGCGCGGTAGGCGACGGAGGGCTCGGCCTCGGCGCCGCGGCGGCGCCACCAGCGCGCGGCCAGCACCAGCACCCAGGTGTTCACCACCGCCGCCTGCAGCTCCGGGACGTCGGCGCACCAGGCCACCAGGGTGAGCGCGGAGTAGAAGGCGACGAGCCGCCGCAGGCGCGGGTCGGCCTCCACCAGCGCGAGCGGCAGGACCCAGGTCAGGTACCAGGGCAGCACGAAGGGCGAGGCGACCAGCAGGTAGGCGAGGAGCCACACCAGCGACTCGTGCAGCACCGAGGCGAGGTCGCGGACGCGCCGGACCGCCCGCACCGCCAGCACGACGAGCAGGAGCTGCCCCAGGGTCCAGCCGATCCGGTAGGCCGAGGCGCGCAGGGGCGCGCTCGCGAGCCCGGCGAAGAACGCCGCGATCTCGGTGAAGGACCGCGTCATGCGCCCCGGGTTGGCGCGCACCGCCGCCAGCGGGCCGAGGAGGGTCTCCGGGCCCTTCCAGAACGGCAGGAAGAGCAGCACGCCCATGCCCACGAAGACGAGCGCGCCCAGCGCCGCCTTCCGCCGGTCGGTCCTGGCGAGGTGCCACAGGTAGAGCCCCACCACCGGCGCGATCGCGAACTTGGCCCAGAAGGCGAGCCCGAGGAACGCCACCGCCAGGAGCCGCCGGCCGCCCAGCGCGGCCCACACGAAGGCGGTGAGCCCGAGCAGCATCACGCCGTCGTTGTGCGCCTGGCCGGCGATCTCGTAGGCGAGCAGCGGGTTCCAGGCGAAGAGCGCGAGCGCCGGGGCGGCGCGGCCGGGCGCGAGGTGGCGCCGGCACACGAGGTAGGCGACCCCGACCGTCGCGAGCGTCACGGCCAGCATGGCGAGCTTGAAGATCGCCATCGCCGCCGGCACGGTGTCGGCCCGGCCGGCGAGCGTGTTGAGCCAGGTGAGCACCGGGCCGTAGACGGACGGCGCGTCGATCCAGTTCACGCTGACCAGCGCGCGGAAGGGGTCCCCGGCCGGCAGCACGCCCGGGCCGGAGGCGTACGGGTCGAGGCCGAGCCGCGCCATCCGGCCGTAGGCGAGGTTCGAGAAGAGGTCGTTGGAGGTGTACGGGAGCGTCAGCGCCGCCGTGGTGTGCAGCACCACCGCGCCGGCGAGCACGGTCCGCAGCTTCGCGCGCTCGTCCTCGACGGCGCGGAGGTAGGCGCGCGCCCCGGGCACGCTCACCGCGAGCCAGGCCAGGCCGAGCAGGCCGTAGCTCCACGGGGTGCCGGTCCGGTCCACCAGGAGCGTCCGCAGCCAGCCCACCCGGACCCAGGTGATGACGACCAGGGCCGCCAGGCTGAGGGCGAGCAGGGCGAGGAGCCTGCGCGTCGCGGGCGGGCCCGCCCCTTCGCCGCGGAGGAGCTGCACGGCGCCTACTGCCCGACGCGGGCGCCCCCCGCGATCGCCGCGGTGGGCGGCACCGGAGAGAAGAGCGACTCGCCGGCCTCGAGGCGGTAGACCCGCGCCACCTCGGCGCCGCGGACGCGCTCGACGTGCCACGGCGTCCGCTCGGCGAGGCGATCCAGCGCCTGGCTGTTGTGCCAGTACCGGCGGCCCGGCTCGACCACGACGTAGCACGGCTGGCCGGTCCGGCAGCCGTGGCTCTCGGTGATGGTGGAGGTCGCGAGGTCGGGCCGTCCGTCGCGATCGGCGTACAGGCGCGCGGGCCACTCGGTCTCGGAGCAGACCTCGGCGTTCGGCTCGGCGCGCCGGGCGATGGCGGCGACGGCCTCGCGGAACCCGACGTCGAAGAGGTCGCAGTGCGGGAAGAACCACGTCACGCGCGCGTCGCCGCCGCCGAGCGCGTTCACGTACATGCGGTAGTGCGGCGCGTGGGTGACGGCGGCGTGCGCCTCGGCGGCGGTGACGAGGAGCGCGGTGCCGACGAAGGCCAGGCGCTGCAGCGAGAAGCGCACCCCGCCGCCGACGTGGGAGCGGAGGCGGGTCGCCGCGGCGCGGGCCAGGACCGCGGTGGCGTGCCCCGCGAGCAGGAAGAACGCGGGCGCGACCGAGGTGAAGTACCGGCCGTACTTGGCGCCGGTGATGAGGAAGCTCAGGTACCACACCGCCATCCAGACGAGGACGATGCGGTGGGACGGCGTCCGCTTCCAGAGGGCGATGCCGAGGCCGATCGCGGCCAGGATCACCGTGGGGAGCGCCAGCTTCACCGCCGCGAACACGAGGTAGAACCAGGGCGGCGTGGCCCCGAGGTAGCGGAGGCCGATGTTCGAGTAGAGCTGCCCCATGAAGAGGATGCTCTCGCTCGTGGCGCGATCGCCGATGTGGGCGCCGTGCGTCCAGCGCCACAGGTACTCCCAGGTCCGCGGCGCGAGGAGCGGGAAGTCGAGCGCGAGGAACGTCGCCGCGGCCACGCCCACGAGCGCCGCCCACCGCGCCGGCGAGATCTGCCAGCGCGCGCCCCGCCGCGTCCACGCCCAGGCGAGCAGCGGGATGGGGAAGAAGAAGAAGTAGTACTTGGCCGCGAACATGACGCCGACCATCGCGGCGGCGACGAGCTCCCACCGGCGCGCGTCGCGGGCGCGCCCCTCGGCCGCCGCGTTGAGCGCCGCGACGAACGCGCGGAGCACGAGCAGCAGCGCCAGCCCGACGAGCACGTCCTCCCGCGCCACGCGCTGGTACCCGATGAAGGTGGTGGAGCAGGCGGCGAGCGCCGCCGCGAGCAGCCCCGCGTACCGCCCGAAGAGCGTGCGGCCGAGGTCGGCGATGGCCCAGAGCGTGAGCCCGCCGAGGAGCGCGTTGGGCAGCCGCGTCACGAGCTCCGGGTCGAGGCGCTTCGGCAGGAGCGCGATCGCGATCGCGACCAGGCCCTTCGAGAGGATGGGGTGCTCGAGCTCGTCGGCGAGGAAGTCGAAGCGGAGGTAGTTGTGGGCGATGAGCCAGGTGTGGACCTCGTCGTCGGCGAAGCCCTCGGCCGCGAGGCCGCGCAGCCGGAACCAGAGCCCCACCGTCACGATGAGACCGAGCGTCACGAGGCCCGCCCAGCCCCACGGCTGGACGCCCTGCGAGCCGGCGAGCCCGTGCAACGCCGGGCCGGACGCGTACCGGTCGCGCGGCGCGGGCGCGAGGCCGATCTTCTGAGCAGCGACGGACGTCGTTCTCAAAGCCTCTCCTCCCACGCCCCCGCGCGGGTACCGCGACAGCGGCTGTTATTACCACGAGCCCGCCGCGCCGCGCCAAGTTGGCGACTGTCCCAGCAGATTTTCTGAGCACTGGGGCATCCATGTCAGACCAATCGCGGGTCAATTCTGACGTCGATGCCCTGGTTGCGGTGCCCAGCGCACCCCCGCCCACCGCGCGGGGAGCCGCGATCGAGGGGATCTGCGGCCGGGGCGCCCGCGGAGCGGCGGGCGGCGCCGCGCCCCGGGACCTTCACCCTTCGTGCAGGCGAGGCGCCGGCGCGAGCGGTGGCGCGGTCAGCGCAGCGTGACCACGAAGCCGCCGAAGTCGGCGGCGCTCGGGCTCTGCGTCTGGTCGCCGTCGCTCATGACCCCGATGCCCATGAACTCGGGGGCCTCGGCCCCGCTGCGCCCCGCGTCGAAGTGGCGCCGGAACTCGGCCAGGGGGTCGACCTCGACCGTGCGCCACACCCCCACCGGCCCGCCGGTCTCCGCGACGATGGTGTCCTGCGCGTTCACCAGGTTCCGGCGCTGGTCGCAGGTCGCCCGCCAGGGGCCGACCGTGCTCCAGACGTACTTGAGCGCGTACCAGCGGAAGCCGCGCTTGAACGTGAGGTACACCACGGCGGCGGAGTCGTTCTTGCCGGAGACGCACTCGTTGCCGCCGACGGGCAGGATCGCCGCGCGCCAGCGCCAGCGCACCCGGGCGGCCGAGCGGCGCAGCCGGTCGGGCATGGTCCACGCCAGCACGGTCGTCTCCATGGGCGGCACGTACGAGCCGTGGAGGTACTCGCCGTCCGCGTCCGCCACCACCGTGTAGTAGTTGATCGGCCCGGAGTCGTTCTTCACCACCTGGAAGTCGCGCACGTCGACCCGGAGCGCCTTCGGGTCCTCGGGCGCGCCGCTCCCGTGAGGCGCGACGGCGCCGTCCGCGGGCGGCGGGGCCTCGGGCGCCGGGCCAGCCGCGAGCCCGGGCGACGCCGCCAGCGCGAGCGCCGCGGCCAGCGCCCGGCCGCCTCCGCGCACGGGGGCCCTCACGCGTGCTCCCGCCGCCGGACGATCGCGATCGCCGGCAGGAGCACCAGGGCCGCGACGATGGTGGTGAGCTCGCCGATCATCGCGTACCAGCCGAAGGAGCGGATCGCCTTGTTGAGCGAGAAGATCATCGAGCCGTAGCCGACCACGGTGGTCCAGGAGCACAGCGCGACGGCCGGCCCGACCTCGGCCAGCGCGGCGAGCACGTCCCCGCGGCGCTCGGCGCGCTCGGCCACGTTCACGCCGTAGTCGACCGCGATGCCGAAGGTGATGGGGAAGACGATGAAGTTGAACACGTTGATCCTCAGCCCGATGAGGGTCCCGACCCCCGCCATGAGGACCGCGCCCGCGAAGAGCGAGGTCAGCACCTGGCTGGAGAGCCGCCAGCGCCGGTAGAACAGCGCGACGAGCAGGCAGACTCCCGCGAACGAGAGGAGGGTGGTCACCGGCCCCTCCCGCTGCACGTTCGAGAGGAGGTCGGCGAAGATGAGGTTCTCTCCGACCGCGTCCCAGGTCCGCCCACCCACGGGCACCCCGCGCACCAGCGACGCGAAGGCGAACATGTTCTGGGCGAGCTCGAGCTTGGCGTCGCCCGAGGCGCGCACGAAGGCGATGCGCCCGACGGTGCCGTCCCGCTCGCGGAAGCGGTCGACGAGGCTGGCGGGCGCCTCGGCCACGGTCATGGGCCGCTGGCGGGCCAGGTCGGCGCGGAGGGCGCGCGCCCGGGCCGCCTCGGCGGGCGGGAGCGCCTCCAGCGTCGCCTGGCTCAGGCCGGCGCGGAGCTCGGCCAGCAGCGCCAGCTTCTCCGGCTGGTGCTCCGGGACCACGCTGGCGAGCGTCTCGCAGCCGTCGACGATGCCCTGCTGTCGGCGCTCCGCCGTGCGCTCCCGCACGACGCGGCAGTAGGCGTCGGCGTCCGCCTCCGAGGGCAGGAGCGCGATCGCGCCGGCGTTGGAGCGCCCGGTGGCGGCGTTGGCGCGGGCCGCGTCGCGCGCCGCCTCGGGGTCCCCGCGCACGTCGTTCGACAGGTTCGCGAGGTTCGTCTCCTCGACGGTGCCGAGCCGCGAGACGAAGTACCCGCCCGCGGCCAGCGTCGCGACCCCGAAGAGGACCGTCACCAGGAGCGGCCGGGCGAACGCCCGCTCCAGCCAGGAGGGCACGGCGCGCCCGGGGGGGCCGCCGGCCGCGCCGGGGGCGGCGCGCCAGGGCCGGACCCGCTCGAGGAGCTGCATGAGCGCCGGGACGAGCGCGAAGGTGAGCACCCAGCACAGCGTCATGCCGATGCCGCCGATGAACCCGAAGTGCCTGAAGCCGCGGTTCGCGGCCAGGATGAGGGTGCCGAAGGAGACGCTGGTGGCGATGGCGGCGAGCAGGGTGGCCTTGGCGGCGTCGCGCGCCGCCTCCAGGCAGGCCGGCTCGAGGCCGATCCCGCGCCGCCGCAGCTGGTTCAGCCGCGCCAGGTAGATGAGGCCGTAGTTGATGCCGTTCCCCACCACGATGGAGCCGAGGAACGCGGTCTGCGTGTTGAGGTAGCCGATGACGAGGCGGGTGATCCCGAAGGTGATCGCGATCGCGACCAGGATGGCCACCGCCAGCACCGCCACCGAGCGCAGGTCGCGGAAGAAGAGCACGAGCGAGGTCAGGACGAGCGCGAACACGAACAGGAACGTCGAGCCGACGTCGTGGATGATGGACTCGTACTCCACGAGCAGCGCCGGGAAGGTGCCGCCGAAGCCAACCCGCAGGTGCTGGCCGGCCGGCTCCTTCAGGCGCGCGTCGGCGGTGGCGCGCATGCGGTCGAGCAGGGCGCGCGTCTCCGCCACCCCGAGGCTCGTGCCGGTGGGGCGGACCACGATCGTCACGGAGCGCCCGTCCGGGTGGACGAGGTAGCCGTCGCGGTAGCGGGCGAAGCGCTTCGCCACCTGCTCCCGGGGCGTCGGCTTGGAGGGGTCGAGGACGTCGGCGAGCGGGCCGGCGCGGAGCGCGCGGACCGGCTCCGGGGGCGCGTCGTCGAGCCCGAGGTCGAGGAGGCGCGCCTTCGCCCGGGCCTTCTCCTGGCGGAGCGCGTCGCGCGCCCGCTGCAGGTCCTCGAGCGGCACGAACATGGGCCAGTGGTCGCCGAACCAGGACTCGACCGGCTTCATGCTCCACTCGACCGAGCGGATCACGCCCGGGCCGTAGGCGAGGTAGTCGTCGGCCAGGAGCTTGCCCATCGCCTCCGCGCGCGCGAGGTCCTGCGGGCCCGCCACCGCCTCCACCATGACGAGCACGGTGCCGTCCCCGCCGACCCGCCGGACGAGGTCGTGGAGGAGGCGCACGCTCGGGACGTCGGAGGGGAGGAGCTCCGCGAAGCTCGAGCGGACCTCGAGCCGCGAGGCCAGCAGCCCGCTCCCCACGGCGAGGGCGAGCGCGGTGCCGAGGTACAGCCACGGGTGCCGCAGCGAGGACGCGGTGAGCCGGTCGAGGAGGGGAGGGCGCGGCGGCTGGGTCATGGGCGTCGGGGAGGCTCCGGGCTGCCGGACTTCGTACCACGGGCGCGCGCGCCCGTAGAGGGGCGGCGCGCGAGGGTCGAGATCGGCGCCGGGGACTGCGTTAAGCTCCCGGCTCCCACCGAACGAGGTCCCCATGAACCGCGTCAAGAACTTCAACGCCGGCCCCGCCGCCCTCCCGCTGCCCGCGCTCGAGCGCGCCCGCGACGAGCTCGTCGACTTCGCCAGCAGCGGCATGTCGGTCATGGAGCACAGCCACCGCGGCAAGGAGTACGAGAAGGTCCACGACGAGGCCATCGCGCTCCTCCGCGAGCTGCTCGGCGTACCCGACAGCCACGAGGTGCTCTTCGTGCAGGGCGGCGCCTCGCAGCTCTTCGCGCAGATCCCGATGAACCTGGTGGAGAAGGGCCGCACCGCAGAGTACGTGGTGAGCGGCGCCTGGGGCGAGAAGGCCTTCTCCGAGGCGAAGGTCGCGACCGCCATGCTGGGCGGCGCCGCCCGCGTCTCGTGCTCCACCGGGGTGGGCGAGGGCAAGGAGAAGAGCTACACGCGCGTCCCGCGCCCGGCGGAGGTGAAGGTCGACCCCGAGTCGGCCTACGTGCACGTCACCTCGAACGAGACCATCCACGGCGTGCAGTACGAGGTCGACCCGGGCCGGCCGTTCCCCGCGCCCGGCGCCGTCCCGCTGATCGCCGACATGTCGAGCGACTTCCTGTGGCGGAGGTTCGACCCGGCGCGCTTCGGGCTCGTCTACGCCGGCGCCCAGAAGAACATCGGGCCGTCGGGCGTGGTGGTGGTGATCGTCTCGAAGGAGCTCGTCGCTCGCGGTCGCAAGGACATCCCCAAGATCTTCCAGCTCCGCACGCCGGCCGAGAACCGGTCGCTCTACAACACGCCGCCCACCTTCGGCATCTACATGATCCGCAACGTCCTCGCCTGGCTGAAGGGCCAGGGCGGACTCGGCGCCATGGAGCAGCGCAACCGGCTGAAGGCGCAGAAGCTCTACGCCGCCATCGACCAGCACGCGTCCTTCTACCGCTCGCCGGTCGAGCGGGAGAGCCGCTCGGTGATGAACGTCGTCTTCCGGCTCCCCTCCGAGCAGGACGAGGAGCGGTTCGTGGCCGAGGCGAAGAAGCGCGGGATGGTCGGGCTCAAGGGGCACCGCTCGGTGGGCGGCATCCGCGTCTCGACCTACAACGCGGTGGAGCCGGCCTGGGTGGACGAGCTCATCGCCTTCATGGGCGAGTTCGCGCGCGGCGCCTGAGATCCCCCTGTCGAGGGGGGGTGCGCGACGCCATACCGCAGCCCGAGGGCTCCCCTTGAACGAGGGACAGTGGTCTGATCCCTGCGCAGGAGGGAGCCATGGGCGCGTTCCGGCACATCCTCTTCGCGACGGATCTCGACGGCTCCTCGGCGGGCGCGCTCCAGGTGGCGCTCGACATGGCGAGCAGCATGAACGCCGCGCTGTCGGTCGTGCACGTCTGCGAGCTCGGGGGCTACGCCGCCGCCGCCATGTGCGAGGCGGGAGGCGACCTCGCCTCGCCGCTGGTGGAGGAGGCGCAGCGCGCGCTGGAGCGGCTCGTGGCGCGGGCCGACCGCGACGGCGTCCACCCGCGCGCGCTGGTGAAGCTCGGCGCGCCCTGGCAGGAGATCGTGGCCGCCGCGGAGGAGGAGCGCGCCGACCTCATCGTGATGGGCACGCACGGCCGGCGGGGCCTCGCCCACGCGCTCCTCGGCAGCGTGGCCGAGAAGGTGGTCCAGACCTCGCCGGTGCCGGTGCTCACCGTGAGGCAGGCGGACCCGGCGGCGGCCGCGCTCAAGCTGGTGTGAGCACCAGCGGGAGCTGGGCCGCGCCGGGGTCGAGGCCGGCCAGCACCGCCGCCCCGTAGGGCCCGGCGCGGGCGCAGGCCTCGACCACCGGGAGCCCGCAGGCCAGGAAGAACGTGAGCGCGCCGGCGAAGCTGTCGCCCGCGCCGTAGGCGGCGCCGGTGACGCGCGCCGGGGGCGGCGCCGGGAAGCGCTCCACCGTCCCGTCCGCGCGCTCGACGCGCCCGCCCGCCGGGCCCTCGGTCAGGACGAGCGCGCCCGGGGGGACCGGGTAGTCGGCGAGCCGGCTCGCCTCGCGCGGGTCGACCGCGCTCCCCACCACCACGTCGGCGCGTACGCCCGAGGCCGCCAGCGCCTCCCGCCGGCGCGCGCTGACGACGAGGCGCCGGGCCGCGCGGCAGCGCCGCAGCGCCGCGGGGTCCTGGGCGGTGAAGTAGACCGCGTCGCAGGCGGCGAGCAGCTCCCAGGGCAGGGGGTCCTCGGCCCGCGGGTGGAGCGGCTCGCCCACGACGACGATGGTGCGCTCGCCGTCCGGGGTCACGAGGACGACGTCGCGGGTGTGCGGGCCGGCGCGGCGCGCCGCGTGGACCGTGGCCGCGGCGCCGCGCAGCGCCGCCGCGACCTCGCCCGCCGCCTCGTCCGAGCCGAGCGCCGTGAAGAGGTGCACCTCGGCCGGCGCCTTCGCCAGCTGCAGGAGCGCCACCCCGCCCCCGCCGCCGGCGAAGGTCCGGGGCGCGGCGAGGTGCGCGATGCCGCCGGGAGGCGGCAGCGCCGGGACGCGCCCCAGGGTCACGTGCTCGACGTGTCCGACCACCGCCAGCCGCAGGACCCCGCGCGTCACGAGGTCCTCATGCCCGGCGCGCTACTCCAGGTCCAGCGTCTTGTAGGTCCCGCTGCCGTCGAGGACGGTCCCCCATACCTTGTGGGAGGCCTGGTGCTCGGAGGGGCCGAACGAGAGCGGCACGCCGATGCCGAGGTCGAGCCCGCGGATGCTCTCCAGCGCGTCGACCAGGGTGTCGGTGGTGAGGTTCTTCCCGGCGCGCTTCAGGCCCTCCACCAGCAGCGTGCCCGCCAGGTAGCCCTCCAGCGAGACGAAGTCGGGGCGCTCTCCCGGCGCGTGGCGCGCGAGCAGGTCCTTGTAGCGGAGGATGGCGGTGGCGGCGGAGGTCGGCAGCGGCACGACCTGGGTCACGATCACGCCCTCCGCGAAGCGGGGGCCGAGCGGCATCAGCTCCTCGGCCAGCTCGTTCGAGCCGACGAAGGAGACGTTGGTGAAGACGAGCGGAGCGCCGGACTCCTTCACCTTCTCGATGAAGCGCGCCGCCGCCTTGTAGGTCGCGACCATCACCACCGCCTTGAGCCGCGGGGCGTGCTGGCGGATGGTCCGCACCGCGTCCGTCACGTCCTGGGTGTTCCGCTTGTAGCCGACGCGGAGCACCTGGCCGGGGTCGTAGCGGTAGCGGCGCATGGTCTTCGCCACGCCGTAGAAGCCGGCGTCGCCGAAGGCGTCCTCCTGCGCGAAGACCGCGATCTGCCCGGGCCGGAAGCGCCGCACCTCCACCAGGTAGCGGACCACCGCCGAGGTCTCCTCGGCGTAGCTCGCCCGGTAGTTGAAGACGAACCGGTCCGGCGGCTCGTTCCGCAGGAGCTTCGCGCCGGTGAACGCGCCGAAGAAGAGGGCCCCCCGCTCCAGCACGTAGGGGAGCGCGGCGGCGGTGGTGGGGGTGCCGACGTTGCCGGCGATCCCGAACACGCGCCGCTGGTCGAGGAGCTCCTTCGTCCCCGCCAGCGCGCGGGCCGGCTCGTAGCCGTCGTCGTGCGCCAGCAGGCGCAGCCGGCGGCCGTGCACGCCGCCGGCGTCGTTGGCGGCGGCGAAGGCCAGCTCGAGCCCCACCTTCATCTCGCGGCCGAGCTCCCGGGCCGGGCCGGAGAACGGCGCGCTCATCCCGAACACGACCTCACTGTCGGTGACGCCGTTCGCCTGCGCGCGCGCCGGCGCCGGGGCGAGCTGCGCCACGGCGAGGAGCGCGGCGGCCAGCGGGGCCGCGAGCTTGAGAGGGCGCTGCCACATGGTCTTCCTCCTGCGTCGTGCGGAGGCGCGAGCTCGCGCTCGATCCGCCGCCGAGAGCGTACCGCGACATCGTGACGCACGGAATGGAGGCGAGCCAGTTTCGAACGCGTGACGGTGGGTGGATGTGCGCGGGTCAGGTAGGGCAGGGTGGGGCGAAGTGGATTCCGGGTGCATCACTCACTGTGAACAAGAGGGCTCAGCCGCACGGCCGGACTCAGGTTTTGCCGGCCGCCGTCCGGCGGCTGGCCCGGTTCCCGCAAGCCTGGCCCCTGCGAGGGATGGGAGGGCTCCCGTCCTCGCAAAAGTTGCGTTTACCGGACGGGGGGTACGGGTTCGATCGAAACCCCTGCGCCCGGTCAAATGTCTGACGGCGGGCGGGCTCGCGCCGCCGCGCACACGAGGCCGCCCCCGCGGCCGGAAGGAGTGGAGATGAGTCTCAGCCGAAGGAGCTGGTTGAAGCTGGCGGCCGGAGGGAGCGCCGGCCTCGCGCTCGGCGAGCTGGTGAGCATGCCGGAGGCGCACGCCGCCGCCCGCAAGCTCAAGCTGGCGAACGTCAAGGAGTACACGACCGCCTGCAACTTCTGCTCGGTCGGGTGCGGCATGGTGGGCCGGGTCCGGGACGGCGAGCTCGTGAACCTCGAGGGCGACCCCGACCACGTGATCAACCAGGGCTCGCTCTGCGCCAAGGGCAGCGCGATGATCGCGACCCACGTGTCCGAGCGGCGCGTGAAGAAGCCGATGTACCGCGCGCCCGGCTCCGACAAGTGGCAGGAGATCTCCTGGGACGAGGCCATCGCCAAGGTGGCCGCCAAGGTGAAGCAGGTCCGCGACGCGACCTGGGTCGCCACCGAGAAGGACGGCGACGTCGAGTACCCGGTCCGCCGCACCGACGCCATCGGCTTCCTGGGCGGCGCGCAGAACACGAACGAGGAGTGCTACCTCTTCAACAAGATGGGGCGGCTCTTCGGCACGTCCTACGTGGAACACCAAGCACGACTTTGACACAGCCCCACCGTCCCCAGTTTGGGGGCGTCCTTCGGCCGTGGCGCGATGACGAACCACTGGGCGGACCTGCAGCACGCCAAGGTCCTCCTGATCGAGGGCTCGAACACCGCCGAGAACCACGTCATCGCGATGAAGTGGATCCGCAAGGCGCAGGCGAACGGCGCCAAGATCATCCACGTCGATCCGCGCTTCAACCGCACCTCGTCGATCGCGGACGTCTACGCGCGCATCCGGCCCGGCGCGGACATCGCCTTCCTCTCGGCGATGATCAACTACATCCTCGAGCACAAGCTGTACGACGAGGACTACGTCAAGCTGCACACGAACGCGCTCCTCACGGTCGATGACGCCTTCGGGTTCGACGACGGCGTCTTCACCGGCTACCACGAGGACCAGCACAAGTACGACATGGCGTCGTGGGGCTACGCCCTCGACAAGAAGTCGAAGAAGCCGCAGAAGGCGGCGAGCCTCGACGACCCGCGCACCGTGTTCGCCAAGCTGAAGAAGCACTTCAGCCGGTACACGCTGCAGGTGGGCTCGGACATCTCGGGCGTCCCGGTCGAGCAGATCAAGCAGATCGCGGAGACCTTCGCGAACAACAAGCCGGGCACCATCCTCTACGCGCTCGGGATGACCCAGCACACCGTCGGCATCCAGAACATCCGGTGCTACGGCATCCTGCAGATGCTCCTCGGCAACATGGGCAAGGCCGGCGGCGGCGTGAACGCGCTGCGCGGCGAGCCCAACGTCCAGGGCGCCTGCGACATGTCCGTGCTGCACGGCTACATGTTCGGCTACCTCAACTACCCGGTGCACAACGAGCCGACGCTCGAGGCGTGGACGAAGAACAACGGCACCTTCCGCGCCAAGTTCACGGTGAACGGGCTCCGCGCCTGGTTCGGCGACAACGCCACCGCCCAGAACGACTTCGGGTTCGGGTGGCTGCCCAAGAAGAGCGCCAAGAAGGACTACACCTCCTACGGCATCTTCGAGTCCGCGCTGGCCGGGAACATGAAGCTCCTCTGGACCGTCGGGCAGAACCCGATGGTCACCAACGCCAACCTGACGGTGGTGCAGGACGCCCTCGCCAAGCTCGACATGCTGGTCGTGCAGGAGCTGTGGGAGACCGAGACCGCCGCCTTCTGGCAGCGGCCCGGCGTCGACCCGAAGACGATCCAGACCGAGGTGCTGCTGCTGCCCGCGGCGTACTTCATGGAGAAGGAAGGCACCATCAGCGGCTCCGGCCGCCTGGTGCAGTGGCGGTACGCCGGCGTGAAGCCGCCCGGCGACGCCAAGACCGACATCGAGATCTTCGACACGGTCTTCCAGAAGGTCCGCGAGGCGTACCGCGGCTCGACCGATCCCAAGGACGAGCCCATCCTCAAGGCCGCCTGGAGCTACCCGGCCGACGGGCGCGCCGAGGCCGTGCTGAAGGAGATCAACGGCACGAACTTCAAGACCGGCGAGATGATCGGCGGCATCGGCGAGCTGCAGGCCGACGGCTCCACCTCGTCGGGCGTGTGGATCTACGCCGGCGTCTTCAAGGGCGGGAAGAACCTCTCGAAGCGCCGCGATCCGAAGGACCACCCGAGCGGGCTCGGGACGTACCCGGGCTTCGCCTGGACCTGGCCCGGCAACATGAAGATCCTCTACAACCGCGCCTCCTGCGACGCGAGCGGCAAGCCGTGGCCGAACGCGAAGCCGGTCATCTGGTGGGACGCCGCCCAGAAGAAGTGGACCGGCAACGACACGCCCGACGTGCCGGTGCCGACCGACGGCCCCGAGACGCCGAACGGGCAGAAGCCGTTCCGCATGAACGGGGAGGGCGTGGCCCGCCTCATGGCGAACCCGTACAAGGACCCGGGCGCGAAGCCCGAGGACCTGCCTCGCGACGCCTCCTACGTGCCGAAGGACGGCCCGTTCCCGGAGATGTACGAGCCCATCGAGAGCCCGGTGGCGAACGTCCTCCACCCGAAGGTGGCGACGAACCCGTGCGTGAAGTATCCGCGGGTGAAGTCGCACCAGCCCATCGGGACGACGAAGGACTTCCCCTACGTGCTCATGACGTCGAGCATCGCCGAGCACTGGTGCGCCGGGTCCACGACCCGCAACGTGGCCTGGCTCAACGAGCTCGCGCCGGAGCCGGTGGTCGAGGTGCCGGAGAAGCTGGCCCAGAAGCTCGGGCTCAAGTCCGGTGAGAAGGCGAAGGTCTCCTCCGCCCGCGGCGAGGTGGTGGTGAAGGCCGTGGTCACCAAGCGCATGCAGGTGATGAAGATCAACGGCCAGGAGGTCACGGTGGTGTGGATGCCGTACAACTGGGGCTTCAAGGGCCTCAGCACCGGCCCCAGCACCAACTACCTGACGATCGACGCGGTCGACCCGGGCGCAGGGACGCAGGAGACCAAGGCGTGCCTCGTCAACGTGGTGCGCGCCGAGCGGGCGGAGGCCGTCGCGTCGCGCTAGCGACCGCGAGGAATACGACAATGTCCAAAGCCACGCTCATCGACATGACGAAGTGCGTCGGGTGCCGCTCGTGCCAGGTCACCTGCAAGCAGTGGAACGACCTGCCGGCCGAGAAGACGCAGCTGCAGCCCGGGCTCGGGCTGCAGAACCCGCGCAAGCTCTCCGCCAGCACCTTCACCGTGCTCCAGTCGCACGAGGTGGAGGACGCCGCGGCGCCGGGCGGCCTCCGCTACCTCTTCGCGAAGCGGCAGTGCATGCACTGTGACGAGCCGGCCTGCGCCTCGGCCTGCCCGGTCACGGCCATGCACAAGACGGCGGAAGGGCCGGTCGTCTACGACGACGCGAAGTGCATCGGCTGCCGGTACTGCATGTGGGCCTGCCCGTTCGGCGTGCCCACCGCGGAGTGGGACTCGCTCGCGCCCAAGATCCGCAAGTGCACCCACTGCTACGACCGCCTCTCGCAGCCCCCGCCCGCGGAGCGCAACGGGCAGGCGCTCAGCGACGAGGATCGCAAGCGGTTCGCCGCCGCCCACGCCGTCCCGGCCTGCGTGAAGCAGTGCCCGGCCGGCGCGCTGCAGTACGGCGACCGGGAGGAGCTGCTGAAGGAGGCCCGCGCCCGGATGGCCAAGGCGCCGGGCAAGTACGTCGACCACATCTACGGCGAGAAGGAGGCCGGCGGGACGGGCATGCTGTACCTGTCGCCGGTCGCGTTCGACCAGCTCGGGTTCCCGGACGTCGGGACGAAGAGCTACCCGGCGCCGTCGAAGGTGGCGCTGGGCGCGGTGCCGCCGGCCGTCATCGGCGTCGGCCTCGCCCTCGGCGGCGCCTACGCCGTGTCGAAGCGCAAGCTCGAGGTGGAGAAGGCGGAGGGCAAGGCCCACGACCACCACCCCGAGTTCGCCCCGCTGCAGAAGAAGCTGTGGACGCCCGCCAACCTCGCGCTGGCGGCGCTCATGGCGTTCGGCGGCATCTCGTTCCTCGCCCGCTTCGCCCTCGGGCTCGGCGGCGCGACGAACCTCTCCGACACCTACGCCTGGGGCCTCTGGATCGTCTTCGACCTGGTGTGGATCGCGGTCGCCGCCGGCGCGTTCGCCACGGCCGGCCTCATCTACGTCCTCCAGCGGAAGGACCTCTACTCCATCGGCAGGTCGGCCGTGCTCATGGGCCTGCTCTCCTACTCCTTCGTCACGGTCACGCTGCTCGCCGACCTCGGCCTGCCGTGGCACTTCTACCAGCTCGGGCTGCAGGCGCCGGAGCACTCGGCCATGTTCGAGGTGTCCTGGTGCGTCGGCCTCTACGTGACCGTGCTCCTGGCCGAGTTCCTGCCGGTGCCGTTCGAGCGGTGGGGCCTCACCAAGGCGCAGGCGATCTGGAAGAAGTGGGCGCCCTGGTACGTGGTGTTCGCGCTCACCCTGTTCGTCTTCCTGCTCTCCCGGAACGTCGCCTACGCGGCGGTCGCGGCGGCGGCCTTCGGCTTCCTGGCCTGGGCCTTCCGCACCAAGGACGGTGAGAAGCCGCAGCCCATCTTGCTGGCCATCGCGGCGGTCACCTTCTCCACCATGCACCAGAGCTCGCTCGGCTCGCTCTTCCTGCTCATGCCGGACAAGCTCGCTCGGCAGTGGTGGTCGCCGGTGATGCCGGTGTCGTTCTTCCTCTCGTCCATCGCGGCGGGCGTGGCGCTCGTGATCCTGGTCGAGATGTGGATCGCGAAGGCCTGGAAGCGGGAGCTCCGCGTGGCGCAGCTGGCGGCCCTGGGCAAGGTGGCCTTCTGGGCGCTCCTCGTGTTCGAGGCGTTCCGGCTGGGCGACCTGGCCGTCCGCGGCCAGCTCGCGGGCGCCTTCGCGGGCCCGAAGTCGGGCCTCTTCGCGGCCGAGGTCGTGCTGGGCGGCGTCCTGCCGCTGGCGCTCCTCGCGACCGACAAGGCGCGCCGGAGCCCGGGGCTGCTCGCGCTCGGCGCGGCGCTCGCCTGCGGCGGCGTGGTCTTCAACCGCGTCAACGTGGTGATGTTCGCGATGAACCTCAAGGGCATCGCCCCCGTCTTCGAGCCGCAGGCGTACGCGCCGAGCGTCTTCGAGTGGGGCGTCTCGGTGGGCCTCGTCGCGGCCACCATCTTCCTCTTCGGCCTCGGCGCGCGCCTCATGCCGGTGTTGCCGAAGGAGGAGGCCGCGAGCCCCCGCTAGCCCGCGGTCGTGACGGTTCCCGGGCCGCTCCCCGACCTCCCCGCTGCTGGGGACGGGGGGCGGCCCGGATTTTTTCCGGGCGGCGTCGCGCCGCTCGCAGCACGGAAGGACGCCATGGACGAAGCCCTGCAGCGCTGGATCGCGGCGCACCCCTACCTGAAGCCCCTGGCCCGCTTCCAGGCCGCCGTGGACGAGGCGGTGGCGGCGGTCCCCGTGCCGCCGCTCGCGCCGGCGCGCCTCGACGCGTACGCGGAGGATCACGCGGCCGGCGTGCCGCTCCTCCACAGCGCCGCGGCCGCGGTCGACCTCGCGCCCGCGGGCGCGCAGCTCGCCGAGGTGGTGGCGCGGCTGGCCGAGGGGCCGCACCCGGAGAAGCTGCGCGCCGACGCGGAGGCGCTGCGCCAGCTCCTGCGCTCCTCGCCGGACGCGCGCGCGGCGGCGCTCGCGTTCGTGCGCGGCGACGCGGAGCCGGCCGGCGCCGTCGCGCAGGCGGGGCTGCTCCGGTTCCTCGGCTGGTCGGCGCTCCGGGCGACGCTCGCGCCGGTGCTGGGCGCGTACGCCGCGTGGCGCGCCGCCGCCGCCGCGGGCGGCGAGGATCCCTGGCGGCGCGGCGAGTGCCCGACCTGCGGCGCGCCGCCGCCGCTCGCCCAGCTGTCGAGCGACGAGCAGGGCCGGCGGAGGACGCTCACCTGCGGCTGCTGCGCCACGACCTGGGCCTTTCGCCGGACCGGCTGCCCCTTTTGCGGCAACGAGTCGCTCGAGCGCCTGGGCGTCCTCGAGCTGGAGGGCGAGGACCGGCTGCGGCTCGACACCTGCGGCAGCTGCGGCGGATACCTGAAGACTTACGCGGGTGAAGGCGAGGAGCGGGTCTTCCTGGCCGACTGGACCACGCTCCACCTCGACCTGGTGGCGCGGGAGCGGGGATTGAAACGGGCGGGCGCGTCGTTGTACGACCTGTAGGGGTAATCCGCACCGTGGGGGTGGCAACCCGAGGGGGCGTGACTAGGTTGGCCTCACGCGGAGCAAGCGGCCGGGTAGGGGGCGACGAGGAGACCCACCCGCCGAAAGGTCGTACCACGGACGGGCCGGCAGGCCCTCAAACAGCAGAAGGACGCGTCCCATGCCCCACATCGACGTCGAGATCCTGGCTCCCTTCACCGCCAAGTACCTGGAGGGCTCCACCCTCACCCCGGCCGAGCGCGCCGAGGTGCTGAGGATGGCGCAAGGCTTCGCGTGCAAGGACTCCGCGGCGGCCGCGGGCGTCTCCCCCGAGACGATCCGCGCGCGGCGGAAGCGCATCTACCGGAAGCTCGACGTGGCCGGCTCGGGCGAGCTCATCTCCAGCCTGCTGATGACGTCCCTCAACATGCTGTCCCGCGGCGAGCGGATCGAGCCGCGGCCGACGGTCACCTCGCAGCCGGCGGTGCAGCCGGAGCAGAGCTCGGCCGTCCTGGCGCGCTAGGCCAGGGCGCTCGCAGGGACGCGTGACGCGGTCGCGGGCGAGCGGGCGCCGGGAGGCGTCCCGCCGCCTCGCGCCGCGCCGGGAGCACGCGGGCGCGCCGCGCGCCCCCTCGCGCGTTAGACACGCGCGATGGATCTCCAGCTGCGGGGGAAGCGCGCGGTGGTGACCGGCTCGACGGCGGGCATCGGGCTCGCCGTCGCGATCGAGCTGGCGCGCGAGGGCGCGGCCGTGGTGGTGAACGGCCGGACCGCCGCGCGCGTCGAGCAGGCGATGGCGCGCGTGCGCCGCGAGGCGCCGGGCGCGGAGGTGGCGGGGGTGGCCGCCGACCTCGGCAGCGCGCGCGGCGCGGAGCACGTGGCCGCCGCGGCGCCGGACGCCGACATCCTCGTCAACAACGTGGGCATCTTCGAGGCGAAGCCGTTCGCCGAGGTGCCGGACGCGGACTGGCTCCGTTTCCTGGAGGTGAACCTCCTGTCCGGCGTCCGCCTCTCCCGCCACCACCTCCCGCGCATGCTGGAGCGGCGCTGGGGCCGGGTCCTGTTCATCTCGAGCGAGAGCGCGCTCCAGATCCCGGCCGAGATGATCCACTACGGGGTGACGAAGACCGCCCAGCTCGGCCTCGCGCGCGGGCTGGCCGAGCTGACGCGCGGGACCGCCGTCACCGTGAACGCCATCCTGGCCGGCCCGACCGCCAGCGAGGGGGTGGGCGAGTTCGTCGCCGGGCTGGCGCGGCAGCAGGGCAAGGGCGCGGACGAGGTCGAGCGCGACTTCTTCCGCGAGGCGCGGCCGACCTCGCTGCTCCAGCGCTTCGAGACCCCGGAGGAGATCGCGTCGCTCGTGGCCTTCGTCGCGAGCGAGCGCGCCTCGGGCGTGAACGGGGCCGCGCTCCGCGTCGACGGCGGGGTTGTCCGGGCCATCGTCTGATGGCGCAGCCCAGTTGAAGTGACGCTTGCGATGGGGGGTGTTTGCGGGGGGAGAGTTCTCCCCCCGCAAGTGAGGCGCCGAAGGCGCCGGACCTGATCTCACGGCGGGGCGGCGCCGCCGCGATCAACTCGACCGAGCGCCGCCGTGAGGCGGTCAGGGTGGCCGGGCCGGCAGGCCGGCCGCGGCGTGCGCCCGCCAGCCGGCGCGGAGCTGGGCGCGCCAGCTCAGGCTCTCGCGGATGAAGGCGGCGGCGCGCCCCGGCGCGCGCACGGCCTCGAGCGCGGCGCGGGCGCCCTGCGCCACGCGCGCCGGCGCGCCCTCGGCCGAGAGCGCCCGGGCGAGCTGCCGCCCCAGCGGCGCCAGCGGGCGGCCGGGCGTGTCGGTCACGAGCCGCAGGACGAGGAACGGGATCCCCGCCGCCCCGGCCACCTCGCCCAGCGCCGCCGACTCCATGTCCACCGCGGCCGGCGGCCCGAGGCCCGCGACGGGCCCGGCCAGCGCCTCGCCGGCGGTGAGCAGCTGGCAGGCGGTGGCGCCCGCCGCCACCCGCAGCAGGCCCGGCGGGAGCACCACCTCGACGGCGCGCCCGCCGGCGAGCCGGTGCAGGCTCGAGGCGGTCACCCACGCCAGCGGGGCCACGCCCGCGGTG
The DNA here is from genome assembly GCF_013340205.1 of Anaeromyxobacter diazotrophicus. Taxonomy (NCBI): domain Bacteria; kingdom Pseudomonadati; phylum Myxococcota; class Myxococcia; order Myxococcales; family Anaeromyxobacteraceae; genus Anaeromyxobacter; species Anaeromyxobacter diazotrophicus. The sequence goes on from NZ_BJTG01000006.1 coordinate 343,552, forward strand.
AGCGCGCCGGCGAAGCCGGTCGAGACGGCGAGCGCCGCCCTGGGCCGGGGCGGGCGGCCCACCACCCCCGGCCCGCCCTCGAGCCAGCGCGCCAGCGCCGCGGCGGCGCGGGCGGGGCCGACGCCGGTCTCGAGGACCTCGAACCCGGCCGCCCCGGCGTCGGCGATCCCGCGGCGGCACGCGTCCGCCTCGGTGCCGGTGGCCGCGCAGACGACGATCACGCCAGGCTGCTCCGCGCCCGGAAGCGCCACGCCAGGGTCGCGAGCGTCGCGGCGATCACGGCGCCGGAGGCGGCCGCCAGCGCGTGGTCCTCGATCGCGAGGGTGACCACCAGGTTGAACGCGAACACGCCGGCGTAGACCGCGTACACGGCCCACACGAAGCGCGGCGAGACGCGCCGCCACGGCCCGGCGCACCAGGGCAGCACGCGCAGCGCGAGCTGGAACGCCCACTGGCTCGCGGCGCCGACGAAGAACCAGCCGGCGAAGTTGGCGGCGGTCACGCCGAAGTAGAAGCCCCGGTACGGATACTCGTAGACGCGCCCGAGGAACCACTTCTCGCCCTGGAGCGCGACCGGGTCGATGACGACGTCGAGCAGCATCATCACCAGCCCGCCCACCAGCGGCGTCGACGGGCGGCGCAGGCCGGGCCACTCGCCGCGGGCCAGGGCGTCCGGCGGCGAGCGCAGCGCCGCCGCCAGGGCGAAGCTGAAGTAGGAGAGGAAGACGAACGAGAGGGAGTCCCAGAACGGCACGTTCGCGATCCACAGCTCGCGCGTCCGGGTCTCGTCGAAGTAGCGGTACGGGCCGAAGGGGAAGCCGTTGCGCGTGGAGCTGAACTCGCAGCCGAAGGCGATGAGCCAGGTCGAGACGGCGAAGGTGAGGGTGCGCCGCAGGCCGAGCTGGTGGCCGGCGAAGGCGAGGAAGCAGGCGAAGAACGCGTAGACGTAGGGCCGGTGCACCACCGTGCCCCACAGGAGCGAGAGCCCGGCCGCGGCCACGGGCACCTACGCGCCGCTCGCGGCGCAGAACCGGCCGAGCGCCATGAGGGGGAAGTAGTGCCGGTACAGGTGGTACCGGAGGTAGAAGTGCCGCGGGAACCCGGTCCCGGTGAAGGCGGCCTCCTCCCACGACCCGGCCGCCGGGCCGGCGTCGAGCTGGCGGTCGACGAGCCAGGCGACGCCGCGCGCCACCGCCTCGTCCTCCGGCGGGCGGTAGGCGAGCAGCCCCATCACGCCCCAGGCCGTCTGCGAGGCGGTCGACGGTCCCCGCCCCATGGCGGCGCGATCCGCGTACGAGTCGAGGCCCTCGCCGAAGCCGCCGTCCGCGTTCTGGACCGACGCGAGCCAGCGCAGCGCGCGCGCGACCATGGGGTCCGAGCCGGGGACGCGCTGGCGCGCCAGGCCGCAGAGCACGTTCGAGGTCCCGTAGACGTAGTTCACGCCCCACCGGCCGTAGAAGCTGCCCTCCGGCTCCTGGGCCCCCCGCAGGTAGGCGAGGCCCCGGCGGCAGGCGGCGCGCCAGCGCGGGTCCTCGAGCGCGCCGAGCGCCTCGAGCACCCGCCCGGTGACGTCCGGCGACGAGGGATCGCAGAGCGAGTCCATGTCCGAGAACGGGATCTGGTTCAGGAAGGTGCGGTCGTTCTGGACGTCGAAGGCGGCCCAGCCGCCGTCGCGGTTCTGCATCGAGACCATCCAGGCCGCGCCGCGCCGGACGACCTCGTCGCCGCGGCGGGAGGGGTCGCCCTTGAGGAAGGCAAGCAGCACCGCGGCCGTGTCGTCGACGTCCGGGTACCAGGTGTTCGCGTGCTCGAACGACCAGCCGCCGGGCGCGCCGCGGCGGTTGTAGACCTTCCAGTCGCCGTGGTCCTCGAGGATCTGCTTCCGCTCGATCCACCGGCGCACCGCGGCGAGGCGCGGCGCGCGGCCATCCTGACCCGCGTCGGCCAGCGCGATGAGCGAGAGCGCCGAGTCCCACACCGGCGACTGGCACGCCTCGACCCGGAAGCCCTCGCCGTCCTCGATCCCGAAGCGCTCGATGGCCTCGAGGCCGCGGCGGACCGGATCCGAGTCGAGCGGGTGCCCGGCGAGGTGGAGCGCCAGCACGCCGTTCAGCATGGGCGGGAAGATCCCCGCCCAGTCGCCGCTCTCCTCCTGGTGCTCCAGCACCCACCGCTCGCACGCGCGCAGCGCGTGCTGGCGGAGGCGGGGGAGGGGGCCGGCCTCCCGCAGCCCCTCGTAGGCGCGGAGCAGCGCGTCGCCGGCGTTGAAGAACGCCTTCCAGCCGGGGCCGTCGCGGAGCAGCGTCGCCGCCACCGACGGGCGGTAGGGGACGTGCTTGTGGGCGGGGTCGAGCCAGAGGTGGTCGAGCCAGCCGCTCTCCGGGGAGCGGCCGCCCGGGAGCGCGAAGACGGGCCGGTGGTGGAAGAGGATGAAGAGCGGGACCATGGTGCTGCGCGCCCAGCTCGACAGCCGGTAGATGTTGATGGCGCTCCAGGGCGGCAGGAGGATGATCTCCGGCGGCACCGACGGCACCGCATCCCAGGGGAACAGGCCGAAGAGGGCCAGGTTGATGCGCGTGAAGACGCGCACCCTGGCGATCCCGCCGGCGGCGCGGATGAAGCGCTCGGCGCGGAGCATCGGCTCGTCGTCCCGGGGCCGCCCCAGCAGGCGCAGCGCGAGGTAGCACTCGACCGCCGTGGAGACGTCGCCGGGCAGCCCGTGCCCGATCCCCCAGCTCCCGTCGGGGTGCTGGCGCGAGAGCAGGTAGCGGGTGGTCGCCTCGGCGCGCGCGGCGAGATCCAGCCCGAGCGCCTGGCGCAGCAGCACGTACTCCGCGGTGATGGTGGGGTTCGACTCGAGCTCCGCGCACCAGTGGTCGGCCCGCTGGATCCGGAACAGGAAGTCCCCCGCCGCCCGGGCCGCCTCCCGCGCCCGGCCGGCGAGCGGCGGCGCGATGCTCCGCACCGGGGCGCTGGTCACGCGTGGCTCCCGGCGCCCTCGAGCCCGGCGGCCCACGCCCGGAACGCCGCGGAGGGGAGCAGCGCCAGCTTCTCGCCGAGCTTGAGGTGCGCCCGCCGCGTGAAGACGTCGTACCCGGCGGCGCGGATCTTCCCCAGGATGCCGGAGTAGGCGTCGACGGCGAACTCGAAGGCGGCGCGCCCGCGGCCGCTGGTGAGGAGCGGGATGAGGGCGCGCCCCTCGGCGTAGAGGCGCTGGGCGCGCTCGATCTGGAAGTCCATCAGGGCCCGGAAGCGGGCGTCGGTGCGGCCGGCGGCCAGGTCCGCGTCGGAGACGCCGAACCGCAGCAGGTCCTCGCCGGGCAGGTAGACGCGCCCGCGCCGGAAGTCCTCCCCGACGTCGCGGAGGATGTTGGTGAGCTGCATGGCCGTGCCGAGCGTCTTCGCGTGCTCGAGCGCGCGGCTCTCGGGCCGGTAGCCCGCCACCGGCGTGATGAGGAGCCCGATCGTCCCGGCCACGCGGTAGCAGTAGAGCTCGAGCTCCGCGAACGTCGCGAAGCGGACCGGCTCGAGGTCCGTCGCCACGCCGGTCAAGAGGTCGTCGAAGGGCTCGAGCGGGAGCTGGTAGCGCCGCACCGTCTCCCCCAGCACGGCGAAGCGGGGCTGGCGGCTCTCGCCGGCGACGGCGCGCCGGAGCTCGGCCGCCATGTCGCGCAGGCGCGCGCGGATGGCGTCGGGGGTGTCGCCGGGCGCGGGCTCGTCGACGGCGTCGTCCGCCACCCGCGCGAAGCCGTACAGCGCCGCGATGGCGTTCCCGCGCTCGGCCCCGAGCACGCGCGCCATGACGTGGAAGGTCTTCCCGTGCTCGCGCAGGATGCGCCAGCAGTCCGCCCACCCCTCGAGCAGCTCGCCCTGCGACACGCCGCGGCTCGGCTCCGGACGCTCCGCTGCGATCGGCATCTCCATCGCTCAACCCCCCGAGGCTGCGTCGACCATCGCTCGCCGGCCCTCGCCCCGCCCTCCCGGGCGCCGGTGGGCGCGCCTGCCCGCGGCGAGCCCCCGGTCGGCGTGCAGGGCCGCGATCTTGCCGGAGAGGGCGGCGGTCGGCACCGCCCCCGGCCACACCGTGAAGTGACCCGCCAGGTGAAGGTTGTCGAGCGGCGTGGCGACGTGCGCGAGCGGGTTCACGAACGGGAAGTTGCGCCAGTTGAGCTCGAAGCCGCAGGTGCCGCCGAAGGCGTTGCGCGTGAAGCGGACGGTCGAGGCGGGGGTGCCCACGTCGCGGTAGACGACGCGGGCGCCGGCGCCCGGCACGAGCCGCTCGAACGAGGCGAGGAGCTGGTCGGCCACCTCGCGCTTCAGGCGGCGGTAGGCGGGGGTCCGCGGCGGCGTCGCGCGCTCGCGGGCCGGGTCGCCGGTGAGCCCGGTCCCCCAGCCGCCCTGCCAGTCGTGCCGCGTGAACGCCTGGAGCACCACCGCCGAGCGCGCCCCCGGGACCGGGTCGGCGATCCCGTGCGCGGTGACCTCGAGGAACGCCTTGCGGTGCGCGTCCGGGTCCCGCGGGTCGAGGGTGGTCTGGCAGTCGAAGGAGGGGAAGTAGAAGACGTGCGAGGTCCGGAGCTGCTCGCGCAGCGCCGCCGCGGGGAGGTCGAGCCCCAGGTAGACCGAGACCATCGCGTCCGAGTGCCGCGCGCGGTCGAGGCGGTCGAGCTCGCGCCGGTCGTAGCGCTCCGCCCCGACGAGCCCGTGGACCGCCTGGCGATAGTCGCCGCAGTAGACGACCTGGCGCGCCGCGAACCGCTCCCCCTTGTGCGTGAGGACCGCGCGGACCTCGTCGCCCGCCTTCTCGAGCGCGGTGACGGTCCGCTTGAAGAGGAAGCGGACGCCGCGCTCCTCCAGCCGCGCGACCCAGCGGTCGAGCCACGGCTGCAGCCCGCCCTCCGGGTACCAGTAGTCGTGCGCCCAGAGGTGCCAGAACGCCGAGGCGACGAACACGTTCATCCCGGTGTAGCCGCAGCGGGAGAGCAGGTCGCGCGCGCCCGACGGCGGGAGCTGGCGCTCGTACCAGGGCCTGAAGTCGTCGAGCAGCAGCGTGCGCAGGTCCGCCACCCGCTGCACGGCCGCGGCCGGGGAGGCCCACCCCGGCCCGCCCAGCGCCCGGGAGATCCAGCGGGGGAGCGCCAGCGCGCTCTCGTCCTCCACGTAGGGCACCCGCGCCGGGGTGAAGAGGCGCTGGATGAGCGCGGAGGTGCGCTCGTGGAGCGCGAAGACGCGCCCGAAGCCCTCGGCGCTCTCCGGGTAGGCCTGCTGGAACGCCCGCCGGATCTGGGGCAGCGACTCGACGTCCGCGTCGAGCCCCGGCATCACCAGGCGGTAGCGCGCGCGGCGGAAGCGCGCCAGGTCGGAGAGGCCGTACTGGTCGAGCAGCGGGAAGACGATCCCCATGCCCTCGAAGGACTGGCAGCCCACGTCGAAGTAGAAGCCGCGGCGGTGGATGCCCGACATGAGGCCGCCCGCCTGGTGGTTGTGCTCGAGCACGAGCACGCTCCGGCCGCGCCGCTCGAGCTCGCTCGCGGCCACCAGGCCGGCGATGCCGGCGCCGACGACGACGGCGTCGTACCCGGCGCGGGAGGCGGGCTCGCGTCCCGGGGCGGTCACGCCGGCTCCTGCGCGGTGAGATCGCGGGCGCGGACCAGCGGCCGGAGCCGCAGCTCCGGGACGGTGCGGCACCCGGTGACGAACATCGCCGTGCGCAGCTCCTCGATGACCCGGCGCAGCGCGAGCACCGCCTCCTCGGTCGAGCGCTCCGCCGCCTTGAGGAGCGGGAGCGCCAGCGCCACGGCGTCCGCGCCGAGCGCCAGCGCCTTGGCGGCCTCGATGCCGTTGCGGATGCCGCCGGAGGCGATGACCACGCGATCCGGGAGCACGGCGCGGCAGGTGGCGACGCTCTCGGCGGTGGGGATCCCCCAGCGCGCGAAGAGCTCGCCGGTGCTGCGCTGCACCGGGTCGGCGGTGCGCAGGCTCTCGATCCTGGCCCAGGAGGTCCCGCCCACGCCGGCGGTCTCGACGCCCGCCACCGGCAGCTCGCGGATCTTGAGCGCGGTGGCGCGGCTGATCCCGGCGCCGACCTCCTTGAGCAGGACGGGGACCCCCACCGCGGGCGCGACCTCGCGCAGCCGCGCGACGAGCCCGGCGAAGCGGGTGTCGCCCTCGGGCTGGATGGCCTCCTGCAGCGGGTTCAGGTGGAAGTTGAACGCGTCGCAGCCGACCGCCTCGACGAGGCGCCTCACCTCCGCCGCGCCCACCCCGTAGTTGAGCTGGACGGCGCCCACGTTGCCGAAGAGGAGCCGGAGCCCGGGCGCGACCTCGCGCACCGCGAAGGTCGCGCGGGTCGAGGGGTCCTCCAGCATCCGGCGCTGCGAGCCGAGCGCGAACCCGACGCCGCACGCCTCGGCCGCCTTCGCAAGCCGCTGGTTCAGCTCGCCGGCGCGCGGGGTCCCGCCGGTCATCGCCCCCACCACGAGCGGCGCGGCGAGGCGCTTGCCCAGGAGCTCGGTCTCGGTCGTGACCGCCGCCCGGTCGACCTCGGGCAGCGCGTCGTGCTCGAAGCGCAGGCCCCCGAAGCCGCTCGCGTCGCCCGCCCCGAGCTCGACCGGCGCGGTCAGGCACAGCGTGAGGTGGCTGTCCTTCCGGTCCATCCGCTCCCCCGCCTCAGCCCACCGTGGAGCGGATGGACCGCACCACGTTCCCGAGCGACGCCATGCTGTCCTCGACCGCCGAGGGCTCGTAGCCGCAGTGGACCATGCAGTCGGCGCACTTCTCGTGCCGCCCGGTCCCGTAGCGATCCCAGTCGGTCTCCTCCATCAGCTCGCGGAAGGTCCGGGCGTAACCCTCGCCGAAGAGGTAGCAGGGGCGCTGCCAGCCGAGGACGCTGTAGTTGGGGCTGCCCCAGGGCGTGCACTGGTACTCCCGCTCGCCCTTCAGGAAGTCGAGGTAGAGCGGGGAGTGGTTGAAGCGCCAGCGCCGCGCGGCGGCCGGCGCCAGCGCCTCGCGGAAGAGCGCACGGGTCTGCTCGCGGTGCAGGAACTTGTCCTGGACCGGCGCCCGCTCGTAGCCGTAGCCGGGGGAGATGGTCATCCCGTCCACCCCGAGCGCGGTCACCTCGTCGAAGAAGCGGTGCAGGTCGGCCGGGTCGTGGCCGACGAAGATGGTCGAGTTGGTGGTGACGCGGAAGCCGCGCGCCTTGGCGGCCCGGATGGCCGCCACCGCGGCGCGGTGGACGCCCGCCCGCTGGACCGAGGCGTCGTGCCGCGCCTCGACCCCATCGAGGTGGACGTTGAAGGTGAGCCGGTCGTCGGGCTGGAACAGGTCGAGCTTGCGCTCGAGCAGGATGGCGTTCGTGCAGAGGTAGACGAACTTGCCCCGCTCGACCAGCCCGGCCGCGATCCGGTCGATGGCCGGGTGGATGAGCGGCTCGCCGCCGGCGATGCTCACCATGGGGGCGCCGCACTCCTCCGCCGCGGCCCAGCACTGCTCCGGGGAGAGGTGCTGGTCGAGGATGCGCTCGGGGTGCTGGATCTTCCCGCACCCCGCGCACTCCAGGTTGCACCGGAAGAGCGGCTCGAGCATCAGCACGAGCGGGTAGCGCTTGCGGCGCCGGAGCTTCTGGGCGGCGATGTACTTCCCCACCGCGATGGCCTGCTTCAACGGGATGCCCACGCCACCCTCCTCCTGGAGCGGGGGATGAGCCCCCGCTCCTCGAACCACGTCACCGCCTCCTCGAACGCCGCGCGCACCGGCGTCTGCGGCAGGCCCAGCTCCCGCACCGCCTTCGAGGCGTCGAAGAACATCCGCCGCCGCGCCATCCGCACCGCCTCGAGCGCGACCCCGGGCGGCCGGTGGGTGACCCAGGTGGCGAGCGCCGTGCTCACCGCCCCCGCGGTCCAGGCGACGGCGTAGGGGAGCCGCAGCCGCGGCGCGGGGCGGCCCGTGATCTCCGCCAGCTCGGCCACGATCTCCGCCAGGGTCATGTTCTGGTGCCCGAGGATGTAACGCTCGCCCACCCGCCCGCGCTCGGCCGCGAGCAGGTGGCCCTCGGCGACGTCGCGGACGTGCACGACGTTGAGGCCGGTGTCCACCACCGCGGCGAGCCTCCCGCGCGCGAAGTCGACGATGATCTGCCCGGTCGGCGTCGGGCGGGCGTCCCACGGGCCCACTGGCGCGCTCGGGTTCACCACCACCACCGGCAGCCCGCGGGCGGCGAAGTCGAGGGCCACCCGCTCCGCCTCGAGCTTCGAGCGCTTGTAGTGGCTCGTGAGCTGGCCCTCGAGGAGCGGGGTCGCCTCGTCGCAGGGCCGGGGGTGCGCGGCGAGCCCGATGGTCCCGACGGTCGAGGTGTGCACGACGCGCTCGACCCCGGCCGCCAGGCTGGCCTCCATGACGTGGCGCGTGCCCTCGACGTTGCTCTGGTAGAGCTCGCGCGGGTCGCGGGCCCAGAAGCGGTAGTCCGCCGCGACGTGGAACACCTGCCGGCACCCCTCGACGGCGCGCCGGACGGCGGCGGCGTCGCGGAGATCGCCGGGCGCGACCTCGACCGGCAGGCCGGCCAGGTTCCCGCGGTCGGAGGAGGCGCGCACCAGGACGCGCACCGCCTCTCCGCGCTCGACCAGGAGCCGGACGACGTTCGCCCCGATGAAGCCCGTGGCGCCGGTGACGAGCACCGGGCGGCGCGCCGAGGTGGTCTCAGCGGGCACGGGGGCCTCCCGCGGGCGAACCCTCGAGCCGCGCCAGCCCCGCCGCCGCCTCCTCGCGCGCCCGCGGCGCCTCGGGGTCGCCCGCCGCCGCCGCCGCGCCGGCGAGCTCCAGCGCGCGCTGGTAGGCCGCGCGCGCGGCGTCCGGCGCCTCGTTCGCGGCGAGCGCCTGGGCGAGCACGAGCTGGTTCTCGGGCACCTCGGGGAACGCCGCGGCGGCTGCGCGCGCCTCGGCCAGCGCCGCCTCGGGGTCGCCGGGCCCGATGGGCCAGCCCGGGGCGCGCAGCAGCACGAGGGCGAGGACGCGGCGCGGGCCGCCCCCGTCGAGCGCCGGCGCGGCGGCGCTCGCGCGCCGGAGGAGCTCGACCATCTTGCCCAGGGCGTCCTTGCCCGTGGAGGAGCGCTCGCGAGCCTGCTGCCCGAGGGCGATGGCGAGCCGGTAGTCGCAGGCCGGCTCCGCCGGCGCGCGCCGCTGGCACCACTGCCCGAGCTGCACCTGCTCCGCGGCCAGGCGCCCGCGGACGGCGGCGTCCCGCTCGCGCTCCAGCCGGAAGGTCATGGCGCGCATGGCCCCGAGGAGCGCGTCGGCGCGCCGCTCGTCGGCCGCCGCGGCGTCGAGGTAGAGCGCCTGCGCCCGCTCGGCCTCGTGGGGGTCGGCGCGCCGCGCCCAGGCGGCGTCGGCCTCGCGCACGAGCTCGCTCGCGCCGCGGCCGCCCGAGGTGCCGGGGGCGATCGCGGACACCGGGGCGGGCTCGCGCAGCGCGGGGGCGCAGGCGCCCGCGGCGAGGAGCGCCGCCCCGGCGGCGGCGAGGGCCTCGGCCCCCCTCACCGGCTCGCCTCCGCGTAGGCCGACCGCGCGCGCGCCAGCGCCGCCTCGTCGAGCGGGGCGAAGCGCGCCGTCTGGACCGTGTCGAGGGCGGCCGCGCCGGCCGCGTCGGAGGGGAGCGCCTGCAGCCCCGCCTCGAGGGCGCGCCAGGTCTTCGGAGGCAGCCGCGCGTCGACGGCGGCCACGAGCCCCCCGGGGAGCGGCGCCGAGCGCGTCACGACCTCGAGCTCGGACGCGAACGGCAGGGAGGGGAGGGCGGCCTCCTGGGAGGCGTCGAGCAGCACCGCCCAGCGCTCGCCCGCGGCCGCCTTGCGCAGCGCGGACAGGACCGCGACGGACTGCACGATCCGCGCGGTGGGCGGGAGCGCGCCCCAGGCGCCGAGGGCCGGCCCGCGCACGAACGCGGGTGCGAACCCGGCGCTGGAGGCCACCGTGAAGCCGTCGAGCGCGGCGGCGTTCGCCACGCGCCCCTTCCGCGCCACGAGGGCCCAGCGCTCCAGCGGCGCGCGCCCCTTCGGCACCGCGGCGAGCCGCGCGCGCAGCGCGAGCTCGCGCTCGTGCTTGAGGAAGAACGGCAGCGAGACGAGGGCCGCCCCCGCCTCCGGACGGCGCAGGCGCGCCACCCCCGCGTCCTCGGCCTGCTCGTAGACGGCGCCGAGCGAGCCGGCGGGGAGCCCGGCCTTCGCGGTCAGCGCGGCGGCGAAGGCGTCCATGGTGGGCTGCGCCTCGGCGGTGGTGCCGGGCGAGCCGGGTGCGCAGACGACGAGGAGACGCTGCTCCGACGCGGAGGGCGGGGCCGCGCCGCCAGCGAGCGCGACGAGCGCGGCGAGCGCGGCGAGCTTCATCGGCGGGAAGATACCGCGGTTGACCGGACGAGGTGACCCCTCGGTGATCGCCCGAATGGGGCTGCGATCGAGGGCGCGATCGAGGTTGATCCGGAGCAGGGCCGCGCCGCTTCTTTGCGCGCAGTGACGCACGCGGCGGCGAGCGGTATAGACTCCGGCCCCGTGACCAGCCCCTTCGACATCGAGGACTACCTCCGGCGCGTCTCAGGGCGCGTGGACGGCCACCTGCGGCGCATCGCCGCCGACCAGAAGCGCCAGCGGCCCGCGCGCCTGGCCGAGGCGATCGAGTACGCCCTGCTCGGCGGCGGCAAGCGCCTGCGCCCGGCCCTCGTGCTCGCCTCCTGCGAGGCGCTCGGCGGCGACCCGGGCGACGACGGGCTCGCGCTGCGCTTCGCCCTCGCGCTGGAGATGATCCACACCTACTCGCTCGTCCACGACGACCTGCCGGCCATGGACGACGACGACCTGCGGCGCGGCCGCCCCACGGTGCACAAGGCGTACGACGAGGCGACCGCGGTGCTCGTCGGCGACGGGCTGCAGTCGCTGGCGTTCCGGCACCTGCTCGGGACGGGCGACCCGCGCGCCGCGGCGCTCGCGGCGCTGCTCGCGGACGGCGCGCTCCGCATGGTCCAGGGGCAGGCGCTCGACATCGGCGCGGAGGGGCGCAAGCTGACCGAGGACGAGGTGCTGGAGCTCATGGCCGCCAAGACCGGCGCCCTCATCTCGGCCGCGGTGGTGGGCGGCGCGATCGCGGCCACCGGCTCGCCGCGGGGGCTCGAGCCGGTGGGGCGGAAGCTCGGGCTGGCCTTCCAGATCGCCGACGACCTGCTCGACCTGACCGGCGACGCCGCCGCGCTCGGGAAGCGCGTCGGCAAGGACCAGGCGGCCGGCAAGGCGACCTTGCCCTCCCTGGTGGGCGTGGACGAGGCGCGGCGCCGCGCCGGCGCCGCCTGCGACGAGGCGCTGGCCGTCCTGGCGCCGCTCGGCGCGCCCGCCGAGGCGCTGCGCGCGCTGGCGCGGTTCGTCGTGACGCGGAAGAGGTGAACGCGATGTCCAGACGTCTCGACGCGATCGACTCGCCCCAGGACCTGAAGCGCCTCGCGCCGGGGGAGCTGCCGGCGCTGTGCCAGGAGATCCGCGACGAGATCGTCGCGACCTGCGCCAAGAACGGCGGCCACCTCGGCTCGTCGCTCGGCGCGGTGGAGCTGGTGGTGGCGCTGCACTACGTCTACGACTCGCCGCAGGACCGGCTCGTCTTCGACGTGGGGCACCAGGCCTACGCCCACAAGCTGCTCACCGGCCGGCGCGACCGGTTCCGGACCATCCGCACCGAGGGCGGGCTGGCCGGGTTCCCCGAGCGGCACGAGTCGGAGCACGACGCGTTCGGCGTCGGCCACGCCTCGACCGCCATCTCCGCCGCGCTCGGGATGATCGAGGGCCGGCGGCTCCAGGACGAGGCCGGGAAGGTGGTGGCGCTCGTCGGCGACGGCGCGCTCACCGGCGGAGCCGCCTTCGAGGGCCTCAACCAGGCCGGCTACCTCGCGCGCGACCTGCTCGTGGTCCTGAACGACAACGAGATGTCGATCTCGCCCAACGTGGGCGCGCTCTCCGAGTGGTTCACGAAGAAGTTCGCCTCCCGCACCTACAACCGCTGGCGCCGCACGGTGAAGGAGATCCTGCGCGAGCTGCCGAAGGGCGCCCGGGCCATCGAGGTGATCCGGCGCGGCATCGACGCCACCAAGGCGCTCGTGTCGCCCGGCATCCTGTTCGAGGGGATGGGCTTCCAGTACGTGGGCCCGGTGGACGGCCACGACGTGGTGGGGCTGGTCGAGACCTTCAAGAAGGTCCAGAGCTGCGATGGCCCGGTGCTGGTGCACGCCATCACCACCAAGGGCAAGGGGTACCAGCCGGCCGAGAAGGACCTCGCCACCCGCGGCCACGCCCTCTCCTTCTTCGACGTCGCGACCGGCAAGTCGGTCGCCAAGAAGGCGGCGGTGAAGAGCTACACCGACCTCTTCGCCGAGGCGCTGTGCGAGCAGATGGAGCGCGACGGGCGGGTGGTGGCCATCACCGCCGCCATGCTGGAGGGGACCGGGCTCATCAAGGCGAAGCAGCGCTTCCCGGACCGGACCTACGACGTCGGGATCGCCGAGCAGCACGCGGTGACCTTCGCGGCCGGGCTGGCGTGCGAGGGGCTCAAGCCGGTGGTGGCCATCTACTCGACCTTCCTGCAGCGCGCCTACGACCAGATCATCCACGACGTGGCGCTGCAGAAGCTGCCGGTGACCTTCGCGCTCGACCGCGGGGGGCTGGTGGGGGCCGACGGCAAGACGCACCAGGGCGCCTTCGACCTCGCCTACCTGCGCTGCGTGCCGAACCTGGTGGTGATGGCGCCCTCGGACGAGAA